>NZ_JBEXUX010000036.1:0-110891 GCF_040629175.1 Embleya sp. NPDC005971 | reverse complement strand
GGCCCGCGGACCTCCAGGTGGAACAGTGTCCCCGGGGCGTCGGCCGGGAACCGGCCCGTGTCGCGCAGCCATCCGTAGGCGAGTTGAATCGGCCGTGTCCGGTTCGTGGCACTGCGGGCCCGCAAGGCCAACAGGTCCCCGACCCGGATGTCCTCGATGCCGCCTCCGTAGGCGACCACGAGGTGCGCGAGCACGATCAGGGCCCGTGAGCCGTCCTGTGACTCGAGCACGTCCGTGGGGACGTCGGCCCTGAGCCGGGCGAACCCTTCGGCGTCGCGGGTGGCTTCGACCCCGAGTCGCAGAAAGCGCGAATTCCTCGACGCAAGCCACGAAAGGTCCGGGCGGACCGCGTCCGCGCAGATCAAGGCGAGGAGGCCCGCGGTCATCGCCGAATGGGTCGGACGAGCACCGATCTCCTGCCCGAATCTGCGGATATGCGACGTCCAGCCCCGGGCGTCCGCAGAGGCGGGACATGCCTGCCAGCGCTGCTGCCAGTTCTCGCCCGGGAACGTGGCGAGCCATCTCATGATCCACCGCGCGCCCTGCAACCTCGCCTGCTGGGCGCTCTTCGTCGCTGTCCGGAACGGCGGTTTCCCGAGCGTGTCGAGGATCTCCTCGCGGGAGGCCTCGGTCGCGGGCCAGGTCGTCGCCGGCGTCCGCGGGGGGAACTTCTCCATCAGTGCCGGGACTTGGCCCCAGCCGAGAGGGAGCGTGGCGGGTCCGCCCGTCACCGTTTCTGCCGTGGTGGTCAAGGAGTCGGTCCTCCGAACAGGTTGTTCAGCGAGTCCTGGTTGTAGGCGGCGGGCGAGGCCGCCGGCGGCGGGCTCTCGCGCTTGCGGCGCTGACGCTCGTGATGCGCCAGGCCTGCGACGATCACGTCGTCCTGCGACGGGTTGTTGTAGATGTCCAGGGTCGACAGGTATCGGTGGCCGAGGATGTGCTGGACGTAGACCGGCGGCATGGTCGGGTCGTCGAGCATCCGGAACGTCGCCGTGTGCCGCAGGTCGTGGAGGGTCCAGTTGGAGCCCAGGAGCTCGTTGGCGCGGTTGAACATCATGCGGGCCGCGTCGTAGGCCAACGGCCGCCAGGGGCGGCGCAGGGTCCACCACAGAGGCTGCGTGCGGCCGCGGGGGACGCCGTCGCGCCAGGCCTGTTCCTGGTAGAGCCGCAGCCAGACGAACGCATCGCCTGTGGCGGGCAGTTCCTGATAGACGTGGGTGCCCTTGCGGATCACCCCGATCGTCTGCCGGCCGACGACCGCGTCCACCTGGCGCGACGTCAGCAGTTCCTCGGCGCGGGCGCCGGTGGAGAGCCAGAAGGCGAGCAGGGCCCGATCGCGGTGCGAACGCAGGCCGGCGAAGACGTCGGCGTACTCGTCGTCCGGGATGCGTCGTGGGATTCGCTTCGGGATCTTGGGCCGGTAGAGGCCCGCGCGTTGCTTCCGGTGTTCCTTCTCCGGGTTGTGGTGTGCGTTCGCTCGGGCCGTGCGGCGGCCCCGAGCGAGCGGGAAGGGATTGACCAGGAGCGACCCGGTGTTGCGCTCCAGGTGGAAGTCGTAGAACGTCCGCAGCACGGTCTCGCAGTGGGCCCGCGTCGTGGCGGCGTACTTCGCTCCGCGGGTGGGCTTTCCGGTCACCGGATTCGGTGTTCCGGGTGCCGGGCCGCCGACTCGAGCCGGCGGGGACGGGGCCGAGGGGCCCTTGCTCCGGTGCCGCCAGTGGACGCGCACCGGTTTGTCGGCCAGCTTCATCCAGAGCACGAAGTCCCTGGCGTCCTCCCGGACGGCACGGTCCCACTCGATCTCGAAGGCCCACAGGAATCGGTACCAGCGCAGCAGGTCCATGCCGTACGAGCGCGGCGTCAGCGGTGAGCTGTCACCCGCCGTCAACTCCTTGAAGAAGACCGCGACGGGCTGCACCGTTTGACCGGACGGATCCTGTAACCGCCATGGATCCCACGGGTCCTTCGTCTCCAGCAACCGGCCGATTTCCGGCAGCACGAAGCTCTGGAGATCCCGTGCGGGACGTTGTTCATCGAGCATGCGGGGAAGCTAGCAGAGTGCCCTCTGACCTGCATAAATAAAGAAACTAGTTCGGTCAACACACCGCACCCGCCCTCGTGGCCGGTGTTGAGCGCGGCGAGCAACTCGACCACCTCGGCGCCGCGCACCTCGCCGACCACGAGTCGATCCGGCCGCATCCGCAGTGCCTGACGCACCAGATCCCGCAGCGTCACCTCGCCCGCGCCCTCGACGTTGGCCGGCCGCGACTCGAGCCGCACCACATGTGGGTGACGCGGCGTCAGCTCGGCCGAGTCCTCGGCCAACAAGAGCCGTTCGGCGGGATGAGCGCAGCCGAGGAGCGCTCCGAGCAGCGTGGTCTTGCCCGATCCGGTGCCCCCGGAGACCAGGAACGCGGCGCGAGCCGAGACGACCGCACACAGCAGTTCGGCCGCAACCGGCGACAACGAACCGACCCGGACCAGATCGGCCAGCCCCAACGAGGTGCGCCGAGGCACGCGCAACGACAGGCACGTGCCGCGCACCGCGACCGGACGCAGCACCGCGTGCAGCCGGATCCCGTCGGCGAGCGTGGCGTCCACATACGGCGAGGCGTCGTCCAGCCGCCGCCCGGCGCCGCTCGCCAACCGCTGGGCGAGCCGCCGCACCGCCGCGTCGTCCGCGAACGTCACCGCCGTGCGCTGCGGCCCCGCGCCCCGGTCGATCCACACCTCGTCGGGCGCGTTGACCAGCACGTCGGTGACCTCGGGATCACGCAGCAGCGCGTCCAGCGGCCCGGCCCCGGCGATCTCCGAGCGCAACGCCCGGACCAGGTCCGGCAACGCCGCCTCGCCGAGCACCCGCCCCTCGGCCCGCAGCGCCGCCGCCACCGCACCGGGCGTCGGCTCGTGTCCGCCCGCGGCCAACCGCGACCGCACCGCCTCGACCAGCCCCGGATCCGGCGGCGCCGGCACCGACGCGGCGGGGCCGGCCACCGGCACCGGTCGCAATTGCGGCGCCGAGAAGACCCCGGTACCGCCCTCCGCCGGCGTCGGCACCGGCCACGGCGGCGGCTGCGGCACCCCCGTCGGCCGCACCTGCCGCCCGCCCCGCGGCGGCGACCCACCCGGCAGCGGCGTCGGCGGCGGAAACGGCGGCATCGGCGGCACCTCGCGCGCACTCACGCGGCCTCCCGACGCACCACGCCGGCCGGATTGCCCGCCAGATACTCCCGACAGAACCGGGCCAACGGCCCGCGTGAGCGCAGCCCCGGCGGATCACCCCGCTCGGCGGCGGCCGACAATCCCGCCTCCGGTCGCAACTCGCCCGCGAGCGGCAGGCCGAGACCGCGCGCGGCCGCCTCCGAGGTCAGCCCCGAGGAACTCGGCTGCCGCACCACCGCCCGCAGGTCACGCACCATCGGACCGACCCGCGCCGACACCTGCGCCGCCGCGGCCAGCGCCCGCACCTCGGCCGGCACCACCAACAACCCGGTATCGCACTGCCGCAGTGCCTCCGCCCCCGCCGAGTCGGTGTGCCGCGGCACGTCGAGCACCGCGACGTCGTGCCGTCTGCGCACCGCCCGCACCACCGAGCGGATCGTGTCCGGCGGAATCCCCGGCGGTCGCTCGCGATCCCACGAGAGCACGGTCAGCCCGTGCAGGTGCACCAGCGCGTCGGACAGCGCACCGCCGTCGATCCGGCCCCGCGCGCTCGCCAGGTCCGGCCAACGCAGGCCGCTCTCGTCCTCACCGCCGAGCAGCACGTCCAGTCCCCCACCCAGTGGATCCACGTCCACCAGCGCGGTGTTCAGCCCCCGGCGTCCCGCGGTCACTGCGAGCGCGCAGGCCAACGTGCTCGCCCCGCTGCCGCCGCAACCGCCGAGCACCGCGATCGTGTGCGCGTCCGGCCCGGTGCCCTCCGCGACATCGCCCAGTCGATCGACGATCCACGCCTCCGCGTCCGGCAGGAACACCACGTGGTCCGCCCCGACGTCCAGGGCCCGTCGCCACACGTCGCCGTCGTCCAGGTCGGCGCCGATCAGCACCACGTCCTCCCGGCGGGGCAGTCCGCAGCGGGCCAGACCCGGTGTCACGTCGTCGCCGACGATCACCAGCGGCGCCGCCGGCCACGCGGTCCGCGCCGCGCCCGCGTCCGGCTGCACCTCGGGCTCGATCCCGGCCGCGGCGCACAACCGCAGAAGTTCGTCGAGCAGGGTCGGATCACCGGTCACCAGGAGCGGGCGGGCCGGCCGCGGTGGGGAGAGCGCTGCCACGGAACCTCCAGGGGTCGGGGAGGTCCGTCCGAACCGGCCCTCCCGAGAACTGACCCCACCGTCGCCGCCGGCGCGCGCTCGGCCGAGCGGGTGGTTCGTGCCTGTGTACAAGCCCGCGGTTGTGGACGACGGATTCACTCGTGCGAGGGACGGCCGGACCGTCCCGGACGGACTCATCGCGTCGACGCGCCCGTGACACGCCGAAAATCGCCCGGGAATCCACCGGAAACACCGGAGAAGGGCAGGTCCGAAAAGGTCACCGACCACACACGGACGGCCGACCCGGAATCGAGGATTCGATCCGAACCGGCCCGGACACTACGGTGACGAATCCCGCCCGCACGCGATGAGTCGGACAAAGAACCGGCCCACACAGGGGTACGGACGCAAAAAAGCCCCCGGACAAGCGACGACCCCCGCCGGGGGGGAGAGCGGGGGTCGTCTCCACGGCCGACTCGGGGGGGGAGGAGTCGGACCGGGTTAGCACGGTCGCGAACGATCCGTGACTTCCAGGATGTACCCGAGGGGGTTCTCTAGCAAACCCACGACGTGGAGTTTACGCCGAATGGCTGCCCTTATCCTCGTGAACTGTGGAAACCCAGGCTCCGAAGCGGACAGCAGCCTTCTTCGACCTCGACAAGACCATCATCGCCAGGTCCAGTGCGCTGGCGTTCAGCAGATCCTTCTACCACGGCGGCCTCATCAATCGCCGCTCCGTCCTCAAGAGTGCATACGCGCAGTTCGTCTTCCTCGTCGGCGGCGCGGATCACGACCAGATGGAGCGCATGCGTGAATATCTCTCCGCGCTGTGCCGCGGCTGGGACGTCCAGCAGGTGCGCGAGATCGTCGCGGAAACCCTGCACGACATGATCGACCCGATCATCTACGACGAGGCCGCCTCCCTGATCGAGGAACACCACGCCGCGGGTCGCGACGTGGTCATCGTCAGTTCCTCCGGCGCCGAGGTGGTCGAGCCGATCGGCGACATGCTGGGCGCGGACCGGGTGGTGGCCACCCGGATGGTGGTCGAGGACGGCCGCTACTCCGGCGACATCGACTTCTACGCGTATGGGCCCAACAAGGCCGCGGCGGTCAAGGAGTTGGCCCGAACCGAGGGCTACGACCTCGCCTCCTGCTACGCGTACAGCGACTCGATCACCGACCTGCCAATGCTTCTGGAGGTCGGCCACCCGTACGCGGTCAACCCCGATCGCGGCCTGCGCCGCGAGGCGACCGGGCGAGGCTGGCCGGTGCTGGTGTTCAGCCGGCCGGTCGCGCTGCGCCAGCGGGTGCCGTCGCTGTCGGTGCCCTCGCGCCCCGTGCTCGCGGCGACCGCGATCGGCGCGGGTGCCACCGCGGCCGGCTTCGTCTGGTACCTCGCCAAGAAGCGCCGCTGACCCCGAACACCCACGGGAGGCGCATCGCCCGCCGGGCCGGCCGACACGCCGGCGGGTCGACCACACGGCGGATCGGGAGCAAATCCGACAAAGGCCAAAAGTAAAGATCTTGGGCCAGGGGTTCCCCTCCTCCCGGCAACCCACTAGAAAAGGGACCAACGGCCCGTACGGCCCCGCTTCGGCGGTCGGCTCGCGCGGACCGAACACGACCGCCGGGAACCCACGTGCGACCGACCCTCGTAGGGGCCGAACGCGTCGGACGACCTGCATGTTCTTCCCCCCGTGGATGCGCATGCCGGGGCCGATCGTCATAACTGGTACACGCTTGGTACCCCGGTGGGAGTGCGCAAACGGCGGCGTCCGCAAGGGCGCCGCCGTCTCGTTTCCCGGGCCCCGCCGAGCCGGTCGTGCCGTCCCGCCCACAGGACGGATCAGATCCCGCGCATCACCGCTTCGCAGACCGCGACGCTCTCCCGCGCGCCCAGCGTCATCGCCTCGGCGCAGTGCCCGATCCAGGTCGCCACACCCGCCGCGGTGCCGCTCTCGTACGCGCGCAGCGCCGCCGCGTAGGCGTCCACGCCCAGGTCCAGGTGGCCGACCTCGGGCACGGCCGCGCCCTTGGGGTCCAGGCCGCGGGTGATCAGTACGATCCGCTGCGCGGCCCGGGCGACCAGGCCGTTGCCCCAGCCGAACGGGGCGAGCGTGAGGATCTCCGCGTGGGTGACCGCGGCGACCACGATCGCGGGGGCCGAGGACGGCGCGAGCAGCAGTCGGGACAACCCGTCCAGGCGGGCGGCCACCTCCTCCGCCGACGGCAGCGGCCCGGGCAGTTCGCCGTCGCGGCGCGGCCGGCCGAGCGCCTCGGCGGGCACCGCGTCGGCGGCGGCGACCACATGCAGCCGGGCCAGCACCTGGAGCGGGCTGTGCCCCCAGGTGCCCAGCAGCGAGCCGATCTCGGCGGACAACCGCAGCGCGCCCGCGATCACCGCGCCGTCCCGGCCCGAGGCCGAGAAGTCGGTGCGGCGGCGGATCTCCTCCAGCGACCAGTCGACCCCTTCGAGGGCGGCGCTCGCCCGCGCGCCGCGCAGTGCGGACTCGGCGCTGATGTCCATGCTGCGGCGGCGCATCGTGCGGTGGCCGAGCAGCCGGTCGACGGCCTTGCGAGTGTCCTCGACGGACTCCGGCACGCCGGGCAGGGCGGCGAGGGCGGCGAGGGGATCGGTTGCGGTGCTCACCCGGGTGACCCTACGCCGCGCCGGAAACCGTCCGCGACACCGGTCCGCGCGAGGCCCACCCGTCGACCCACCCGCCGGCGCGTGCTCACCGAACGACTTGACGCGGACACGGTAAGCGACGGATGATCCTATTCGAAAACGATTGTCAAACCCGAATGCCGGACCCGCGTCGTCGGCCCCGGACGTTCGGACCGTCACCGAAGGGCCCATCCGTGAAGATCGCCTTCGTCGGCAAGGGCGGCAGCGGCAAGACCACGCTGTCGTCCCTGTTCATCCGACATCTCGCGACCACCGGCCGGCCGGTGGTCGCCGTGGACGCGGACATCAACCAGCATCTGGGCGTGGCCCTCGGCCTGGACGAACGCGCCGCCGCGGCACTGCCCGCGATGGGCGCCGAGTTGCCCGCGATCAAGGAGTGGCTGCGCGGCGACAACCCGCGGATCGGCTCGGTCACCGAGATGGTCAAGACCACGCCGCCCGGCCGGGGTTCGCGGCTGATCCGACTCGCCGACGACAACCCGATCCACGCTGCGTGCGCGCGCGAGGTGCCCGGACTGCCCGGTCTGCGGCTGATGGCCACCGGTCCGTTCGAGGAGTCCGACCTGGGGGTGGCCTGCTACCACTCGAAGGTCGGCGCGGTGGAGCTCTACCTCAACCATCTCGTCGACGGCGCCGACGAATACCTGGTGGTGGACATGACCGCCGGGTCCGACTCGTTCGCCTCCGGGCTGTTCACCCGCTTCGACCTCACCTTCCTGGTCGCCGAACCGACCCGCCGGGGCGTCGGCGTCTACCGGCAATACCGCGACTACGCGCGCGACTGGGGCGTGTCGCTCGCGGTCGTCGGCAACAAGGTCCAGGGCCCCGAGGACGTCGAGTTCCTGCGCGAGCACGTCGGCGCGGACCTGCTGACCTGGACCGTGCAGTCCGACTTCGTCCGCGCCCTGGAGAAGGGCCGCGCGCCCGGCTTCGAGACGCTGGAGCCGGCCAACCGCGCCGCGTTGCACACGTTGGCGCGTGCCTGTGACGCCCGCTTCGAACACCGCGACTGGGAGCGATACACCGCGCAGATGGTCGAGTTCCACCTGCGGAACGCACAAAGCTGGGCCAACGCCAAGACCGGCGTCGATCTCGCCGAGCAGGTCGACTCGGCGTTCGTGCTCGGCCCGCAGGCGATCTCCGCCGGGGTCTGAACGCGGCGGGGCGGCCCGCCCCCGAAGGGACGGGCCGCCCCGGGCCCGCAGATCCCGCTCAGTCCTCGGCCGCCGCCGACGACTGCTGCGCGGAGATCTGGTCCATCACCGACGAGTCGGTCAGCGTGGTGACGTCGCCCAGCGTGCGGCCCTCGGCCATGTCCCGCAGCAGGCGGCGCATGATCTTGCCGGAGCGCGTCTTGGGCAGTTCGGTGACCACCTGGATGCGCTTGGGCTTGGCGATCGGGCCGAGCACCCGGCCGACGTGCTCGCGCAGTTCGGCGACGAGTTCGTCGGAGGAGTCCCCGGCCGAGCCGCGCAGGATCACGAACGCCACGATCGCCTGGCCCGTGGTCGCGTCGGTGGCGCCCACCACGGCCGACTCGGCGACCTTGGCGTGCGAGACCAGCGCCGACTCGACCTCGGTGGTGGAGATGTTGTGGCCGGAGACGAGCATCACGTCGTCCACCCGGCCTAGCAGCCAGATGTCGCCGTCCTCGTCCTTCTTGGCACCGTCGCCGGCGAAATACAGCCCGTCGAAGCGGGACCAGTAGGTGTCTTGGAACCGCTGGTCGTCGCCCCAGATGGTGCGCAACATCGACGGCCACGGCTGGTCGAGCACCAGGTAGCCGCCACCGCCGTCGGGCACCTCGGTCGCGGTGTCGTCGACCACCTTGGCCGAGATGCCCGGCAGCGCGCGCTGCGCGGAACCCGGCTTGGTCGAGGTGACGCCCGGCAGCGGGCTGATCATGATCGCGCCGGTCTCGGTCTGCCACCACGTGTCGACGATCGGGGTCTTCCCGGCGCCGATGTGCTCGCGGTACCAGATCCACGCCTCGGGGTTGATCGGCTCGCCGACGCTGCCCAGGACGCGCAGCGAGGACAGGTCGAACTTCGCGGGGATGTCGTCGCCCCACTTCATGCAGGTGCGGATCGCGGTGGGCGCGGTGTACAGGATGGTGACCCCGTACTTCGCCACGATCTCCCACCAGCGGCCCTGGTGCGGCGAGTCCGGTGTGCCCTCGTACATGACCTGGGTGGCGCCGTTGGAGAGCGGGCCGTAGGTGATGTACGAGTGCCCGGTGACCCAGCCGATGTCGGCCGTGCACCAGTAGACGTCGGTCTCGGGCTTGAGGTCGAACACCGCGTGGTGCGTGTAGCTCGCCTGGGTCAGGTAACCGCCGGAGGTGTGCAGGATGCCCTTCGGCTTCCCCGTGGTGCCCGACGTGTACAGGATGAACAGCGGGTGCTCGGCGTCGAACGCCTGCGGCTCGTGCTCCTCGGACTGCGCGTCGACCAGGTCGTGCCACCAGATGTCGCGGCCCTCGGTCCACGCGACGTCGCCGCCGGTGCGACGCACCACGAGCACGTTGCGCACGTCCGGGCAGGACTCCAACGCCTCGTCGATGGCGGGCTTGAGCGCGGAGGGCTTGCCGCGCCGGTAGCCGCCGTCGGCGGTGATCACGATCCGCGCGTCGTTGTCGTTGACACGTGAGGACACCGCGTCCGCCGAGAAGCCGCCGAAGACGACCGAGTGCGGGGCGCCGATGCGCGCGCAGGCGAGCATCGAGATCACCGCCTCGGGGATCATCGGCAGGTAGATCGCCACCCGGTCGCCCGCCTCGACGCCCAGCGAGGTGAGCGCGTTGGCCGCCTTGGACACCTCGCGCTTGAGGTCGGCGTAGGTCAGCGTGCGGGTGTCGCCCGGCTCGCCCTCGAAGTGGATCGCCACCCGGTCGCCGTGGCCCGCCTCGACGTGCCGGTCGACACAGTTGTAGGCCACGTTGAGCTTGCCGTCGGCGAACCACTTCGCGAACGGGGGCGTCGACCAGTCCAGCGTCTCCTGCGGCTCCACCGCCCAGTCCAGCCGCCGGGCCTGTTCGGCCCAGAAGCCGAGCCGGTCGGCCGACGCCCGCTCGTACGCCTCGGCCTTGACGTTGGCGGCCTCCGCGAGCGCCGGCGGGGGCGCGAAGCGTCGCTCCTCGCGCAGCAGGTTCGACAGTGCCTCTTGGGCCTTGTCCCCGGTGTTCCGGTCTGCGTTGCTCACGCGTACTCCTCCGTGCTGCTGCGGTCGGTTCCTTCCGCCGTAGCTCATCAGGGACCGGCCCGAGCCGGCAAGAGGAGGACCGCGATTGGTTTAGACCACTTCTCGGGCCACGGCGCATCGTGGCCGACGGCGAGATCGTACGGGGTGGCTACCCCGCATTGAGTGCCGGAAAAGTGTGATCTTCGGCGCCCGTCGCGAGCACCTCCGGCAGCGCCCCGGACTCCGCCCGCTCCGCGTCCACCGGCCCGAAATCGCCGCGCACGCCGTCGTAGAGGTACATCTGCGCGGAGGCGAGGTCGAAGTAGAGCCCGAACAGGCGCAGTCGTCCTGCGGCCACCGCCTGGGCGACCACCGCGTGGTCGAGCAGGTTGTCCAACTGCTGGACCACGTTGGTCAGGCACAGTTGTTCCACCGGTGGTACCCGATACCCGGTCAGGGTCGGCGCGGGGCCGGCGGTGAAGCGCGCCAGCGACAATTCGCCGTTGCGCAGCCAACGGTCGAGGTGCGGCGTCGTGCCGGGCTCCGCCCCGGCCTCGGGCGCCTTGCCGACCTTGTCGAGCAGCGCGCCCATCGCCCCGCAACCGGAGTGCCCGCACACCGTGATGCTGCGCACCCCGAGCACCGCCACCGCGTATTCGATCGCCGCGCCCACCGACGCGTCGGCCGTGTCGGAGCCGGCCTGCCCGGTCTCGCCGCGCGGCACCAGGTTGCCGACGTTGCGCACGGTGAACAGGTCCCCGGGGCCGCTCGCGGTGATCAGGTTCGGCACGATCCGCGAATCGGCGCAGGTGATGAACAGTTGTGCGGGCTTTTGTCCCTCCAGCGCGAGCCGCTCCAGGAACGGCTGGACCAGCGGCGCGGTGCGCTGTTGGAACTCGCGCGCACCGGCCACCAGCGCCTGGGACGCGGTGCCGTCCTCGCGCGGGCAGGCCCGCTGCCAGTGCCACCACGGCGCGAACCAACGCGGCGAGGGGGTCAGTCGAGAGCGCCTGGGGCCCGGCGAACCGCCCGCGGCCCGCTCGTAGCAACCGTCGTGGATCTCCTCGATGTCCACCCGACCGCCGCGCGCGAGGTAGCCCACGCGCCACGAGTGCACCGCCTCGAACGCGGCCTGGTCGAGGTAGTCCACCGTCATGTCGACCACGACGTGCTCGCCCGGCGGCAACTTGCCCAGCACTCGGGACAGTCGCGGCACCGACAGGAAGGTCAACGAGCCGTGCACCTCGACGTGCAACACGCCGTCGCCGGGATGCACCCGCACGGTGCTGCGGCTGAGCCGATACAGCGCGGTGAGCACCGCGACCACCACGCCGAGCAGCACGCCTTGGAGCACGCCGGCCAGGATCACCCCGGCGATGGTCGCCGCGTAGGCGGGGAACTCGCGATGCCGGTGCACGTGTCGGATGTGCGCGAGGCTGACCATCTGGATGCCGACCACCATCACCAGCGCGGCCAGCACCGCGAGCGGGATGCGCTCGACGAAGGCGCCGAGCAGGCCCACGAACAACATCACCCACACGCCGTGCATGATCGTCGCGGCCCGAGTGAGCGCACCGGCCCGCACGTTGGTCACCGAACGGATCGCCACGCCGGTCACCGGGTAGCCGCCGATCGCGCCGGAGACCACGTTGCCCACGCCCTGACCGATCAGTTCGCGATCGAGCTTGGCGCGCGGCCCGTGGTGCAGCCGATCCGCCGCGGCGGCCGAGAGCAGCGACTCCATGCCGGAGACCAACGCGACGCTGATCACACCCACCGCGATCGCGCCCCACGCGCCCGCCGGCGGCAACACCGGGGTGGTGAGGGCGATCGAGGACAGGTCCACCCGGGCCACGTTCAGGTGCAGGACGCTCGCGGTCACCGTGGCGAGCGAGACCGCGATCAGCGGCGCGGGCACCCGGCCGAGCCGCGCCCACCGCCCGGGCAGCCTGCCGAGCATCGGCCAACCGAGCAGCAGGACCACGGTGATCACCCCGACCGCGACCGTCGGGGCACGCAGATTGCCCACCTGGGTGGGCAGTTCGTGCAGGTTCTCCCAGGCCGAGCGCTGCGGCGCCCCGCCCAGGACCACGTGCAACTGGGCCAGCGCGATCACCACGCCGATGCCCGCGACGACGCCGTGCACGACGGCCGGCGACAGCGCGAGGGTGGCGCGGGCCACCCGGAGCACGCCGAGCAGGATCTGGAGCAGGCCGGCGCCGACGGTGACCAGGCAGGTCACCCGCCAGCCGTAGGTCTGGACGAGGCCGGCCACGATCACGGTCAGGCCCGCGGTGGGACCGCTCACCTGGAGCGGTGCGCCACCGATCAGGCCGACCACGATGCCGCCGACCACGGCCGAGATGATGCCGGCGCCGAGAGGGGCGCCGGCTGCGAGTGCGATGCCGAGCGACAGCGGCACGGCAACCAGGAAAACCACGAGTGAGGCGCCGAAATCCGCGCGCAGCGCGGCGATTCGGGAGACCGGCGCGAGCGTGATGTCAGGGGCAACGGGCATGTCCGTGTCCTCCGGGGTCAGTCATGTCAGTCATGTCATGGCGGGCATGGCTGCCGCAGGGGTGGCGGCGCGCAGGGTCGAACAAGAGTGCCGGGCCGGATAGGCCAAGTTAACTCTAAGTGTTTACCTTGTCACAGTAAGGCTATTCTTTTCAGAACGTAAAATATGCACCCACATGGGTGAATCAGGTGTTTCGCGTCGAGAACCTTCCACACCGTGTGTGATGGCCCGTAATCTCCCCGGAGTGGGGGTGGTTCCGTGCAGGTACTCACACTGTTCGCGACCGGGCTCGGTGCGGGGTTCGTCGCGGGCGGCGCGTCCTGCGCGGCGGTCCAGGGCGGCCTGCTCGCCGGCGCCGTCCGGCCACGCCCGACCCCGGCCGCCGGTTGCCCGACGACAGTGCCGCGCGGCCTGCTCCCCCGGGCGCTGGCCGTTTTCCTGGGCGCCAAGCTCGCCGCGCACGCCGTCCTGGGCGCCCTGCTCGGGCTGCTCGGCGGCGCGATCCAACCGACCCCCGGCACCCGCGCGATCCTGCTGCTCCTGGCGGGCGCGCTGATGGTGCTCTTCGGCCTGTCCATGCTCGGTGTGCCCGGGGTCGGCAGGCTGCTGCCGCGCGCCTTCGCCCGCGGCGCCGGCCGCGGTCCACTGCTGTTGGGCGCCGCCACCGTGCTGGTGCCGTGTGGCGTCACCCTGGGCGTCGAACTGGTCGCGGTGACCTCGGGAAACGCGTTCGGCGGAGCCGCCGTGCTGACCGGTTTCGTGCTCGGCACCCTCCCGCTGTTCGCCGCGCTCGGCCTGCTGGTCGGCGCCTCCGGACGAGTGCTGCGCGGCCGACCGACCGCGCTCCTGGGCCTGTTGGTGCTCGCGGTGGCCGCGTGGACGATCGCCTCCGGACTGCGCCTGGGCGGCTGGTGGACGCCGGCCGCGGCGGGCACCGTGGATCACGCGGCGGCGCGCACGGGCACCGACGGCGTGCAACGAGTCACCGTCCGGGTCGGGAACGAGGGCTACCACCCGGCCCGCGCGCTGGCCCGGGCCGGCGTGCGCACCGTGCTGGTGTTGCGTACCGACCACACCACCGGCTGCACCCGGGGCTTCGTGCTGCCCGCCCGGGACGAGCAGCGGGTGTTGCCGGTGACCGGGGCGGCCGAAATCGACCTGGGCACACCGCGCGCCGGCACCCTGACCTGGACCTGTGCGATGGGCATGTACAGCGGCCGCATCGAGTTCCGGAGCGACCCCTGACGCCCGCCCGGCTCGGATCGCTTCCGGGGCCCGACTCCCCGTACGGTGATGTGTCCGCGCTCACGTATGCCGGGTGATCCGCCGCGTCCCGACTCGGGTACGCGGTGAAAGGTCCGGGCACGCACGCAACCGGGTGGGCCCGGCGTGCGTATGTATCGATAGGTAATACAGCCCGGTCCGGCATGTCCATGGGAAGAGGTGAACTGTGCGAACTGTCCGCGGCGCTGCGGTGCTCGTCGTTGTCGCAGTCCTGGCCGCTATCGGTTTCGTGGTTTTCGCAAAGGACGGGAAAGATTCCGGCAATTCCTCTGCAAAGAACCCTGGCAACGGAAATCCGAGCGCTCCGGGCAAGGAATCGGACAAACCGAGAGGTCCGGTCAAGCCGATCGGCGACGGCTCGACCGCCGACACCGGCCCCCAGCCGAACCAGCCCAAGGTGGAGAAGCTCAAGCCGGGCGAGAAACCGCCGCAGTTCGTCATTTTCTCCTGGGACGGCGCGGCCGAGGACGGAAACAAGCTGGTCTCGGAATTCTCGAAGCTGTCCGAGGCGAACAAGGCTCAGATGACGTACTTCCTGAGCGGTATCTACACGTTGCCGAAGACGAAGAAGGCCATGTACACCGGCCCGAAGCACGCGGCCGGCGCGTCCGACATCAACTTCATGTCGGACGAAACGGTGCGCAATACGATCATCCAGATGCGTGAGGTCTGGCTCAAGGGCAACGAGATCGGCACGCACTTCAACGGGCACTTCTGCAACAGCGCCACGAGCGGCAAGAGCTGGAGCCCCGCGGACTGGAAGAACGAGACCGAGCAGGCGGTCAAGTTCGTCCAGAACTGGAAGACCAACACCGGGTACGCCGACCTGCCGCCGCTGCCGTTCGACTACGCGCCGGGCAAGGAACTCATCGGCGGCCGGGCCCCGTGCCTGGAGGGCCAGCCGAATCTGATGCGGGCCGCCAAGGAAATGGGATTCCGCTACGACGCGAGTTCTCCCGGCGGTCTTCAGGTGTGGCCCAAGCGCGGCAAGGAGACCGGCATTTGGGACTTCCCGCTCCAGTCGCTTCCGTGGCCGGGCAGCCCGACCAAGTCGCAGCTCTCCATGGACTACAACATCATGTACGAGCAGGAAGCGGTGCACGGCAAGTTCGACCCGTCCAAGAAGGACGCGTGGGAAAAGGAAGCCCACGATTTCTACATGAACGGATTCCAGCGCGCCTATACCACCAATCGCGCGCCGTTGTTCATCGGTAATCACTTCGAGGACTGGAACGGCGGCATCTACATGAATGCCGTCCGGGACACGGTGACCTCGGTCTGCACGAAGGCCGACGTGCGGTGCGTGACCTTCCGTCAGCTCACCGACTGGCTGGAGGGCCAGGACCCCGCGGTGATCGCCAAGCTCCAGGGCCTGGGCGTCGGTCAGAACGTGACCGACTGGAACACGATCGTCAACGCCTCCGCGCAGTCCCCGAACAAGCCCGCGGCGTCGCGCTCGCTCGCCGCGCCGGACCACGCGGTGCTGCCGCGCCGCCAGGACTGAGCCCCCGGCGGCCCCGCCACCCTCGACGCGGCCCCGTACCGAAGACAACTTCGGTACGGGGCCTTTGCGTTGCCGCCGCACCGGCGACGCGCGTACCGATCGGTTCCACCGGGTCGCACACATTATCGATATACTTACGGCGATCGAGGGCGGAATTCACCGCTCCGACACATGGGTCTCCCTTCGGGAGGCATGCCGGGAAGTCTGGTCGGCGCTGTTTTGTCGTTTTCGCGGGGCGGTATACGCCTGCGAGCCGCAGCCGACCTGGAGGTCCCGTGGGTGCCGAGTCCGCACCACGCAACAAGTTCTTTCGGCGCCCGTCCACGCTGGCCGAGCGGAATTTCATCGCCGACGCGCTGCGCACCGAGACCGTCGGCGGCGCACTGCTGCTGATCGCGGCGGTGGTCGCGGTGATCTGGGCGAACACCGCGTGGAGCGACGCGTATCACGACCTGCGCGACTTCCGGATCGGCCCCGAGGCACTCAACCTCAATCTGTCGCTGGGCACTTGGGCCGCGGACGGACTGCTCGCGGTGTTCTTCTTCGTGGCCGGCATCGAACTCAAGCGCGAACTCGTGGTCGGCGACCTGCGCAATCCCGCCCAGGCGGTGCTGCCGGTGGTGGCCGCCGCGTGCGGCATGATCACCCCGGCGCTGTTCTACTTCGCGGTGAACGCGGGTGGCGGCTCGCCGGACGGCTGGGCGATCCCCACCGCGACCGACATCGCCTTCGCCCTGGCCGTGCTCGCGGTGATCGGCACCAACCTGCCCTCGGCACTGCGTTCGTTCCTGCTGACGCTCGCGGTGGTCGACGACCTCGGCGCGATCCTGATCATCGCGATCTTCTTCACCGACTCGGTGGACTTCCTGGCCCTGGCCGGGGCGTTCGCCCTGCTCGTGGTCTTCGCCCTGCTCCAGCGATTCCGGGTGCGCGGCTGGTGGTGGTACGTACCGCTCGCCCTGGTGATCTGGGCGCTGATGCACGAGAGCGGGGTGCACGCCACGGTCGCGGGCGTCGCGATGGGCCTGTTGATGCGGGTGCTTCCCGACCGGGAGGAGCGGACCTCGCCGGCCGAGCACGTCGAGCACCTAGTCCGGCCGGTCTCCGCCGGCTTCGCGGTGCCGATCTTCGCGCTGATGTCCGCGGGCGTCGCGGTCTCCGGCCCGGTGCTCGCCGACGTGTTCACCCGCCGACCCACGCTCGGCATCATGATCGGCCTGATCCTGGGCAAGGTGGTCGGCATCTTCGTGGGCACCTGGCTGGTCGCCCGATTCACCCGGGCCCAGCTCAGCGACGACCTCGCGTGGTGGGACGTGTTGGGCATGTCGATGCTCGCCGGCATCGGCTTCACGGTGTCGCTGCTGATCAGCGAACTCGCCTTCACCGACGACCCGACGCTGACCGAGGAGGCCAAGGCCGCGGTGTTGGTGGGCTCGGTACTGGCCGCCATCGGGGCCTCGATCGTGCTGCGGATAAGGAACAACGCGTACGCCCGGATGTGCGCCGAGGAGAATCGCGACGACGACGGCGACGGCATTCCGGACGTCTATCAGAGCGACGCCGATCGGTTGCGGAACGAGAAGCTCGGGTACTCCTGACGGCTTCGTTTCCCATCCGAAACACTCGTACGACGCGCCCCGCTGGATCCGTATCGCCACAGCAGGGCATGATCGGGGTCGGATTATCCGTACCCGCACGAGGAGTGACCATGGCAGGCACCGACAGGTCCCCGGCCCAGGACGTGCCCGTCGACGCACAACGATCCCTCGGCGAGCTGTTCTCGTCGGCCAGCCGGGACATGTCCACGCTGGTGCGCAGTGAGATCGCGCTCGCCAAGAGCGAGGTCAAGGTCAGCGTGGTCAACGTCGCCAAGGGTGGCGGCGCGTTCGGCGCGGCGGCCTTCGTGGGTGTGTTCGCGTTCGTCTTCCTGAGCTTCGCCGTCGTCTACGGCATCCACGCCCTCGGTCTCGGCGTGGCGTGGAGCTTCCTGATCGTCGGCGGCTTCTATCTGTTGCTCGCGGGGGCACTCGCCTTCTACGGCATCAAGTCGTTCAAGAAGGTGCGGCCGCCGGAGCGGACGATCACCACGACCCGGGACACGGTGAGCACGCTGAAGAACGTCGGCTGACCCGGCGGCACGGGTCGCCCGACCGGCGGCGGAAACAGGAGCACCATCGCGAGTGTGCGACGCTGCTCGGCATGACGGTTCCCGAGAGCACCGTGGTCAACGTGGCCGGGCCCTGGACGCACCGCGACATCGCCGCCAACGGCGCGCGGTTCCACATCGCGGAGATGGGCGAGGGCCCGGTCGTGCTCTTGCTGCACGGCTTCCCGCAGTTCTGGTGGACCTGGCGGCATCAGCTACCGGTACTGGCCCGGGCCGGCTACCGCGCGGTCGCGCTGGATCTGCGCGGTTACGGCGGCAGCGACCGCACCCCGCGCGGCTACGACCCGATCACTTTGGCCCTGGACGTGACCGGGGTGATCCGCTCGCTGGGCGAGCCGGACGCGATCGTGGTCGGCCACGACCTGGGCGCCTATCTGGGCTGGACCGCCGCGGTGTTGCGGCCCAAGGTGGTCCGCCGCCTGGTCGCGGTGTCGATGCCGCACCCCCGGCGGCTGCGCGGCGCGCTGCTGACCGATCGGCATCAGATGGCGGCGAGTTCGCACATCTTCGGTTTCCAGCGGCCGTGGGTGCCCGAGCGGCAGTTGATCCGCGACGACGCGGCCATGGTCGGGGACATGTTGCGGGAGTGGTCGGCGCCGGGCCGGCCGGCCGACGAGTCGATCGCGCGCTACCGGCAGGCGATGCTCGTGCCCGGGACGGCGCACTGCGCGGCGGAGCACTACCGCTGGCTGATCCGCTCGATCCCGCGCCCGGACGGAATCCAGTACTCGGCCCGGATGAAGGCCCCCGTCGAGGTGCCCACGCTGCATCTGCACGGCGCCCTCGATCCGGTGATCCTGCCCCGCACCGCCGCCGGCTCCGGGCGCTATGTCGAGGCGCCCTACCGGTGGCGGCTGCTGGAGGGCGTGGGCCACTTCCCGCACGAGGAACAACCCACGATGTTCACCGAGGAACTTCTGGGCTGGCTGAAGGATCCGGAACCGGAACGTTGAAGTTCCGGCACTGAACTTCCACAATGGTTTCGGGCCTTCTTGTGTAATTTTGCCAGGGATATCCGACACTTCCGTACAGATCGCCTCGATGGTCTCCGGGGGGCATTTTCGGCCCGCCGAAGCGGGGCGATTACGCCGTCGGTGACCCGGGTAGGCGCCCCCCTATGAGCCGGACGTACAACGCTCCGAGCATGGCGGCGGGGGCCGGGGACACCCGGTCGGAGACGGCAGAGACCCTCATGGTTGAGATCGGCACCACTGGCACTCACGGGTTCGAACACACGCGAGGGGCGCCGGTCGGCGCGGTTGCCGACCGGGGGGATCATTTCCCGGGACTGATGGGGATATTGCGCCGACGAGCACGTTGGTTGACGTTGCGGCTGCGCTCCCCACGCTGACGCTTCGACGCGGCTCGACACCGGGCCGCGTCGCGGTACCGCTTTCCCGCGGGTGAGTTCTTCGTATTCGCCGAACGATTGCTTCTTTTCGTTTTCAGGCGAATGCGCCGAACCACAAAAGGGCGACGGTGGCGATCATCATCACCGGCACCAGGACGAGCGTCTCCAGACGATTCCCGGTCCGGCCGACGATCGCCAGCTCGAAGCGGGTGCCCAGCGGCCAGAGCAGCGGTATCCCCTGCCTGGTGAGGAAGTCGCCGAGCAGGTGCGCGACACAGCCGAGCACGATCACCATGGGCAACCAGTCGGGTGCGGACGGCATCCAGTGGTCGACCACCGCCGTACCGCCACCGGCGAGCGCGACGATGGTGATCCAGGACGCCGGGCCCTTGCCCGGCGGACACACGTTCAGCGCGCGCAACCCCAGCGCGAGCAGCACGAAGACCATGGTGAGGGTGAACGGCCGACCCAGGTGTTGCACGCCCTGCCAGGTCAGCAGTCCGGCCACCAGGACGAAGGCGATCGAGTGGGTGGCGTGCCGATGCCCGCCGGACACCTTGGCCACGCCCGAGCACAACGCGCGCGAGAGTGGGCCGAGGAAGTTGGCGATCGTGCCGTTGTGGTGGTCGAGGTCGGGCAGCAGCGCCGCGCCCGCGGTCAGGAGGGTGCCGATCACGATCTCGGCCCCGGACAGGTGGTTGTGCCACAGGTGTTGCGGCAGGACCGGCGCCGTCGCGGCGAACACCAGTGCCCCGCTGACCGCGTGCGAATGCCCGAGCATTCCCCCACCCCACCCTGCCGGTTGGCACCGTTGGCGGTGCTGCTCGCACGTCTGCCCGAACGGGCGTCGAACATGCGTCACATGGCGCAACTCTGGGTGTCCACCGGGCGGTCGCCGACCGCGCCCGCCTCGGCGTCGGCGCGCACCTCCTCGACGGTGAGCGCGTAGCCGGTGGACTCGTCGTCGAGCGACTTGGCGAAGATCACCCCGGCGACCTTGCCGCCGGGCGAGATCAGCGGTCCGCCGGAGTTGCCCTGGCGGACCTTGGCGTACAGCGAGTACACGTCGCGACTGACCGTGCCCCGCTTGTAGATGTCCGGTCCGCCGGCCTGGATCCGGGCCCGGACCCGGGCGGGTTCGACGTGGAAGGCGCCGTTCTCCGGGAAGCCGACCACGATCGCGTCCGCGCCGCTCTCCACCTTCGGCTCGAACTGCAACGGAGTGGCCTTGAGACCGGGCACCTTGAGCACCGCGATGTCGCGCTTCCAGTCGTAGAGCACCACTTCGGCCTGGTACTCCCGCCCCTCGCCGCCGATCTGCACGGTCGGCTTCTTGACGCCGCCGACCACGTGCGCGTTCGTCATCACCCGCTGCGGGGCGTAGACGAAGCCGGAGCCCTCGATCACCTTGCCGCAACTCTTCGCGGTGCCGACGATCTTGACGATGCTGTTGCGACTCTCCTGGACGGCGGGCATCGACAACAGCTTGGGGTCCGGCGGCGGGACCTGCGGGATGTCCTCGCGTACGAACGGGCTGAAGACCTGCGGGAAGCCGTTGCGGTCGAGCAGGTTGCCGAACGAGGAGAACCACGTGTCGGCCCCCTGCGGCAACACCCTCTGCACCCCGCCCAGCACCTGGGACGAGCGCACCTCGCGCGAGATGGTGGGCATCGAGGCGCCCGCGACCGAGGAACCGATCAGCCACACCACGATCAACAGCGCGCACACGCTCACGATCGAGCCGCCGGCCGCGTCCACCAGCCGCGCGGGCCGCCAGGTGAGATGCCGGCGCAGTCGGTTGCCCGCCGCGGTGGTCAGCGCCTGGAGCGCGGTGGCCAACACGAGCACGACGCAGATCGCCGCGATCGAGGGGCCCAACCCCGGCTCGAAGCGGTCGAGCAGCGACGGCACGAGCCACATGCCGAGCACGCCGCCGCCGATGAAGCCCAGGAAGGAGAGCACACCGACGATGAAGCCCTGCCGGTATCCGGAGATGGCGAAGGCCACCGCGGCGGCGAGCAGCAACAGGTCCAGGACATTCACGGGCTCACGTTCTCATGTACGAGCCCACGCTGTCCGCCGCCGTGCCGGTTCGTCGAACACCGGTGACACGGCTGTACAGAGCCGATGTTGACGCTCCGTCAGCCCGGCTGCGGCACCGGACGCGGCGACGGGCCGACGGCCGCGTCCCGGTTCAGTCCCGCACGTGGGGCTCGGAGGCGGTCTCCTCGTAGCGGTCGA
Organism: Embleya sp. NPDC005971; assembly: GCF_040629175.1. NCBI lineage: Bacteria > Bacillati > Actinomycetota > Actinomycetes > Kitasatosporales > Streptomycetaceae > Embleya > Embleya sp. NPDC005971. Next base: position 89,701 of record NZ_JBEXUX010000036.1, on the reverse strand, counting down.
AGCCGCGCCGGGCCAACCGGGCCTCGGTCTCGGACAGGGTGACCTCGCGCCGGTCGTCCCACGGCCGCTCCCAGCCGGTGTGGTGCAGCACCCGGTCGATCAGCCCCGCGGTGAAGCCCCAGACCATCATGTCGTGCACCAGGAACGCCGGACCCAGGTGACCGCCGGGGTGGCGCAGCCGGGCCCGGTTGGCCGGGTCGGCCAAATCGGCGATCGACACCCGCATCACCCGGGCGACCTCCTCGGGCGCTCCCGGGGCCACCTCGCTCTCGCGGTGCCACCACGCGAGCACGGGGGTGACCACGAAGTCGCTCACCGGGATGTACAGATCGGGCAACCGGCCGAAGATCCGCACACCGGCGGGGTCCAGCCCGACCTCCTCCTGTGCCTCGCGCAACGCGGTCCCCTCCGGGCCGTCGTCGTCCGGGTCCACCGAGCCGCCGGGGAACGCGGCCTGGCCCGCGTGCGAGCGCAGCGTCAGCGCACGCTGGAGCAGCAGCAGGTCCGGGCCGTCGGGTCCCTCGCCGAACAGGATCAGCACCGCGGAGCGTCGACCGCCCTGGGCGGGGGGCAGGAAGCGGCTCAGTTGCTCGGGGCTGATCGACGCGGCGGTGCGCGCGACCGGGCGCAGCCATTCCGGTAGATCGGCTTCGGCCCAGGTCTGGATCCCGGTCCCGGTCTGAGTCACCCGGCGTCCCCCTCGTCTTTCGGTACGTTCCTCGCCGCGTCGACCGGCACCGCGAGCACCGGCAGGGCGGGCGGTTTGAGCCGTTGGCCGGGCTGCCCGGCCATCTCGTACTTGAGCAGCGCCGCGGCCTTGATCGGATCCGTCTCGCCCTCGCCGTACGCCGGACACAACGGTGCGATGGCGCACGCCCCGCAGGCCGGGCGGCGGGCGTGGCACACCCGGCGGCCGTGGAAGATCACCCGGTGCGAGAGCAGGGTCAGGTCCCTGCGCGGGAAGAGCGCCCCGACCTCCTGCTCGACCTTGACCGGATCCTCGTCCTTGGTCCAGCCGAATCGCCGGGCCAGCCGGCCGAAGTGGGTGTCGACGGTGATGCCGGGGACGTCGAAGACCTCGCCGAGCACCACGTTGGCGGTCTTGCGTCCCACTCCCGGCAGGGTGACCAGGTCGGCGAGCTTGCCCGGCACCTCGCCGTCGTAGCGCTCCAGGAGCGCCTGGGACAGGCCCTGGACCGAGCGCGTCTTGGCCCGGAAGAACCCGGTCGGCTGAATGATCGCCTCCAGCTCGGCCGGCTCCGCGGCGGCCATCGCGGCGGCGTCGGGGAAGCGGGCGAACAGTGCCGGGGTGACCGTGTTGACCCGTCGGTCGGTGGTCTGCGCGGACAACACCACGGCGACCAGGAGCTGGAACGCGGTGCCGTAGTCGAGTTCGCAGTGCGCACCCGGGTATATCTCGCCCAGCTCGCGATTGATCCGGCGCGCGCGGCGCACCAGAGCGAGATGGGACTCGGTTTTCACGACCTTCGCGGCAGCCCGCGACCTGCGCGGTGCGGGCTCCGTCACGTTGCTGGACACCCGGCCAGAGTACGCAGATGTGTGGGGACTACGGTCGAGCAGTCCGCACACGCTTGATCACAGGAGCGACATGTCCGGTTACTGCGGATCCGCCCGTTCGTGATCCAGGCCACCCCGCGTAATGATTGCGGGTACCGGTGCGTCAGACTGTGACCGATCGCACTGTTTGACCGCTCGGCTTCATTGGTGTCGACCAGGCCGGCCTAGGAGGAACCTCGTGGACGACGTTTTGCAGCGGGCTCCGCTGTTCGCGGCGCTCGAAGATGAGGACGCCGCCGAGCTGCGGGCCTCCATGACGGAGGTCGCGCTCGAGCGCGGGGACTCGCTCTTCCACGAGGGCGACCCGGGTGACCGGCTGTACGTGGTGATCGAGGGCAAGATCAAGCTGCATCGCAGCTCCAACGACGGTCGCGAGAACATGCTCGCGGTGCTCGGCCCGGGCGAGATGTTCGGCGAGTTGTCGTTGTTCGACCCCGGACCGCGTACGGCGACCGCGACCGCGCTCACCGACGTGCGGCTGCTCGGCCTGGGGCACTCCGACCTGCAGCCCTGGCTGACCGGTCGGCCCAAGGTCGCCGCGGCACTGCTTCGGGCGATAGCCCGTCGGCTGCGGCGGACCAACGAGAGCCTGGGCGACCTGGTCTTCTCCGACGTCCCCGGCCGGGTGGCCAAGGCGCTGTTGGACCTGTCCCGCCGATTCGGGGTGCCGGCCGACGAGGGCATCCACGTCGCGCACGACCTCACCCAGGAGGAGCTGGCCCAGTTGGTCGGCGCCTCGCGGGAGACGGTCAACAAGGCGCTGGCCGACTTCGCCAGCCGGGGTTGGCTGCGGCTGGAGGCGCGTGCGGTGGTCCTGATGGACGTCGAGCGGTTGTCGCGCCGCTCGCGGTGACACGTCGCGAACGGATGAACCGATGACGCGGGGCCCGCCGGTCGGCGGGCCCCGCGTCATGTTCCGGCGAGGTTTTCCGACGTCGGTCCCAGGCGTCCGGTTCCGACGTCGGTCTCAGGCGTCCGCGTGCTCGGCCAGGTATTCGAGCTGGGCTCGGACCGACATCTCGGCGGCCCACCACAGTCCTCGGTCCACGTGCGCGTAGACCCGCTCCACCACGTCCTGGGCGGTCTTGTCGCCGGCGGCGACCGCGGCCCGCACCTGGGCCAGTCGGTCCGCCCGGTGCGAGAGGTAGAAGTCGAGCACGCCGGCCGCGTCGTCCAGGATCGGGCCGTGCGCGGGCAGTACGGCGGTGATCTCGCCGGATTCGGCGAGCGCGCGCAACCGGCGCAGCGAGTCCAGGTAGTCGCCGAGTCGCCCGTCCGGGTGCGCGACCACCGTGGTGCCCCGGCCGAGCACGGTGTCGCCGGTGACCACGAAGCGGTCCTCGGCCACCAGGAAACACACCGAGTCACCCGAATGGCCGGGGGTGACCAGCACCCGCAGGTCCAGTCCGCCGTCGTCGATCACCTGGCCGTCGACCAGGCCCTCGCCGCCGTAGCGCCACTGTGGGTCGACCGAGTGCACGACGGCGTTGGTGAGCGCCTTGAGGCCGGCCACACCGGCCGAGTGGTCGAGGTGGCCGTGGGTGAGCAGGATCCGGCTCACCCGGCGGCCGTCCGCCTCGACCGCGGCGACGATCGCGCGCAGGTGACCCTCGTCGTCGGGCCCCGGGTCGATCACCACGGCGGTATCCGCGCCGGGCTCGGCCACGATCCAGGTGTTGGTGCCGTCCAACGACATCGCGCTCGGGTTCGGCGCGAGCAGACACGTCACCCGTGGGCTCGCGGGTCCGCCGATGCTCTCCCGGGGATTGCCGGGCAGGGGCTGTGTGTTCATGGTCGCCATCCTGTACCTCGGTGCCGGTGCCTCGATCGCCCGGGGCCGATCCGGGCCCTGTGCGCGGACCGTCCCCGAGTCGTGCGCGGGGTCTCAGCGCAAACCGAACGGGTCCGCGATACCGGGCCATTCGAGCACGAGGCGGTCTCCCTCGAATCGGCCCTGCGCCATGATCGGGGTGATCTTTCGGTCCTGCGCGGCGGCCAGCGCCGCCGCCGGGTCGGCGAGCTCCGCGAGGTGGCGCAACGTGTCGATGGTGGGCGGCAACATCGCCATGTCCTGCGCCCGGTGCTGTTCCAGCGCGTCGGCGGGGCGGGCCCAGGTGACCCGGTCGGCCTCGCCGGAGACGTCCCGGGTGCGCTGGCCGGTGGGCAGGGCCGCGACGAAGAACCAGGTGTCGTAGCGCCGGTCCTCGAACTCCGGGGTGATCCAGCGCGCCCACGCGCCCAGCAGATCGGAGCGCAGCACCAGGTCGCGGCGCTCCAGGAACTCGGTCAGCGTCTGCTCGCGCGCCACCAGTGCCGCACGGTCCGCCTCCCAGTCCGCGCCGGTGGTGTCGGAGACGATCGTGCTGGGGTCGGGCCCGGCGAGCAGCACGCCGGACTCCTCGAAGGTCTCGCGCACAGCCGCGCAGACGATCGCGCGGGCCTCGGCGACGCCGGTGCCCAGGCGTTCGGCCCACACCTCGGGTGCGGGTCCGGCCCAGGCCACCGAGTGGTCCGCGTCGCGCGGGTCGACGCCGCCGCCGGGGAACGCGTACATCCCGGCCGCGAACTTCATCGTGGTGTGCCGGCGGAGCAGATACGCCTCGACGCCACCGGGACCATCGCGCAGCAGCACCACGGTCGCCGCGCGACGCGGGGCGACCGGCTGTGCCTCGCCGGCGATGATCGCGCGGGCCCGCTCGGCCCAGGACGCGGGCATGCCCGACTGGGCGTTTCCGGCTTGCGTACTCCCCGTTTCGACCATGCGCGGGATCGTACGCCTGACCGTGTCAAGTTCCACCCCTCACCCCCGAAAACGATCGGACCCGACCCGAAAGGGGCGGGTCCGATCATCCTGGTGGCCGAATCGGTGGTTTGCTCAGACCACCTCGACGAGGATCTCCACCTCGACCGGAGCGTCCAGCGGCAACACGGCCACGCCGACCGCGCTGCGGGCGTGCCGTCCGGCCTCGCCGAAGACCTCGCCGAGCAGTTCGCTGGCGCCGTTGATCACACCGGGCTGGCCGGTGAAGTCCGGGGCGCTGGCCACGAAGCCGACCACCTTGACCACCCGGCGCACCAGCGACAGGTCGCCCAGCTCGGACTTGACCGCCGCGAGCGCGTTCAGCGCGCACTGCCGGGCGAGGTCCTTGGCCTCCTCGGCGGTGACCTCGGCGCCGACCTTGCCGGTCGCGGGCAGCTTGCCCTCGATCATCGGCAACTGGCCGGAGGTGTGGATGTAGTTGCCGGTGCGGATCGCCGGCACGTAGGCGGCGACCGGGGGCACCACGCCGGGCAGGGTCAGGCCCAGCTCGGTGAGCCGCTGTTCGGGGTGTACCTCGCTCACTGGGCGGCCCCCTGCTTCGCGCGCTTCATGTAGGCCACCAGGCTCTCCGGGTTGGGACCCGGCACGACCTGCACCAGTTCCCAGCCGTCGTCGCCCCAGTTGTCCAGGATCTGCTTGGTCGCGTGCACCAGCAGGGGGACGGTCACGTATTCCCACTTCGTCATGTGTGCAGACTTTAGACGGACACGTCGGGCGGTTCGACGGGGCGCCACGCCACCGGCGAGGACAACACCATCGTGCTGGACGGTTTCCCGTGCTCGGCGAGCCGGTCGATCAGCACCTGGAAGTCGGCCATGCTGGCCACCGCGACCATCAGCAGGCAACACGCGTCACCGGTGACCCGGTGCACCTGGAGCACCTCGGGCCAGTCGCGCACGGTGTCCGCGTCGCGGCGCAGCAGGCAGCCCGGGCCGTAGCAATTCATCCGGACCAGCGCCACCACCCCACGCCCGGCCGCAGCCGGGTCCACGTGCGCGTGGTAGCCGGTGATCACGCCCGCGTGTTCGAGCCGGCGCACCCGGGTGGCCACCGCGGGCGCGGAGAGGTTGATCCGTCGGGACAGCTCGTTGAGCGACACCCGGGCGTCGAGCTGTAGTTCGGCGAGCAATCTGCGGTCGATCGCGTCCATGCGCAGCCTCCGTTGTCGATCGTGAGGAGATGCCCCCGGATACCTTGCGAGCGTAAACCGAACCGGCCCTTCCGATGCCCGACACCCATTCCCAACCGAATGGTCGAACGATTCCATATGGGCACTCCCCGACCGGCCCCTTCCGGCGCACCGGCGGGACGGGCCGGAGAGGTGCTCTGCGATGACGGTCGACGAACGAACGCCCCGAGCCGAACCGGCCGGCGGGTGCCCGATGGCCGGCCCGCACCAGGACTTCGGCGACGCGGTCGCGCCGCCGTACGCGGACTACGTACAACTCGACCGACTGCTGTCCCTCCAGCACACCCGCACCGACGTGCCCGCCGAGTTGTCCTTCCTGATCTCCTCCCAGGTGATGGAACTGCTGTTCGCGCTGCTGCGGCAGGAGTGGACGACCGCGGGCGAGCGGCTGGACGCGGACGACCTGCCCGGCGCGATCGGCACCCTGCGGCGCAGCAGCCGCGAGTTGGACGTGCTGGTGTCCACGTGGGACCTGCTCGCCACGCTCACCCCCGGCGAGTTCGGCGCGTTCCGAGAGGCGCTCGGCGAGGCGTCCGGCTTCCAGTCGCATCTGTACCGGCACCTGGAGTTCCTGCTCGGGATCAAGCGCGCCGGCGTGCTGCGGCCCTACACCGGCTCCCCGCGGGTGCACGCCGAACTGGCCCGCTCGTTGCGTGCGCCGAGCCTGTACGACCACGCGCTGGGCGTGCTCGCCCGCCGCGGTCTGTACACCCCGGAACGCGGCGCGGACCCGAGCCGGCCGTACCAACCGTCCGAGGATGTCGAGCGCGCGTGGGCGCGCGCGTACACCGATGCCCTGCCCGACCTGGTCGAACTCGGCGAGACGCTCACCGACATCTCCGAGCGCTGGACCCGCTGGCGTGAGCGGCATCTGGCCGCCACACTGCGAGCGCTGGGAAATCGGCCGGGCACGGGTGGCTCGGCCGGAGCGTCTTGGTTGGAGCAGACCGTACGCGTGCGCGTTTTTCCCGAATTGTGGACCATGCGCACCTTGGTCGAACCATCGAAGGTCTGAGTTCATCGAAAGATGGGTGAAGCATGTCCGATTCCATGTCGAACACGGCCGCCGGCGATTCGTCGGGCCACTTCCCGACCGGTCGTCTCGGGGCCGATCGGGTCACCGAAGCCGCCAAGCTGGACGCGGCGGACCCGCTGGCGCACGTGCGCGAGCGTTTCCTGCTGCCGGCCGGCGTGATCTACCTCGACGGCAACTCGCTCGGCGCGCTGCCGGCCGCCGTACCCGAGGCGCTGAACGACGCGGTGCACCGCCAATGGGGTACCGACCTGATCCGTTCCTGGAACGCCAACGACTGGTGGAGCGCCCCCGCGCGGATCGGCGACCGGATCGGCGCCCTGATCGGCGCCGCGCCCGGCCGGGTGGTGTGCGGCGACTCGACGTCGGTGCAGATCTTCAACGCGGTCGCCGGAGCGTTGCGGTTGCGTCCGGGACGGACCGTGGTGCTGGCCGACCCGGACAGCTTCCCCACCGACCTCTACCTGGCCGACTCGATCGCGAAGCTGCTCGGCGCCCAGGTGCGCCGGGTCCCGGTCGGCGAGGTCGAGGAGGTGCTGCGCGCGGACGGCGCCACGATCGCGGTGATCGCGTACAACCACGTCGACTACCGCAGCGGCGAACTGCGCGACCTGCCCGGCCTGACCGCCGCCGCGCACGCCGCGGGCGCGCTGGCGCTGTGGGACCTGTGCCACTCGGCGGGCGCCTTCCCGATCGACCTGGACGCGCACGAGGTCGACCTCGCCGTCGGGTGCGGCTACAAGTACCTGTCCGGCGGGCCCGGCGCGCCGGCGTTCGTCTATGTGGCCGAGCGGCACATCGCCGACTTCGCGCCCGCGCTGACCGGCTGGCACGGGCACGCGAACCCGTTCGGGATGGAACCCGGCTACACACCCGCGGCGGGCATCGAGCGGGCCCGGATCGGCACCCCGCCGCTGTTGTCGATGCTTGCGCTGGAGGCCGCGCTGAGCGCCTACGACGGCGTGTCGATGGCGGACGTGCGGGCCAAGGGCCTGGCGCTGACCGACCTGTTCATCGCCTGCGTCGGCGACCTGGGCCTGGAGACGCTGACCCCGATCGAGCACGCCCGGCGCGGCAGCCAGGTCGCGGTGCGCCATCCGGAGCCGCACGCGGTGATGGCGGCGCTGATCGACCGGGGCGTGATCGGCGACGTGCGACCGCCGGACGTGCTGCGCTTCGGCTTCAACCCGCTGTATGTCGGCTACGCCGATGTGGTCGAGTCCGTGCGCGTCCTCGGCGACATCCTGGAGACGGGGGCGTACCGGGACGCGCGCTACGCCGTTCGGGCGACGGTGACGTGACGCGGGTCACCACGGGGGGATCACCTCCGACCGGGCGGGGAGCGGGTGGTTAGGCTCGACTCGTGAGTTTGGGTGCGCGGTCACACGGATCCGGTAACGCCTCGGCTACGGCCGGATGGCGCAAGCCTTCGAGGGCAGGGATCCGGGCATGCCGACCACCCGAGACGATCGTCGCGCCGCACCGCCCGACCGCGACCGCCGGACGGACGCCATGAGCACCTCCACCACGGCGGGCGCACGCACGACCGACGGCGACGCCGATTGGGAAGGCGTGCGCCTGCACGTGGTCAGCGGCAAGGGCGGCACCGGCAAGACCACCGTGGCCGCCGCGCTCGCGCTGGCGCTGGCCTCGGGTGGGCGGCGCACCCTGCTGGTCGAGGTGGAGGGGCGGCAGGGCATCGCCCAGCTCTTCGACTGTCCGCATCTGCCCTACGAGGACCGCAAAATCGCGGTCGCGCCGGGCGGCGGCGAGGTGTACGCACTGGCGATCGACCCGGAAGAGGCGCTGCTCGAATACCTCGACATGTTCTACCACCTGGGCCGGGCCGGAAAGGGGCTGAAGAAGCTCGGGGCGATCGACTTCGCGACCACCATCGCGCCGGGCCTGCGCGACGTGTTGTTGACCGGCAAGGCGTGCGAGTCGGCCCGCCGGCGCGCACACGGGCAATTCGCCTACGACGCGGTGGTGATGGACGCGCCGCCCACCGGCCGCATCGCGCGGTTCCTCAACGTCAACACCGAGGTGGCCGGGCTGGCCCGATTCGGCCCGATCCACACCCAGGCCGAGGCGGTGATGGGAGTGATCCGCTCGCCGCAGACCGCGGTGCACCTGGTCACCCTGCTGGAGGAGATGCCGGTCCAGGAAACCGTGGACGGCGTCACCGAGTTGCGCGACTCGGGCCTGCCCACCGGCGGCGTGGTGATCAACATGGCCCGACCGCCGCTCCAGGCCGAGGACGAGAGCGACACCGGGCAACGGCTGACGCCCGAACTGCTGGAGGCCGGTCTGATCGCCGGCGGCATCAAGCCCACCCGGCCGCTGATCTCCTCGCTGCTGGCCGAGGCCGACGAGCACGCGAGTCGGATCGAGCTGGAGAGCACGGGCCGCGCCCTGGTCCGCGGCCTGGACCTGCCGGTCTACGAACTGCCGCTGTTGGCCGACGGGATGGATCTGGGCGGTCTGTACCGCCTCGCCGAGGCGCTGCGCGAGCAGGGGATGGCATGAACAGGCTGGAGATCGACGAGCTGATCGACGACCCGGGCACCCGCATCCTGGTGTGCTGCGGCTCCGGCGGCGTCGGCAAGACCACCACGGCCGCGGCCCTGGGACTGCGCGCGGCCGAACGCGGTCGGGACGTGGTGGTGCTGACCATCGACCCGGCGCGCCGGCTGGCCCAGTCGATGGGCCTGAGCGAGTTGGACAACACGCCCCGCCGGGTCGTCGACGTGGACGAGACCAAGGGCGGCAGCCTGCACGCGATGATGCTCGACATGAAGCGCACGTTCGACGAGATCGTCGAGCAACACGCCGACCCCGAGCGCGCGCAGCAGATCCTGGACAACCCCTTCTACCAGTCGTTGTCCTCCAGCTTCGCCGGCACGCAGGAATACATGGCGATGGAGAAGCTGGGCCAGTTGCACGCGACCGGCGAGTGGGACCTGATCGTGGTGGACACCCCACCGAGCCGGTCCGCGCTCGACTTCCTCGACGCCCCCCAGCGGCTGGGCTCGTTCCTGGACGGCCGGCTGATCCGCATACTCTCGGCCCCCGCGAAGGTCGGCGGGCGCGGTGCGCTCAAGTTCCTGTCCGCGGGCATGGGTTTGATGACCGGCGCGCTGAGCAAGGTGGTCGGCACCCATCTGCTGACCGACATCCAGACCTTCGTGGCCGCGCTCGACACCACCTTCGGCGGGTTCCGCAAGCGCGCGGACGCGACCTACAAGCTGCTCCAGGCCCGCGGCACCTCGTTCCTGGTGGTCGCCGCGCCGGAGAAGGACGCGCTGCGCGAGGCCGCGTACTTCGTCGACCGGCTGGGCACCGAGCGCATGCCGCTGGCCGGGCTGGTGCTCAACCGCGTGCACGCCACGCGGGCGGGCCGACTGTCCGCGGAACGCAGCCTGGCCGCGGCCGAGGCGCTGACCGAACAGGCGGAGCAGGACGAGGTCGATCCGGTCGGGTCCGCGTCGCACCCTGCGGACCTGCGCCTGGTCGCGGGGCTGCTCACGCTGCACGCCGAACGGCTGCGGGTGATCGACCGGGAGGAGCGGATGCGTACCCGCTTCACCTCGATCCACCCCGAGGTGCGGGTGGCCGAGGTCCCGGCGTTGCCCGGTGACGTGCACGACCTGGCAGGTCTGCGGGTGATCGGCGAGAGCCTGGGCGCGGGCTGAGCGCGTGGTCGGATCGCGAGCCGCCGGTCGGCGGGACGCGTTCGGGACGGGTCCGGGACCCGCGCGACGGCGGGCGGCCGGCACCTGATCCCTCGCCGGCCCGCCGGGACCCGGGCCTGACTCCCGGCCCCGGCGGGTGATGACGACTCGAACGTGGTGGTGTTCGGCTGCCTGTCGACACGTGTTCAGCGCGCGGCGCGCTCAGCCGGCAACCCGAAACTCCTCGTCTCCGTGGATGTCGCGCTCGTACTCCTCGCGCGCGGTCTCCAACAGCCGACGCCAGGACGTGATCATCGGCCGGCGACGAAGCAGCGCGCGCCGCTCCCGCTCGGTCATGCCGCCCCAGACGCCGAACTCCACTCGATTGTCCAGCGCGTCCGCCAGGCACTCGGTGCGGACCGGACACCCGGTGCACACTGCCTTGGCGCGATTCTGCGCCGCCCCCTGCACGAACAGCTCATCCGGATCGGTACTCCGGCAGGCGGCCTGCGTGCTCCAGTCGGTAACCCAGCTCATGCTGGTGCCGTCCTCTCCCGATTTTCGAGGCTCCCCCAACGGCGGCGAAGGGAATTCCCGACGCCAAGCAGGACGGTACGAAACCCTGGGCACGCGCAACAGCCCCTGCGCGGGCAGTCATCGATGGCCCGGAAGGACTATGCGCAAATATGGACCCACCCGTCCGGGTGAATGCTCTTGCGTTTCCGGTCACGGCTTCACTCAGAAGGAGGCACGCCGGCGGCACGAAGCTCGGCAGCAAGACCCGACATCCGGCCTCATTCACTCTAAAGAGTGAAATGCCTACTGACACGGATCCCCCGGCTGCTCCGCCAGCTTAGGCGAAGTCCCTTCCCCGCGTAGGGTGTTTGGCCACGTAGGCTGTCGCCCATGGCCCGAACTTCCTCCGGCTCGGCCCGCCCGAAAAGCGGCTCGTCCGGCCCACGATCCCCGCTGGGCTTCGTGGGCCGCTTCGCCGCCTTCGTGGGTGCGAGCATCCTCGCCGGTGCCCTGGTCGCGGGAATCGCGCTGCCGTTCGTGGGCGGCTTCGGCCTGTCCGCGAAGGCGGCGTCGGAAAACTTCGACGACCTGCCCGGTGACCTGGATCAACCGTTCCTGTCGCAGCCGTCGTACATCCTCGACTCCGAGGGCAACCAGCTCGCGATGGTCTACGACCGGTATCGCATCCTGGTGAACTACGACCAGATCTCACCGATCATGCGTCAGGCGATCGTGGCGATCGAGGACTCGCGCTTCTACGAGCACGGTCCGATCGACCTCAAGGGCACGCTGCGCGCCCTGATGCGCAACCAGCAGTCGGGTGGCAGCGGATCCAAGCAGGGCGGTTCCAGCCTGACCCAGCAGTACGTGAAGAACATCTTCGTGGAGGAGGCCGGCAACGACCCGGCCAAGGTGGCCAAGGCACAGGCCCAGGAGATCTCCCGCAAGATCAAGGAGCTGAAGTACGCGATCGGCCTGGAACAGCGGCTGTCCAAGGACGAGATCCTGACCAGGTATCTCAACATCACCTTCTTCGGCCGCCAGGCGTACGGCGTGGAAGCCGCGTCGCAGCGCTACTTCAGCAAGCACGCCAAGGATCTGACCCTGCCCGAGGCGGCCACCCTGGCCGGCGTGGTGCAGGCCCCTTCGGCGTTCGACCCGATCGGCTATCCGAAGGCCGCCCGGGAACGCCGCAACATCGTGTTGCAGCGCATGGCCGAGGTGAAGGTCATCTCGCAGGTCGAGGCCGACGCGGCCAAGGCCACCGAACTGAACCTGAAGACCCAGCCGCTGCCCAACGGCTGCATCACCGCCGACCAGATCGACGGTGCCGCGTTCTTCTGCGACTACGTCGAACGGGTGGTCAAGAACGATCCGGCCTTCGGCGCGAATCGGGAGGAACGCGACAAGATGTGGCGTGAGGGTGGCCTGCGGATCACCACCACGTTGGACCGAAAGGCCCAGAAGGCGGCCTACACCGCCGCAACCAAGGGTGTACTGCAAAAGGACCCGGTCGCCGACGCGGTCGTGATGGTCGAACCGGGCACCGGCCGGATCAAGGCGATGGCGCAGAGTCGGCCGTACGGCTTCGGCGACTACGAGACCACCCTGAACTACTCGGTCGACCACTCCATGGGCGGCTCGACGTACGGCTTCCAGACCGGGTCGACCTTCAAGCCGATCACCGCCGCGGCGGCGCTGGAGAACGGGATGAAGGTCGATCAGGAGTATTCGACCGAAGCCCAGATGGACATGCGGAAGGAGAAGTTCCGCACGTGTGACAAGCCGACTTCGCCGGACCCCTCGTTCAAGGTGAACAACGAGAGCACGAGCGAGGTCGGCACCTGGAACATGCAGACCGCGCTGGAGAAGTCGATCAACACGTACTTCGTCCTGTTGTCCAAGGACGTGGGGCTGTGTCCGATCGCGACGCTGGCGGATCAGCTCGGGGTGCACTCGGGCGACGGCAAGGCACTGCAGCAGGTGGGCAGCATGACGCTCGGCTCCAACACGGTGGCACCGCTGAACATGGCCGCCGCGTATGCCGCGTTCGCCAGCCGTGGCGTCTACTGCTCGCCGGTCGCGGTCACCGAGGTGGCCAAACTCGACGGCACCAAGTTGTCCGTCCCCCAGGCGGGCTGCAAGCAGGTGATGAAGCAGAGCACCGCGGACACGATCAACGCCCTGCTGGAGGGTGTGGTCGAGGACGGCACCGGAACCCAGGCCGGCCTCAAGGATCGCGACAACGCGGGCAAGACCGGCACCACCGACTACCGCAAGGCCGCCTGGTTCGTCGGCTACACGCCGAACATGTCCACGGCGGTGTGGGTCGGCGGCGCCAAGGACGACGTCAAGATGTTCGACATCACCATCGCCGGCGTCACGCACGACAAGGTCTACGGCGGACAGGTACCGGGGCCGATCTGGAAGAGCGCCATGAACGGGGCGCTCAAGGGCCTGGACTCGCCGAGGTTCGTCGACCCGCCCTCGGGCACGATCCCCTCGAAGCCGGACCCGAACAAGAAGCCGACGGACGGCAAGCCGCGGGACCGGGACCAGAACCGGCCGCCGAACGGCGGCAGCACCACACGACCGCAGTGGCCGCCGGTGACCACGCCGCCGCGCACCACGCCGCCGCCGGGCGGCGGCACCACCAAGCCGCCGGAGACTCCGCGACCGGGTCATTCGTGGCCGCCGATCGGGGGCTGGCCCGGGGGTGATGACGGGTGACGGGTGACGGGGTCGTGCGGATCTCGTCGATCTCGTCGATCCTGCCTACCCCGTGACGAATGACTGTGGCGGTGCCCCCTGTTTCTTGGGGAGCACCGCCACAGTCATTCGTGGAGCGAGGTCGGGCCGGGTGGGCCCGAGGGCACCAGGGGTGGGCGTCAGACGCCGAGCTGGCTCTTGATCTCGGCGGCGATCCGGCCGCCCTCGGCCTTGTCGCCGACCTTGGGGCGAACCACCTTCATCACCTGGCCCATCGCCTGCGGACCGCTCGCCCCGGTCTGCGCGATGGCGTCCGCGACGATCACCTTGAGCTCGTCGTCGGACAGTTGCGCCGGCAGGTAGGCCGCGAGGACCTCGCCCTCGGCACGCTCGCGCGCGGCGGACTCGGTCCGGCCGCCGTTCTCGAAGGCTTCGGCGGCCTCCCGGCGCTTCTTCGCCTCGCGCACGATGACCTTGACGACCTCGTCGTCGGACAGCTCGCGGGCGGTCTTGCCCGCGACCTCCTCGTTGGTGATCGCGGTCAGGGTGAGGCGCAGCGTCGAGGAGACCAGTTCGTCACGGGACCGGATGGCCTCGGTGAGGTCGCTCTGCAAACGGCTCTTGAAGGTGCTCATGCGCTCAAGTGTCGCAGCCGCGGGTGTGCGGCCGTACCGAATTACCCGGGCGTGCGGCGCACCGGTCCGGCGGCGGCCGGGTAATTCGGGCGGATCCGGGCGGTCCGGCCGCGCCGTCGCACGAAGTCCCGCGCGGCACCGGGCAGGACCCGCCGTACCGCCTCCAGGAGTCCGCCCGCCGGCCTCGCGGAGTCCGGTTCACCCGCCCCGCGGGGTCGTCCGCGACACCGAGACTGCCGACGACCGGCCGGTTCTGCCAGCATGGAGGGATGCGACCGCGTTCAGCCTTCCCCCTTGCCGTTGCCGTCACCGGGGCCGCCTGCCTCACCTATGCGGCGGCCTACGAGGCCCGTTCGTTCCGTCTGCGCCGGGTGGAGGTGCCGGTATTGCCACGCGGGGCGCGGCCGGTACGGATCCTTCAGGTGTCCGACATCCACATGGTCTCCGGCCAACGCCGCAAACAGGAGTGGCTGCGTCGACTCGACGCGCTGCACCCCGACTTCGTGCTGAACACCGGCGACAACCTCTCCGATCCGGACGCCGTACCCGAGACGCTGGACGCGCTGGGCCCGCTGCTCGGCCGCCCGGGGGCGTACGTATTCGGATCCAACGACTACTACGGCCCGCGCCCCAAGGACCCCACCGGCTACCTCCGCCGCGACGACGGCACCCGCCGACTCGGCCCCGAGAACCCGTGGACCGACCTGCGCGACGGCTTCGCCACGGCCGGCTGGGAAAACCTCAACAACGCCCGAGGCCGACTCAAGGTGGACGGCCTGGAGATCGAGCTGGTCGGCCTGGACGACCCGCACATCGACCGCGACCGCTACGAACAGGTGGCCGGCGGCCCCGACCCGGCCGCGGACATCTCCCTCGCCGTCGTACACGCCCCGTACCTGCGCGCCCTCGACGCCTTCACCGCCGAGGGCTACCCCCTGGTGATCGCCGGCCACACCCACGGCGGCCAGGTCTGCGTCCCCTTCTACGGCGCCCTCACCACGAACTGCGACCTCGACCGCAAACGCGCCAAGGGCCTGTCCAGGCACACCTCCGCCGACCGCGAGTCCTACCTCCACGTCTCCGCCGGCTGCGGCACCTCCCGCTACGCCCGCTTCCGCTTCGCCTGCCCCCCCGAGGCCACCCTCCTCACCCTGACCCCCCGCCAGTCCACCGCCGCCCCCACCCCCCGCTAAACCGGATTTCGCCTCAGGCCCCCGACCCGCTAAGCTGAACGCGCAGCATCGGGGTGTGGCGCAGCTTGGTAGCGCGCTTCGTTCGGGACGAAGAGGCCGTGGGTTCAAATCCCGCCACCCCGACCAGCAGGTCAGAGGCTCCATCGGAGAAATCCGATGGGGCCTCTGACGCGTTTCCGGCACGAAAAAACAGCAACCACGTTGGTTGCCGGCGGCTTTCGTCAACCGGCCACTGCGTCTGCTCGCCGACCTTCCCCACCCCGGGCGGCGGACCGGGAACCGTCTGCGGCTGCCCTAAGTGGTGGCGGTGAAGATGTGCCTACCTGATCGCCCGCCGGGAGAAGAGCCGCGAGCTGATGAAACCGCCTACGGGACCGCACTCGATCCGCTTGGGTCGCGTCAGCTCTCGTAGTGGTAGCGGCACTGTGCGATCAGGACCGTGTCCTCGGTGGCCTTGTAGATCAATCGGTGCTCGTCGTTGATACGGCGTGACCAGTAGCCCTGGAACCCGTGCTTGAGCGGTTCCGGTTTGCCGATCCCCTCGTTGCCGTTCCGGGAGATGTCCGTGATAAGCGTATTGATGCGCTTCAGAACCTTCCGGTCCTGAAGCTGCCACCAGAGGTAGTCCTCCCAGGCGCGGGAGGAGAAGGTGATCTTCATCCGCCGGCCCTCATTCGTCGGTCGTCAGCTCGCGTACGGTGCCGCCGCCGTTTTCCAACTCGTCGATGGACGCAAGCAGACGCCGGGCGTTCGCAGGGCTTCGCAACAGGTATGCCGTCTCCTTCAGGGACTCGTAGTCCTCAAGGGAGACGATGACGACCGGGTCGTGTCCGGCTCGGGTGATGACAACCTCTTCGCGGTCGTCGTTGACGGAGTTGAGCACCTCGGCATACCGCGCGCGAGACTCGGAGTACGTCATGGTCTTCATAGCCAACCCTTCCTCGTCGTACAAGAAATTGTACGTCGACCTTCATGGTGCGGCAATCGCTTGGCCGACTGCCGCGGACGGGTAGCAGGAGGCCGTGCTGCTCGGCGCCTTGACGCTGCCATCAGTCTGCCCACAGCAGCACGGCGACCACCCGGGCCCGGCTCGCGGACGACCGTGCCGGCGCACCACGGAAACTCTGCGCGTGGAGGGGTTCGACCCCGACGCCTTCGACCCCGACGCCTTGGACCGGCAACTGGCCGCGCTGGAGCCGCGTCGGCCCACAGCCACCGCAGCATCCGCGTCCGCCGAGGCCACCCTCGGCAGGCAGCACTGCTCCTGCGGGAAGTTCCACGACGACGATCTCGACATGGAATTCGTCCCGGTGCGCCCTGTCTCCCTGGCACCGAGCGCGGACCTGGCCGCCGCCGCACGGCAGGTGCCGCTGATCGACTCCGCGCTCCGTCCGGCCCACTGGTGCCGGGCGGGACGAGCCGTCACGTCCCGGGACGTACTCAAACCCGCGCTCGGCCGCCGGGCCGTCCAGGAACTCGACCTGTGGTCCCAGGACGACGAGCTGAGCGCACTCCAGCCGGCGGAGCGTGGCCAGCGGCTGGGGCGCCTACGCAGTTCCGGCGACCTGCCCTGCCTGGACAACCCCTGGCGGCTCGCCCTGTACGCGGACTTGGTGGAAACCCGTGCAGGCACCGCACGGCCCGGCGCCGGCCTGCCCGCCACGGCAGGAGACGAAGGAGTCGTGGAGCTCTGGTGCAAGTCGCTGCTGGACGAACTCGACGCCCTGAACGACCTCGAAAACCTCGGCCTGCCCCCAGTGTTGTTGACGGCGCTCGACATGCGGAGCGAGGACGGCGAAGGCTTGGCGGCAGCCGTCCTGCGGGCTCTGTACGAGGTTCCCGAAGGCGAATGGCTGGACACGGCGCTGCTCCTCGGCGCCCTCCTCGGCGCCCTCCGCGACGGCCTCCCCGATCAGGAGGCGCGACTGGTCGAACTGCTCCTCGTGCAAACCCTCGAGTACGCGGCCGTGGTCCAAGTGAGCCCACCATGCGTCGTCGCGGGCCGCAGGAGAGAAGTACGTCCGGTACACCCAGCGGGTCCGCTCGCCGCCGACGGACTCACGGACTCGGCGCAGGTGGCCGGCCGTCGACAGCGCGGTGAGCGCGGAGCGGACGGCTTGTTGTCCGTAGCGGGGAAGGGATTTGGCAAGCGTCTTGACGTCCATCGCGGCGCCGTTCGGCAGGCGGTCGACGTAGGCGGCGATATGGGCCTCGCGCTCGGGCCTCGGCCACCCAATCGATAGGAAGGCGCTCGGGTCTCGAAGCTCGACGCTCGCCGCCCGCCGCCCGTGCTTCGAGCCTCGGCGCCCCGCGAAGCGGACCCGCCGACCGCCCGTTCGCGGACCGGCGGCGGTCGAACAGACGGCACGCGCGACCACACAGCCACCGAATCATCCAGGCCCGGGAGCCTCCTCTTCGCGAGTATCCATTTCCGCGAAGACGACTTTGCCCGGCCCTGATCGCTCGGCCACGCCCCAACAGGCCGCGACGGAACTGATGAGAAGCAGACCACGACCGTTCTCGGCGTCTCCGGTCGTAGTGGGCGCACACACCGGTCGGGCGGGGTGAGCGTCGGCCACCTCGACCCGAACCACACCGGTCGCCCTGTCGTAGGCGAGTCGCAGCGCGAAATCGGTGTCCGGAACGCGCCCGTGCAGCACGGCATTCGCGGCGAGTTCTCCAACCACCAGGGCCACCGTTTCGGATGCGTTGCTGCCGTACGGAATGCCCCAGGTCGCCAGCTGGTATGTGACGAGACGACGTGCCTGGCGCGCACCGCTCCCGGTGGCCGCGAAGCACTGTGTGAACACGCTTGCGGTGGCGCCGACTTGCTTCAGCGGAAAGGTCATCCCCCAGATTTCGCAGCTCGGCAGGGCCAAGAACAGGGATTGCGCCAGTACAACCCGATCTGTACTGGTTGACCATATGGACTGGGTGGGTAACCCACCGTGACAATGAACCACGTTGCCGGGGCTCGGGAACGGAGGGTGGCGCGGATGACGGCGGAGAATGGTGGCAGATGCGGTGAGCCGGAGTTGTCGGACAGTCTCAAGACGTTCGGCGTGGTTCTCAAGGCACTGAGAGACGAAGCCGGCCTGACACAAGAGGAGTTCGCGCCACTCGTGGGCTACTCGGGTCACTACGTCGCCAAGATCGAGCAGGGCAAGCGCTTCCCTCCCAAGGACTTGGTGACACGCTCCGAAGCGGCGCTCGGACCGACTGCGGGGCGCGTGCTGAAGGCGGCGGCGCAGACCTTGTCGCGTAAGGCGGGGCTGGCGTCGTGGTTCCGGCAGTGGGCGGGGATCGAGGAGGACGCGGTATCGCTGTACGCCTACGAGTGTCGAGTGGTGCCTGGGTTGCTCCAGCCTGAGAGCTACATCCGTGCGGTCTTCGAGCGCCGAGTTCCGCCTTTGTCCGAAGGACAATTCGAGCAGCAAGTCGCCGCTCGCCTCGCCAGGCAGCAACTGCTGATCGACCGCCCCAACACCACGTTCTGCTTCATCGTGGAACAAGCACTGCTTGAGCGTCGTTTGGGTGGATCAGTCGTAACGCGGGCGTTGCTGGATAACCTGATTCGGCAAGGACAGCGGCGCAACGTGGAAATCCAAATCATGCCGCTGTGCCAGGAGGATCACTACGGTTTTGAGGGCCCCATGTACCTCGCCGAAGCGTCGGCAACCAATGGCTGGGATACCTCGAAAGTCATGAGCACAGCAATCTGATCACCGACCCGAACGCAATCAGCGCAATGCTCCAGCGCTATGGAAGGATGCGGTCGCAGGCCCTCAGCCGTCCGGCGACCGCGCGCCTGCTGGAGCAGATGCGAGGAACGCTATGAGCGATACCGACCTGCGTTGGTTCAAGAGCAGCTACAGCGGTGGCGGGGGAGACAACTGCGTCGAGATCGCCGTATGCCCCGAGGTGATCCGTATCCGGGACTCCAAGGACGTACGCATCCAGCCTCTCGCCATCTCGCCCACCGCTTGGACCCGCTTCACCGCGCACACGGCGGGCAACCCGGGCTGAGTGCCGCGACGCCGGCCGAGCCGGGCGAGGGCCGGTAAGCGACGGCCGGTGTCTATGGTGGTTCGGTTGGTCGGCTTCCGCTCGCCCCGCCGGGGGCGGCGAGCGCAGCCGTTGTCGTCTTGTGAACGAGGTAGTACCACCATGCCCTCAGCCCGTGCGCGGACGCACCGTGATCCCGTCGCCCAGTCGGCGCCGAGCGGGCGAACCGGTCGGGCGCCCGGGGCCGTGCTGACGCTGGTCGCGCTGTTCCTGGTGGCGATCAATCTGCGGGCCGCGATCACCGATGTGCCACCGCTGCTCACTTCCGTTCGGGACGACCTCGGGCTGTCCGGGGCCGCCGCCGGGGTGTTGACGGCGATTCCGGTGGTGTCGATGGGGGTGTTCGCGCCGCTCGCGCATCGTGGGGCCGCGCGCTACGGGTATGAGCGCACCGTGGCCGCGTCGGTGGTCGTGCTGCTGGTGGGGGTGCTGATCCGGCTGGGTGGGGCCTCGGTCGTGCCGCTGTTTTCGGGCACGCTGGTTGCCGGCGCCGGGATCGCGGTGCTGGGCGCGGCGCTGCCGGGGGTGGTCAAGACGCACTTCGCCGAGCGGGCGGGGGCGGTCACCGGGTTGTACAGCGCGGCGGTCGGGGTCGGCGCGGCGGGTGCGAGTGCGCTCGCCGTACCGCTGTCCGACGCGTTCGGATCCTGGCAGCTCTCCCTCGGTGTGGTCGCGGTCCCTGCCGTGCTGGGGCTGTTCGCCTGGCTGCCGGTGATCCGACGCGCGAAGCCGGTACGGACCGACCCGAGCCGCGCGGGCACCACCGACGCGACCGCGGCCCGGCCCACAGGGCGCACGCCCGGGAGTACGAAGCCCATGCCCGCACCGGCCACCGCGGCGCCCGACACCTCCCCCTGGCGACGCCCCGTGGCCTGGATCCTCGCGGTCTTCCTGGTCATGCAGACCAGCGCGTACTACGGCGTGGTCGGCTGGGTTCCCGCCGCCTACGAGGAGCAGGGCTGGAGTGCCGAGCGCGCGGGCCTGCTGCTGTCCGTGTTCGGCCTCACCGGCATCGTCTCCGGCCTGGTGATCCCGTTGCTCGCGGACCGCTTCGCCGACCCCCGGCCGCTGTTCGCGGTCACCGTCGCGGGTGCGGTGGTCGGCATGGGCCTGCTCGCGTTCGCGCCGAATCTGGCGCCGTGGCCCACCATCGCACTGCTCGGCCTGACCCTCGGCGGCGCGTTCCCGTTGATGTTGGTGATGCTCGTCCGGTTCGCGCCGAGCCCGGCGGCGGCCGGCCGGCTGTCCGCGATGACATTCCTGATCGGTTATCCGATCGCCGCGGCCCTACAGATCGTGTTCGGCACGATCCACGACGCGACCGGCGACTACACGGCGGTGTTCGGCGTGCTGTTCGCGATGACACTGGTGGAACTCGCGGTCTGCCTCGGTTTGAATCCCAAGCATGCCCGGCACACCTGACCACCCGTCACCGCGGACCGACGCCTCCGAGCACCCCTCGCTGTCCGTCCTCCCGCCACCGCTCCTCCCGCCACACTTTCGGGCCGTCCGCTATGTCTACGCCCGACACCCGCAGGCCGTCGCGACCGGTGACCTGACGGCCGGCGCCAACTGCCAGTTGTACGCGTACGCCTTCCTCGCCCATCACGGTCTGCGCGTCCCGCCCCTGCGCTCGTCCGACCTGTGGGCCGACGACGCCGCGACCGTCCGCGTGGTGGGCGAACCCGAGCCGTTGGACCTGGTCCTGTTCGACGGCGGCCCGCGCCCGGACCGGGATCCCGGCTACGCCGCGCACATCGGCGTGCACCTGGGCCCGGATCGGGTGCTGCACCTGTGTCGGGAGGTCGGTCGGCCGGCGATCTGGTCGTACACCGAGTTCGCCGCCCGTCCGCACTACGCCCGCCTGCTCGGAGTCAAACGGTGTCGGAGAGCAACGGAACACAAGCGCACCCTCGCGTAGTTGAATTGCGACATGCCCGCACGTGAGAACGCCGCCGCCAACACCACCGTGAACCCGGCCGTGAACACCGCCGAGTCCCAGTCGCCGACCGCACCCGCCCAAGCCGTCCCGGCCTGGGAACGCCGCTACCGCGCGGCCCGGATCAGCCTGCCGCGCTGGGCCGACCACGCACCGGCGAAGTCCGTCTTCGTCTCCAACGCCTCCGGCACCTTCGAGGTGTACGCGTGGGATCGGGTCAGCGGCGCCCAGCGCCAGGTGACCGACCGACCCAACGGCACCTCGTCGTCCCGGATCAGCCCGGACGGGCGGTGGATCTGGTGGTTCGCCGACACCGACGGCGACGAACTGGGCGTCTGGATGCGCCAGCCGTTCGAAGGCGGCCCGGACGAGGTCGCGATCCCCGGCCTCGCACCGTCCTATCCCGGCGGCCTCGGCCTGGCCGTCGACGGCACCGTGGTGGTCGGCCGGATGACCGACGACGAAGGCTCCACGATCCATGTCGTCCGCCCCGGCGCCGAACCGGTGACCGTGTACAGCCACGTCGAGTCGGCCTGGTTGTCCGGGCTCTCCGAGGACGGCACCCACCTGGTCATCGCGCACAACGAGCACGGCGACGCGATGCACGGGTCGCTGCGCGTACTGCGCCTGGACGGCACAACGGTGGCCGACCTGCACGACGGGCCCGAGGGCGGGCAGCCCGACTCCGACCTGTCCGCGATGGACTTCTCCCCCGTCGCCGGCGACCAGCGCGTGCTGGTCGTGCACCAGCGCCGCGGCCGGGACGAGCCGCTGCTGTGGGAGCCGCTGACCGGCGTCGAGACCGAGCTCGACCTCGGGTTGCCCGGCGACCTGTCCGCCGACTGGTATCCCGACGGCCGGGCGCTGCTGGTCGAGCACGAGCAGCACGGGCGTTCCGAGTTGTACCGCTACGACCTGGCGAACAAGGAGCTCACCCGGATCGACACCCCGCCGGGCACCATCGGCAGCGCCGGCGCCCGGCCCGACGGCAGCGTCGAGTACCACTGGTCGAGCGGCTCCACCCCCTCCGAGCTGCGCTCGACCGCGGGCGACGTGTTGCTCACCCCGCCCGGCGAGCGCCCGCCCGGTTCGGTCCCGGTCACCGACGCGTGGGTCGAGGGGCCGGGCGGCAGGGTGCACGCGCTGGTGTCCAAGCCGGCCGGCGAGGGGCCGTTCCCGACCGTGTTCAGCATCCACGGCGGGCCCACCGCGCACGACGGCGACCACTTCGCGGCGGACGTCGCGGCCTGGGTCGACCACGGCTTCGCGGTGGTCCGGGTCAACTACCGGGGCTCGACCGGCTACGGCAAGGACTGGACCGACGCGCTGCGGGTGCGGATCGGTCTGATCGAGCTGGAGGACATCGGCGCGGTGCGCGAATGGGCGGTCGAGTCCGGCCTGGCCGACCCCGACCGGATCGTGCTCTCCGGCGGCTCGTGGGGCGGCTACCTGACCCTGCTCGGCCTGGGCGTGCAGCCCGACGCGTGGGCACTGGGCCTGGCCGCGGTGCCGGTCGCGGACTACGTCACGGCGTACCACGACGAGATGGACGTGCTCAAGGCGATGGACCGCACGCTGCTCGGCGGCACGCCCGAGGAGGTGCCCGAACGCTGGGCCGCGTCCTCGCCGCTGACCTACGTCGAGAAGGTGCGCGTACCGGTGTACATCAGCGCCGGCGAGAACGACCCGCGCTGCCCGATCAAGCAGATCGAGAACTACGTCGCGCGGCTGGCCGAACTCGGCAAGCCGCACGAGGTCTACCGCTACGACGCGGGCCACGGCTCGCTGGTCGTCGAGGAGCGCATCCGGCAACTGCGGATGGAGTTCGCGTTCGTCGACCAGGTGATCGGCCTGCCGATCCCGAACCCGGCGTAATACCGCCGACGCGCGAGGCGGGGCCGGGTGTCAGCTCTTGACGCCCAGCTCCGCGAGCAGCTCCGCCTCCCGCTCCTCGGCCCGATCGTCCGCCTCCCGGCGGACCACGCGCCACCACACGAAGACGGCGGCGCCCGCGAAGACGAACCACTGCGCGGTATAGCCGAGGTTCTGCCACGCGCGGCCGGAAATCCCGCCGCCCTCGGCCGCCTTGGCCGGCGGCATCGGCGTCAACGCGGCCGAATCCGCGGCCGGGGTCTGCCCGGTCAGCGCGACGAACCCGTCGGTGAGCGGATAGGGCAGCAGGTTGACCAGCTCGGGGGTGCTGATCATGGAGAGCTGCCCGGGCCGAAGGTCGGTGGCGCGTTCCGCGTCCGAGGTGTGCTCGGCCTCCGACCACTCCAGCCGACCGGTGACGGTGACCGGCCCGGCGGGCGGCACCGGCACGCCGCTGCCCTCGACCCAGCCCCGGTTGACCACGACCGCCGGCGCTCCCGCGACCAGCAGCGGGGTGACCACGTACGACCCCGTGCGCCCGTCCAGTCGGCGCCCCGGCACCACGAGTTGGCGGGTCGCGTCGTAGGTGCCGCTCACGGTGACCGAGCGGCCGCGATCGGATCCCTCGACCCGGTCGCCGAGCGGCACGAGTTCACCGATGGGCACCGCGGGCGCCGAGGACACCTTCTCCCCGGTGCTCCCGCCGCCCTTGTGCTCGCCGTAGCGGTGGAACTGCCACAACCCCAGCGCCGCACACACCGGGACCGCGACGAGCACGATCATGTGGAAGGCCAGCCAGCGTGGCTGGAGCAGGAACCGGTACACCCCCCAACGGTAACCGCCGGTCCACGGCGGCCGAGCGCGGGTGTCACCTGGCGCGCGGGTACTCCCCCGTCCGATAGATGTCGGTGCGGAACACCGTGCCGCCACACGTGGGCGTCAGGGTCACCTTGGCCACGTTGAAGTCGTTGGCGACGAGTGCGTAGGCGAGCGCGGGCACCGCCGCCTTGGGCGCGTCCGGCGCGCACTTGCCGTCCGCGCCCGGCGCCTGCGGTTGCCACGCGAACTGGAACTCGTACGCCTGGCCCGGTCGAAGCGTGATCACCGTGCCGGCCGTCTCCGGCAGCAGCGGCAACCCGGTCGCGCCGTCGCCGGCCGTGTGCTGGTGCACGGTGACCTGCACTATCGGATTGCCCGGCGGGGAACCCACCGAGACCACTCCGGGCCCGGTCACCTGGCACTCCTTGGCGGCGTTGCTGCGCACCTGGAGCACGCCGTACGCCAATCCGTCGGCGCCGACCGGTCCGAGCCGGGCGTCCTCCCCGGACAGGTCGGTGGTCAGACACGCGGGCGTCGGCTTGACCGGCGGCGCGGTCTCGGACGGCGGCGCGCTGCTCGCGGGCGGCGCGGTCTGCCCCGCACCCGCGCTCATCCCGCTCGTCGGCGAACTCGACGCGCCGGACCCGTTGGTCGGGGTAGTGCCTCGGGTCGCCGGATGCGACTGACCGGCCCCGCCCGGAATCCCGGCGCTCATCCCCTCGCTCGGGCCCGGCAACGGCTGGGTGACGTTGACCGAGGACGACGAGGACTGGATCCCGCTGACATTCGACTTCGAGTCGCCGCCACCGTCCACCGCGGTCCGCAGCACCGGTGTGCCGACCAGCAACGCCCCCACGAGCCCGGCGGCGGCGAGCGTGGCCACCCGCCGCTGTCGGCGCCGCGCCGGCACGGCCACGCGCAACCGGTCCAGCGCGTCCGACGAGGGCTGCACGTCGGCGACCGCCGCGTGCAGTCGCCGGCGTACCTCTGCCGCGAGGTCGTCGGGGTCGGGACCAAGGGTCCCCGGGTCGTTCGTCACGGCGTCTCCATCCGGGCCCGGAGGGCTTCCAGTCCGCGTGAGGCGTACGCCTTCACCGAGCCGACCGACAGTCCGAGCAGATCGGCCACCTGAGCCTCTGTCAGATCAGCGTAATAGCGCAGCACGATCACTTCTCGCTGCCGCCGTTGCAATTCGCGCAACGCCCTTACCAGCACGTCGCGTTCCAAAACGTGCCGCGAGCCGTCCTCGGTACTGGTCGAGTCCGGCTCGGGCTTGGACAGCAGGCGCATGCCCATGATTCGCCGCCGCAGCGTCGACCGGGACAGGTTGACCACGGTCTGCCGCAGGTAGGCCAGCGTCTTGTCGGCCTCGCGCAACCGATGCCGGGCGGTGTGCACTCGCACGAACGACTCCTGCACCACGTCCTCACACGAATCGGTGTCGTCGAGCAACAGGGAAGCCAAGCGCAACAACGAACCATAGTGGGCGCGATAGGTCTCGGTGAGGACGTCGATCGAGACGCCCGCGTCAGAGGACACGGAAACTCCCGAAACGCCCTGATCCAGCGCGCCGACCACAGGCATCCGAACCGGGCGCAGCGCCGGTTCCACCCTCACGACCATTTCTGCCACGACTGTTGGACACTCGACCCCCCGGGAAGGTTGTATGCGCCTGCGATCCGGGGACGGTCGTCGGCTCAGCCACACCTCCGCCCACCGTAGTGGGCCGGGTGACGTGCAGTCAGCAACTCATGGTCGGGAAGCGGTCCGAGCACGCACGACAGCCGGTGTCCCCCGTGGGAGACACCGGCTGCCGCGACGTTCCGCAGTCCTGGGTTCGCGGCTAGTCGCGCTCGACCAGCTCGGCGGCGACGACCTCGGCGATCTGGGCGGTGTTCAGCGCCGCGCCCTTGCGCAGGTTGTCCCCGCACATGAACATGTCGAGCGCGAACGGGTCGTCGATCGAACGGCGC
The DNA here is from genome assembly GCF_040629175.1 of Embleya sp. NPDC005971. Lineage (NCBI taxonomy): Bacteria > Bacillati > Actinomycetota > Actinomycetes > Kitasatosporales > Streptomycetaceae > Embleya > Embleya sp. NPDC005971. Next base: position 63,688 of record NZ_JBEXUX010000036.1, on the reverse strand, counting down.
ACCCGGCCGACCCAGGTCGGGTCGGTACCGACCACGTCGGCCGGCGTCGGGAACTCGCCGTTCTCCGGGTCGTCGCACAGCACGACGCCGGGGGCACCGTCCAGGATCTCGTGCGCGCGAGCGACCGAGACCTCGTTCTCGAACACGGCGTGCACCGCGAGCGAGTGCGTGGTGATCACCGGGACGCGCACGCAGGTGGTGTGCACCTTCAGGTCGGGCAGCCCCAGGATCTTGCGCGACTCGTTGCGGACCTTGAGCTCCTCGGACGACCAGCCGTCGTCCTTGAGCGAACCGGCCCACGGCACCACGTTGAGCGCGAGCGGCGCCGGGAACGGACCGAAGTCGCCCACCGCGCGGCGCACGTCGCCGGGCTGGGTGCCCAGCGTCTGGCTGCCCGCGACCTTGCCGATCTGCTCGCGCAGCGCGTCGACACCGGGCTGCCCGGCGCCGGACGCGGCCTGGTACGACGCGACGACCAGTTCCTTGAGGCCCAGCTCGGCGTGCAGCGCGCCCAGGGCGACGACCATGGTCAGCGTCGTGCAGTTGGGGTTGGAGATGATGCCGCGCGGCCGCACCCGCGCCGCGGCGGCGTTGACCTCGGGCACCACGAGCGGGACCTCGGGGTCCATCCGGAACGCGCCGGAGTTGTCCACCGCGACCGCGCCCTTGCTCGCGGCGATCGGCGCCCAGTGCGCGGAGACCTCGTCGGGCACGTCGAACATCGCGACGTCCACGCCGTCGAAGCATTCCTCGGTGAGCGCGATGACCTCGACCTCTTCGCCGCGCACGACGAGCTTCTTGCCCGCGCTGCGCGCCGAGGCGATCAGCCGGATCTCGCCCCACACGTCCTGGCGGGTGGAGAGCAGTTCGAGCATCACCGTGCCGACCGCGCCGGTGGCGCCGACCACGGCCAGGGTGGGCTTGTCCTTGCGGGTCATCGGCCGGTACCTCCGTAGACGACGGCTTCGCCGGACTGGTCGTCCAGGCCGAACGCGGTGTGCACGGCCTGTACGGCGGCCGGAACGCCGTCGGCGCGGCAGACCACCGAGATCCGGATCTCCGAGGTCGAGATCAGCTCGATGTTCACCCCCGCGCCGGTGAGGGATTCGAAGAACTTGGCGGTCACGCCCGGGTGCGAGCGCATGCCGGCGCCGACGAGCGAGATCTTGCCGATCTGGTCGTCGTAGCGCAGCGACTCGAAGCCGATCTCGGCCTGGGCCTTGGTCAGCGCGGTCATCGCGTTCTGGCCGTCGGACATCGGCAGCGTGAAGGAGATGTCCGTGCGGCCGGTGGAGGCCGCGGAGACGTTCTGCACGATCATGTCGATGTTGATCTCGTTGTCCGCCACCAAGCGGAAGATCTTGGCCGCCTCGCCCGGCTTGTCCGGGACCCCGACCACCGTGATCTTCGCTTCGCTGGTGTCGTGGGCGACCCCGGAGATGATCGCGTGCTCCATGTCGTCCCCTTCGGGTTCATCCGTCACCCAAGTGCCGACGAGTCCCGAGAAGGACGACCGCACGTGCACGGGCATGTCGTAGCGGCGGGCGTACTCCACGCACCGCAGGTGCAGCACCTTGGATCCGCTCGCGGCCAGCTCCAGCATCTCCTGGTAGCTGATCCGGGAGATCTTCCGGGCCTTCTTCACCACGCGGGGGTCGGCGGTGAAGATGCCGTCCACGTCCGTGTAGATCTCGCAGACCTCGGCGTCCAGCGCGGCGGCGAGCGCGACGGCGGTGGTGTCCGAGCCGCCGCGGCCGAGCGTGGTGATGTCCTTCGTGTCCTGGGACACGCCCTGGAAGCCGGCCACGATCGCGATCGCGCCCTCGTCGAGCGCGGAGCGGATTCGTCCCGGCGTCACATCGATGATGCGCGCTTTGTTGTGGACCGCGTCGGTGATCACACCGGCTTGACTGCCGGTGAACGACCGTGCGTCGACGCCCAGGTTTTTGATCGCCATCGCCAACAGCGCCATCGACATTCGCTCACCCGCGGTGAGCAACATGTCGAGCTCGCGCCCGGAAGGGATGGGACTCACCTGCTGCGCCAGATCGATCAGCTCGTCCGTCGTGTCGCCCATCGCGGACACCACCACGACCACTTCGTGGCCCTGCTTCTTGGTGTCGACGATTCGCTTGGCCACGCGCTTGATGCCTTCGGCATCGGCGACGGAGGAGCCGCCGTACTTCTGCACGACAAGGCCCACGTGCGCTCCTCGCTTGATATCTGTGCGGTCGGCACAGTCTAACTAGGCCGCACAGTGGTCAAAGCTTTATTCACATTGTGAGACGTACGTATCACTAGGCGGGATTGTGCGACGTACGCATCACTAAGCGGTCATTCGGTGACGAAGACCCGGTTTCCACGCCGGACTCCGCTCCGAAAAGATCCGAATCACCCGCTTTCGAGTGGTCAGGTGTGCGGGCCGCCCAGGACCACGGCCTCGTCCAGTTGCTCGGCGAGTTCGTCGACCAACTCGTCGGCGAGCGCCTGTCCGGCCGGATCCAGGCTCTCCATGATCGGATCGTCCAGGCGAGCGTGCGACACCACCGACTGCAGCGCGCGCAACACGGCGCTCGCGGTCGCGCCCCAGTTGGACAGGTACGAGAACTGCCACCACCACAGGGCCTCGCGACTGCGTCCGGCCCGATGATGGGCCAGCCCGTGCGCGAGGTCGGCCACCACGTCGGCGACGTCGTCCGACAGCCGCGCGGCGACCGGCTTGGACTTCGGCACGTACGGGTCGAAGACCTCGTAGTACACGTCGATCGGCTCCAGCAGCCGGGACAACGCCGAACGCAACGCGTCGACGTCCGGGTCCGGACCCGAGTCGGGCTCGAAGCGGTCGTCGGGCACCACGTCGGCGATCGCGCCGAGTCGGCCGCCCGCAAGCATCAATTGCGAGACCTCCAGGAGCAGCATCGACACCGCCTGCTCCGGCTCCTCGCCCTTGGCCACCTCGGTGACGGCCAGGACGAAGCTGTCGATCTGGTCGGCGATCTCACTGGTGAATTCGTTCAGGTCGTCAGACATCGAGCAGTCGTCTCCCCTCGAAGGCACGCCCGAGCGTGACCTCGTCGGCGTACTCCAGGTCGCCCCCCACCGGCAGCCCGCTGGCCAACCGGGTCACCCGCAGACCCATCGGCTTGCACAGGCGAGCCAGATACGTCGCGGTCGCCTCTCCTTCCAGGTTCGGGTCGGTGGCCAGGATCAACTCGGTCACCACACCATCCGCGAGCCGGGTCATCAGCTCACGAATCCGCAGGTCGTCGGGGCCCACGCCCTCGATCGGGCTGATCGCGCCACCGAGCACGTGATACCGGCCCCGGAACTCGCGGGTCTTCTCGATCGCCACGACATCCTTGGACTCCTCGACCACGCAGATCACCGCGACGTCGCGTCGCGGGTCGAGACAGATTCGGCACTGCTCCGATTCCGCCACGTTGCCGCATGTGGCGCAGAACCGCACCTTGTCCTTGACCTCGACGAGCGCGTGCACGAGTCGCCGGACGTCGGCCGGGTCGGCCGCCAGGAGGTGGAAGGCGATGCGTTGCGCGCTCTTCGGCCCTACACCGGGCAGTCGGCCCAGCTCGTCGATGAGGTCCTGTACGACGCCTTCGTACACCTACCGTCTCCCTGCTTGGTCTGATTCCTGGTGGAACTGTGTGCGGGTGTTGCGTGGGCTCGGCTTTCGGTCGTGGGGGCTCGGCTCACATGCCGGGCAGTCCGAGTGGACCGCCGCCCATGCCCTGGGCCAGCGGGCCCATCAACTGGGACTGCATCTCCAGAGCGGCGCGGTTGGCGTCGCGCACCGCGGCGACGATGAGGTCGCCGAGGGTCTCCGTGTCTTCAGGATCCACCGCGGACGGCGAGATCTCCAGAGCCAGCAGCTCGCCCGCGCCGGACACGGTCGCGGTCACCAGGCCGCCACCGGCGCTTCCGGTCACCTGGGTGCGGGCGAGTTCGTCCTGCGCCGCCATGAGGTCCTGCTGCATCTTCTGCGCCTGCTGCAACAACTGCTGCATGTCGGGCTGGCCACCACCGGGAAACACCTGGACACCCTTCGTCGCTCGGACGCGGCTTCGCACCGCCTCGGGACGGCGCCCGTTCGGCGGTCGTCCTGCGGTCGAGCCTACGGCTCCGGGCGGGGCGGATGCGCGGCGACGGGAGGCTTGGGGCAGGTCGGTGGTGGGGCCGGCGGGTCGGGTGGGGCTCAGGTGGTGGGCGACTCGTCGATGATCGTCGCGCCGAGCTCGCGGGCGAGCAGTTCGTGGGTGGACAGGCCGCCGTCGTCCGCCAAGTCCTCGTCGTCGTACCGGCCGATGTCCTCGGGGATGCCGTAGTCCGGCTCGGGCGGAGGCGGGGGTTGCTGTGGCTGGGGGCGGGTGGGCGGTGTCTGTGGGGCGCCCGAGCCTGCGCCCGGTGTGGGGCGGGGCGGGGCGGGGGGCGGGGTGGGCGCGACCGCAGGGGTGGGGGCGGGGGCGCCCGGCCAGGCGCCGGGGGGTGGGGTGGCGGGGGCGCGATCCGCGGGCGGGGGCGGGGTCGTGGCCGGGGGTGCCTGGGGCGGGGCCTGGGGGGCCTGGCTGCCGGGGCGGCGGGCGGGGGCGGCTCCGGATTCGCCGGTGACGACGCAGTCGATTCGCCAGTCGAAGCCGAAGGCGTCCTGGACGGACTGCCGGACGATCTCGTCCCGGCCGCTGCTGCGGAAGCCCTCGCGGGCGCCGGCCTGCTCGAAGGCGAGGGTCAGGGTGGTGCCGTCGAAACCGGCCACGGTCACGGTCTGCAGCATCATCCAGGCGACCCGGTTGCGGCCGCGTACGGCGTCCAGGATCTGCGGCCACATCTCGTGCACCCGGGCCAGGTCGCCGGTGGGCTGGTACTGCTGCTGCGGGGGCTGGGGTTGGTGGGGTTGGTGGGGCGCCGCGGCGGGGGGTGGGCCGGAGCCGGCGGTGCGGGCCTGGGGCCAGGCGCCGGGGGCCGTGGGGGGTTGCTGGGATTGCTGGGGCTGGTGGTGTTGCGGCTGCGGCTGGGCTTGTTGTGGCTGTGGTTGCTGCGGCTGGGTTGCGGGAGCCGATACAGGGGCCTGGGGCGGGGCGGCCTGCGGCGGGCGGGTCGGCGCGGGGGCCGGGGCCTCGGCGCGGGCGTGGTCCGGGGTGGCGGGCCCGGCGGGGAGGCCGCCGACCGACACGCGGCGTTCCAGCCGTTCCAGGCGCGTCTGCAGGCCCTGCTCGCCGGCGTCGACGGCGGGCAGCAGTACCCGAGCGCAGATCAGCTCCAACTGGAGCCGCGGCGCGGTGGCGCCACGCATCTCGGTGAGGCCGGTGTTGACGATGTCGGCGGCACGGGTCAGCCCGGCCCGGCCGAACTCGGCGGCGTGCCGAACCATGCGCTCCAACTGATCGGCCGGCACGTCGATCAGGCCCTTGTCGGCCGCGTCCGGCACCGCGGCCAGGATCACCAGGTCGCGCAGCCGCTCCAGCAGGTCGGCCACGAACCGGCGCGGGTCGTACCCGCCCTCGATCACCCGGTCGACCAGCTCGAAGGCGGCCCCACCGTCCTGCGCGACGAACGCCTCGACCACGTCGTCCAGCAGCGACCGGTCGGTGAACCCGAGCAGCGAGGTGGCCATCGCATAGGTGACGCCGTCGTCGGTGGCGCCCGCGAGCAACTGGTCCATCACCGACATCGAGTCCCGCACCGACCCGGCACCGGCCCGCACGACCAGGGGCAGCACGGTCGGCTCGACCTTGATGCCCTCCGTCTCGCACACCGACGCGAGGTGGTCGCGCAGCACGCCGGGCGGCACCAACCGGAACGGATAGTGGTGCGTCCGGGACCGAATGGTCCCGATCACCTTCTCCGGCTCGGTGGTGGCGAAGATGAACTTCAGGTGCTCCGGCGGCTCCTCGACCACCTTGAGCAACGCGTTGAAGCCCGCCGACGTGACCATGTGGGCCTCGTCGATGATGTAGATCTTGTAGCGCGAACTCACCGGCGAGAAGTGCGCCTTCTCGCGCAGATCACGAGCGTCGTCCACACCACCGTGCGACGCCGCGTCGATCTCGATCACGTCGATACTGCCGGGCCCGCCGAGACCCAGGTCCCGACACGACTGACACTCGCCGCACGGCGTGGGCGTCGGCCCCTGCTCACAGTTGAGACACCGGGCGAGAATGCGCGCGCTGGTGGTCTTGCCACACCCTCGCGGCCCACTGAACAGATAGGCGTGATTGACGCGGTTGTTCCGCAGGGCCTGCATCAGGGGTTCCGTCACGTGCTCCTGCCCGATGACCTCTGCGTAGGTCTCGGGGCGGTAGCGACGGTAGAGGGCGAGCGACACGCCCCCGACGATAGCCGGGCCGAAGGACACACGCGGACCCCTCACCCGCCCGCCCGTGCCCGAACACCGACCCGGGTCGGGTACTGTAGGCGCCGGACCCCCCGTGCGGCGGTATCCTCCTGAACCTCCCCAGGGCCGGAAGGCAGCAAGGATAGGGAGGCTCTGCCGGGTGCACGGGGGGTTCACTGCGTCCCCACCCCCTTCGAATGGGGGTGCGCGAGCACACACCGACCTCCTGTAAGCTTCCGCACGGAGGATTCGCCTAGTGGCCTAGGGCGCACGCTTGGAAAGCGTGTTGGGTTCACACCCTCACGAGTTCGAATCTCGTATCCTCCGCACTCGCCCACCTGGGCAAACGTCAGCCCGGACCACTTCGATGGTCCGGGCTGACGTCGTTTTTGGTTGCAGTTCTGGTTGCATTTATTTCGGATATATACGGCTAAATGCATCTCCGCAGCTCTGGTCTTCGTCCCACACGCCTCGAACCGGCAGCACATTCAGAGATCCGCAAAGCCTTCAAGTGCCACCTCGGCAAGAAGGCCCCGCCCCTGGTCATCTGAGTGGCGTAGTGCTGCCTCCAGGTGCGTGAGCAGCCGATCGCGCGGCTCACCCCATCGACGGGTGTGCGGTGCGGGAAGCCCCGGCAGCCGTCGCCGGCCCCACGCGGTCACATCAGCGCGCGGGCCCGGCGCTCCCAGTCCGCGATCCGGGACATCACGCCGCTGACCTGCTTGACCGCGGCCGAGATGTCCCGGCCGGGCGCCCGCAGCGCCCGGCTCATCTTCGCCACCCACCGCATGCCGACCTCGAACTCGCCGAGCACGCCGACCACCTCGTGGGTGGACTCGGCGATGCTGACCATCTGCTCCAGGAAGCCGGTCGCCGAACCGGCGCGCTGCTCGGATGGCATCGCCGCGATGACGTCGAACGCAGTCAGGACCGCCGCGTCCATCTCCACCATCTGCCCGGCGAAGCGGGTGCACGCCTCCCGGAGACCGGAGGCCGGCGCGGCCATCGCCTTCCCCAGTTCGGCCATCGCCGGCAACCACGCGCTCATCGGCGCCCCGGGCTGGGAGGCCCGCTCCATCACCGGACCGATCTGCACGGCGACTTCGGCGATCACAGTCATAAATCCAGCAATCGCCTCTGTGGTCTCGCCCATCGCCTCCATCTGCTCCTCCACCCGGGCGAACCGGTCGATCAGCCCGGGGGCCTCCGGGTCGTCCGGCTCCGCCTCAACCACGGCCGGCAGCGGCGCCGCCGGGAGCCCGAACAGGATCCGCGCCGGGGTCAGCGGCTCGAATCTGTTGTTCAGGGCACCTTCCAGCGCACTCTCCAGGTCCCGCCGCGCCTTGACCAGTCCGCTCCGGCTGCGCTTGAACATGATTGTCCGGATCAGTGATAGGTCGAACGGCAGTTGGCCACTCTCACCGATGTGGATGATGGGCTTTCCGGTCAGGTGCCGGATCCCGATCTCATAAGTGACATTGGCGTTGCCCCCGGTGAGGTCAGCGATCACGATGTCGTCCTGCAGCACGTGACGGCAGATCTGGTCGGTGATCTCGCCCGACTCGGCGATCCCGTCCGCCCGGACCGGGACGATGCCGTGCCTGGCGCAGGCGGGCAAGATCACCGTCTCGTAAATCTCCAGGTTCTCCTCGAACGCCAGGAGCTCCGGACTCCCATCCTGGGCGTGCTCGTTCCCGATGGGCGCGATGACGAAGCAGGTCGTCATCGGCACCTCCTCGGGCTCCGGAGCGGCGACGGCCACGATACTCATGCGTAGTCCTCCGTTTCGAACTGCGTTGCAAGATCGCGCTGTTCCGCGAAATCGGCACCGGCTCGCACGTCGGCCGGGTAGACGGGGCGCTCCTCGATCCCAAGCGCGCGAAGCAGGCCGGCGGTGGGGATCCGGTACTGCCATCCGAGGCGCAGGACCGGGCAGGGGAAACCGCCCTGGTGGATGAGCTTGTAGGCGGTGCCGGGACAAAGTCCGAGCGCCCGGGCGGCGGTGCGCAGGTCGACGACCAGCGGCAGGTCGAACGCCTCGCCGAACGACAGCCAGGTACCGGAGCGTGGGATCATGGTCGTCCTCCGGCCGGACGCAGAGATAGGGTGCCGATCCGGCTGCCTTCGCTTGGGCGCCGCGCCCGGTGCACTATGTCTCCGAGGCCCAGGTGGCCTGCCAGCTCGCCCAGTCGGAAGCTCTCCAGCCGCTCCGGTGCGACGCTGAAACGCACCGTCGCCGACAGGCCGTCAGGCCGGGCAGGCGGCGACACGTGTAGTTCCCAGCCATCCTGCCAATCGCCGACCGGCGACTCCGCAGGCGCCTCCACGGCGAGGTGGGTGGCGACCAGCGCCGCGATGTCCGCCACCGGCCGCTCCCGGACGCGGGCCCTGGCGAACGCCCAGACCCGGTTGATGGCTGGGCGCAGCAGTGCGGAGCCTGCCTCTTGGGCCTGCAGGTCCACGTCTGCGAGTGCCGCCAACAGGGCGAGCAGTGCTTCCGATTCGAGCTCCCGCCGGTCGATCGGCCACCGGATCGCGATCCGGTGAAGGGTGCGCCGCATTGCTGGCAGCGCCAGCCAGAGCGCCAGCAGTCGGTCCGGGCCGGCCGCGGTGGTGTCGCGCTGCGCTGCGCCGACGGCCTTGCGCCAGATCTCCTCTCGGAGCTGCGGGTCCGCCGACCTGCTGTACAGCGCCCGCCGGGCCGCGAGGGTGGAGAGCCGAGCCGGGCCCTCGGCCGTGGTGACCGGGAAGGGCAGGTCGGCGAGCCGGAGCCGGTGCTCCAGCACGTCGAACACCCGGTTGTAGGGGATCAGTCCCATGGTGCGCCTCCCGAGTCGTCGGTGTCGTCACGCAGGTCGTCCACGATGCGTGAGCAGGCCCGGATGATCCGGTGCAACTCCTCGCGCAGCGTCTCGTAGGGGGCCGGTGAGAAGCCGGCCACGCGCCGCCGCGCGCTTGCGATGGGACGGTGGTCGCCAGCGGCGTAGTAGTGCACGTCGCCTGTCCGGCCTTGGACCGAGAGGCCCTGGGTGCCCTGCTGGCGGTTGCTGCCTGCCGCGTTCCCGCAGGAGGTGCAGCCTCCGGCGGGCGGGTCGTCGCTCATCGGCCTGCCCGACCCGGCACCGCCTCGTGAACGACGGACCCGTGGATCACGCCGGCCTGGATGGCGGTGCCGTGGACGCCGTGCTGCACGAAGGTCGGCTGCTCCCGCTCCGCCGCTCGCGCCGGGGGTTGTGGCCCGCCCTCCGGCCCGCCCGGCCATGGCTCCTGCGCGTCCTGCGGGTCCGCTCCGGGCAACCGAACCCAGCCGTACCCGGCGAACCCCTTCTGCTGCACGTGGATGCGGCGGTACTGCTCCGGGTCGAGTCCGTAGAACCGCGAGCGCACCACGTCCTGGTAGAGCCGGTCAGAGACCACCACGGCCAGGCTCTCCGAGCCGGCGGCCGCCAAGGCCTGTTTCACCTCGGGGGCGTTCAGGTAGCGGGCCACCGCAACCGGGGCAGGACCGGAAAAGCCAAGAGCGGCCGTGGCGGCCACGCCGGTATCGATGGCCAGCCGAAGCCGCATCCGCCCAGCGGGCCGGCGGGTGGCGTTGTAGCCGCCGAGCTCGGCTGCCAAGTGCGTGACGTACTCGCCCAGCACCAGTTGCTCGGGAGTGCCGGGCGGGAGTACCGCGAACTCCAGGTCGCCCTGCGGCTGGGTGGACCACTTGCTGTGGTCCAGCCCGCTGCGTTCGGCTGCCGCCCTCAACACCCGGGCGAGTTGGGCTTGTGCGGCCCACTGGTCCGGGGTGTCGAAGCGACTGTACTGCTCGATGTCCGCCGCCAGGCAGAGGCGGCGGGTGAGGTCCGGCCGGGACTTGTCCCAGGGCCGTGCGGTCGGATGCGACGTCATGTGAACCATCACCTGCTCGATGAGAGTGGACAGTTGGCTGCGATCGACGCCAACTGTGCGGCCGGCGGGCCGGAGCCTCGGAGCAAGCCGCAAAAATGCGGGTTCCTAGGCGGTGTCAGCCACCGATCGTCGGCAGGCGTCCGATCATCCGGAGGCGGTCCGGCTTGATCACCTCCATCCGGCGGCTGCCGGTCGTGATGATCCCCTCGGCGCGAAAGCCCGCCAGCGCCTTCTGCACCGTCCTCAGCTGCGATCCGATGAACCCGGCGAGTTCGGTGTGCGTGAGGTCGACGCAGATCAGGGTGTGCGAGCGGACGGCCCGGCCGTAGTTTTCCGCCAGCTCGGTGAGCGCCCGGGCCAACCGCACTCGAGCCGGGAACTCACCGAACGCGATGCGCCGGGAATTTGCTGCGCGCAGGCGGCGGTTGCTGAGGCGCACGATCTGAATAGCGGCCTCGGGACACTTGTCCAGGAAGCTCCGCATCGCTCGGCCTTGGACAACGTGAGCATCGACGTCGTCGCACGCCGTTACTGTGGCCGACCTGGGCACGTCGTCGATCACGGCCATCTCCCCGACCACGTCTCCGCCGATCCGAATGGCGACCAGGGCTTCGTGCCCGTTGCCGAGCCTTCCGGTGACTTTCACGCAGCCGGTCTTCAGGAGCACCAGGTAATCGCCCAGCGCCCCTTCGACGAGGATCTTCTCCCCGAGCGGATACTGCTCTGGGGAACCGATGCTCAACAATTCCTCCCGAACCGGCGCCGACAGGCTGCCCAGGAACCGGTCGGGCCGTCGCTGACCGATACCGTCCGTCCCTCGCCATGCTGTCCGCTGGGTTACGTGCTCCATACACCACCTCATGGTCGAACCCGAGTGCCTTCCCGGTCAGGAAATCAGGCCAGGATTCGAGCCAAAAGAGCGTGCGAGGAGTATCCGGTGTGCGCGCGTGCATGGAGCGCGTCGGCGCCCTCACTGGCGGAATGCTCGAGCCGACGTCGGTCGTTGGGCCTGCGTGTAGTCCATGGTCTTCAACGGTGCTCGCTGGGCACTTCAGCCCGTACAAATTCGCCCCGGCCCCGGTCGGCACGACCGTGGCTTCGCAGCGTTTGCTCGGGTCAACCAACGACTCACGAACCGCAGGTCAAAATGCTGTTCACCGCGATGGAGCGCATCGGCCAAGTCCACCCCTTCGCCAAGGGCATGGCCATCACGGCACCGCAGATCGGGACCAGCCGGGCCGCCGCCATCGTTCAGTCCGCCGACCCTGCCACACCACCGATCGTGCTGCTGAACCCACGCATCACCGAGCGCGCCGACGAGACAGACGAGCAGTTCGAAGGCAGCCTGTTCATCTTTGACGTCTGCGGCCTGGTCCCCGCCCGCTGCGGAACACCGTGGAGAGCACCAACCTGGACGGCCAGGCGATGATCGCCACCTACGAACGGGGCCCCGCCCGCCTGATCCACCACCAGATCGACCACCTCGACGGCCTGCTGTACCGGCGCGGATGCGGACCCGGTCTGCACGCTATCGGCTGCGCCGCTTCCTGCCGGTGCGTGGCCGCTTGCGTGCGGAGGGCGGGCGCGGGTCTCTCCAGCTGGCTATGGACGCGGCCAGGGTTCCTTCGGCGAGCGCTTCCTGGAAACACCTGGCTGTGCTGACGGGCGAGGACAGGATGGTCTGGCTCCGGAGGGGCTCGCCGAGAGCGAACGCGTAGCAGGCAATGACCAGAGCCCTGCCGCGCCGCTGGACGGCCTTTTGCCAGGCAAGGTTGGGCCTGGCGTATATGCGGGTCACTACGCCCTCCTTGCTGTCGAGCAGGAGCAAGGAGGTCCCGCCGGGGCGCAGAGTCAGGTCTGCGCTCGAGGGAACCGCCTGGAACCCCCACAGACGGCGTAGTCCGTGCGCGCAAAACCAATGAAGTTGCGCGTCGACCATGGTGCCGTCGGCAGCACGAACCAGGTGCCGAGTTTCTGGTTCCAGCAGCACCAGAGGGAGCGGGCCGGACAAACCCGGGATGTTAGGGTCCAGCAGGTCGATGTTGCTGCGGAACCCGAGGGCGGCAAAGGCCGGATCGGTCGACAGGCCGAGGTACCCCAGCGTGGGCGTCTCACGAAGCGCCACATCGAGTTGCGCCGCCATTGAGGGTGGCAGCTCGGCAAGCGCTGCGCTCTCATGGGAGTGGATCCGGCCATGCATTGCTTCGCCGAAGCGGACAGTCAATCGGGTATGCAGTCCCCCGAAAATTACCTCCCAGGCGTGTGCGCGCAGCGGCGCATCCGCGAACGGCAGGGTAGCGATCTGCGACAACAGGGTCACGAACTCAGCAGGGCGCGCCGCTCCCGGGATGGTGGGCTCGTCGAGCTTGACGACCTCGTGTGCCGCGGCGTGTACGGCGCGCAGAAGTTGGAAGCGGGTGCGGTCATAATCGTTCTCGGCGAGATGGTCGTGATAGGAGCCGGTGTCCTCGACCAATCGGTCGAGTAGGGCGAGGGCTGCGTCGTTACCGGTGAGGACCCACATCATCGCGGTGCACTGACCGAGGTTGTGGACGAGGTAGTTCACCGTGAGGCGGTGCAGAGTCCGTGAACCGAGGTAGCGCCGGAATCGGGTGTACTCGGCGTCGGCCTGCTCCCATTTGTGTTGAAGGGCCAACGCTTCGATCAGCAGCCGACGGGCCTCTGCCGCCTGGCTGGTCCAGAGCGAGCCGATCAGGTCCAACGCTCTGATGGCGGCCTGCTCCGCATCGCTTGCTCGCCCTTCCTCCATGAGGGCGCCGAGAGAGACGAGTTGCTGCATGGCACGGATCGTCGGTGTGTCCGGCAGGGGATCGGCCAGTTCCTGAAACCTTGCCAGGAGCTGATCGATGACGATGCTGCGGGAAGTACGGCGGGATGCACGCTGCAGGAGAATCAGAGCCTGCGTGATCACATCGGCGTAGTTGCGGCGGTCCGCCGCAGGCAGAGCAGCGAGGTGATCCAGGACAGGGACGAGTAGGAGAACAGTCTGTTCGTCGCCATCCGCAGGGGCGGTTAGGTCAACCAGTGAAGCGAGTTGGAGCCGTGCCTGCGCAGCGACTCGATCCGCGTGGACACGGCCGCTGGCGAACCACTCCAGCTCACACTCCAAGAGCCGGCGGGCCAGATCATAACGGCCGTGATCGCTCTGGAACGCGGCGAGATTACCCAGCAGGAGTGCCGTGTGGAGTGTCGCGATATCGCTGTTCTGCACCTGATCAGCGAGGGCGGCGGCGTGCTGGGCCAGATCCCATGCCCGGTCGCTCTGACCGTCGTCAACTGCCTGGGCCAGCCACGCGTTGGTGTGGGCGCAGGCCCATTGCAGAATCTGGATTTTGTTGGGGCACTGGCTCAGCAGACGGTTCAGCACGAACTGGAGCACCGTATTCATCGACACGGTCTCGTCGCCACCGGGCACCGCATCGCGCAGCTCGTTGGAGGGCAACAGGGTATCGGGGCGCACGAAGGACAGCGCGAATAGTTCACGCAGGATGTCGCGCAGCGGTGAGGCCGCCTCATCGAGCATCAACTGTACTCGGGTGTTGGGCAGCTCCGTGTCTGGCACGATCGTACTCACGAATGCAAGGTGTACCGGAATGCGCTGGGCCGCGAAGCAGCAGAACGACAGCAGCAGGCCCTGGCACCCGACCAAGATCTCCGGGCTGCGACGGGCACTTTCGTACAGTCGTTCCAAGCTCAGGGTCACGGCGGCAACCAGTGTCCTCGGGTAGCCGGGCGGCAGCACCGTCTCGTCGTCCAGCGCGACGGAGAGCAACCGCGACTGGTATTCGCCGACCCGTTCGGGGCTGAGCCGGCTGTCCACGAGGTAGCCTGCGGCAAGTTCGATTGCCAGCGGCCACCGCCCCAATGCCTCCACCAAGCCGGTCAAGGCCTCTTCGTGATCGGTGTCCTGGTCGTCGCGCAGACCTAGGCGGAGCCGAAGCAGGCCAAGGGCCTGAGGCGGGTCCAGAGCGTCCACCTCCACCAAGCCCAGGGCGCCGCGCCACCGGCGGGAGATAGAAGTCACAAGCACCTGGCCCCGCCCTAGCGGAGGCAGCCACTCCTGCAGCATCCCGGGAGAGGCGTCATCGAAGACCAGCAGCCAGGGCCCCGGCGTCCGCTGCAGCAGAACATGCACTCGCTCCCGGACCAAGGCCGGGTCCTGCGCCGCATCGTTGGGAGCGCCCAAATGCGCGAGCAGCCGTGCAAACGCACCCGCCAGAGTCTGCGGAGTGGAGGCATCCATCCAGAACACCATGTCGTAGCGGTACGCCTGCGCCGCCACATATCCCGCTGCCACGCTCGACTTTCCGATCCCGGACAAACCGCTGAGGACACAGACGGCGACGCCTGTAGCAGGAGCAGCCGGGTGGAGCACCGCAGCGACCTGTTCCATCAGATGCGGACGGCTAATGTCCGGGACCGGCGGCAGCGGGCCGGCCACGACGCCGAAGTCCTGTCGGCCCAGCGCCGTCACCAGGACGTCGTCGTCAACCCGCACGCACGCCCGGAAGTCCTCCAGGTCCCACCCACTCGATGGCGGGTTCGCGGCCCGCCGAAGTACCTCAGCCACCAGGAAGCCCAGGACCAGGCCGGCAGAGCGGACGGACATCCCCCGTTCGCTGCCGTGCCGCAGCGCGCACAACCGATTGTGGAGATCAACGCGCAGGCCGTCCTCGTCCCGTGTGTCGAACACGATCCGCGCCGTCGCCAGCCGTTGCCACCGCTCCGGAGTCAGCGTTGCGAAACGTCGCAGCGAAGCCGGCGCCGCACTGAAGAAGTCCTCCAACGCCTGGCGCAGCCCTACCGGATCGCCATTCAGCGTCGCCAACATGTCGGCCAGGCGTGCGCATCGCTCATCGGGCCGGGCGTTGGTGATCAGTTCGTACCGCTGCGAGGCCAGGCCGGACACCAACTGGACGAGCACTTCCAGAGCCCGCGGCGCGCTAAGTGCCCGCCCTTGGCCGGAGCTCTTGACCTGCGCAGCCACCAACGAGCGGCCTGCGGCGTCCGCCAAGTCGAAATCGACTGCATCTACCTCGTGGAGCGAAGTGGCGGCTACTGGTCCCTCGATCCGACACGAAGCCACCGCCGACTGATCGGTCATCGAAGCAAGCAAGGCCTCCAAGGTCCGCAGATACTGGTACTGGAATCCCCGGGCAGCAATCCGCCCACCGTCCGAATCCGCACCCACTGCAACCCCCACCCCCGCGCTGGATGCCCGCGGTCAGGGCAACCGGTGTCGGCTGCCGCTGCTGACCATGGAGCGCAGCCTCCCCAAGTCTCGCCGCACGGAAACGCGGTGGGCCAGCGAGTTGCACGGGCCCCGACCGCGAGCTGCGGTCGGGCCCGCCGTCGTCTTGGTCTCAGTCCATGGCCGAGCGACGCCACTGCGGTGCTCGGGCATCCCCTTATCCGTCATCGTTCGCGCAAGTTCGCCAAACCGTTCCGCCCCGCGTCGCAAGTTGAGCAGGCCTGCTTGCGGCAGGTGCTTGAGGGTTGACCAAACATCATCCAGGTTTCACTACGCGTTGCTTCGGTGACTACTGACAGAACCCGGGTCGCCAACTGGGGTGGTCTTCGAGCCAGTTCAGGATCCCTCGAGCGTCCTTGATCACTTTCGTAGACGTTCCGTTCTGACCGTCGTCGTCCTGGTACTCGCAGTGCTCGCGGATGCCGACGTCGTCGATGAACGTGTAGGTGAACGTCTCGCGTCGTGTGTATCTCCCATCGGAGCTCCAGCTGTCATGGCTCGTGGTGCGGGTGTCCGTGCGGCCCTTGTAGATCTCCTCGTACTCGTCGAGGAAGTCGCTCAGGAACGTCGCCTCGTCGTCCGTCAGGCGCGTGCTGGAGACGTCCAGATGCTCGCCGATGTAGTCGCGGAGCCGCTTCTTCTCGCGTCGATCCACGTGTCCCTCTCTGTTCCCGGTCCGGTGGTCCGAAGGGATATTCGGAACGATGCCGATCAGGCCAGGCTCCAAGTCCAGCAGATCGAGCTGTGTGACAGTCTCCAGGACCTTCGGGAAGACCGTCAGCGGTTCGCAGTAGCGGACGCTGAGGATCTTCCAGAGGAGTACCAGAGCCGCCGCTTCACCTCGTGGTCGCGCTGGGTCACCCTGGCCATGCTTGCGCCACGCCTCCCTCACGGTCGTCCGGGCCGACGAGTACGCCAGCCGCCCCTCGGCAGCGATGACGATCGTGGCGTACCAATGTCCGTTGCGCAGAGCGAACTCCAAGCCAGGGCTTGTCAGCGCCGAGGTAAGGCACTTGGCGATCGGTGCTTCGGCCGGGCATGGCCTGTGCCAGCTTCCAGGTCAACCCGATCCCTGACCAGCGCAAATGCAACCGATACGCGAGCCATCTTGGTTGCAGTTCTGGTTGCATTCATAAGCGTACGGCGACGTTCAGAAATCCGGCAGCCGACTCCCTAGCTGCAGGTCAGGACATCGATGGCGCCAGCCGAACGGGCAGACGACCCCTTGGAAAGCGTGTTGGGTTCACACCCTCACGAGTTCGAATCTCGTATCCTCCGCCTTCACGAAGGCCCGGACCGCTCAGCGGTCCGGGCCTTCGTCGTTTCCAGTCTCAGGTCATTCGGTCGCGCTGGCGTGGAGGACCGCTCCAGCCGTGCGCTGAAGCCAGATGTCAGTAGCGCACGGCAGAATACGAGGACAACGCCGCCTACGGAACTCACGCGGGCGGATGAGAACCTCCGGAGAGACGGGCATGCCGAAGATCCCGAAGGGCCGGCGTGTAGGCCAAGCGGCCGTGAACGCGGTACGCGCCCTCCTCGAGGAGCACGACCACATCGTCCAGGAAATATCCGGACAGAACGACTTCGGCGAGGACCTCTACGTCACGTTCGTCGAGAACGAACACGTGACGAGCGACGTCATCAGGGTCCAAGTCAAGGGCGGGGACAAATGGCGCCGGGCCAACGGTTACGCCATACCTGTCAGCCACCACGGCGACACCTGGGCAAACGGGAACATCCCTGTCTACTGCGTGGTGTACGACCCGGACGGCAAGAAGCTCTTTTGGGCAAACGCAACGCAACAGCTCCGCCGATCCGGCCCGCTCAACCGCCCGAAGGTAATCGGTGTCAGTCCAAACGCGGTGCTGGCCGACACAACGATGAAGTCGTTCGTCGCGCAGGCCCGTCGCTACGTCGGACGGTACCGAGGCAGGCAGGCCGTCCTCACTCACCTGGGAGAGATGTCCGGGGTCGAATTCGACCCGACGGACCACGTGTTGCACTTCGTCAACGGCTACGACGAAGACCTCATCTTCTGGCGACGCTCGGGGGCCGAGTTCGCCACCCTGTTGCACAGCGCACTCGATTGGGAGCCGTATCTCGTCAGCCTGGCGTCCCTGATGCGCTCCGAGATGCCACCTCCGGACGTCGAGGTGGTTGGTGAAGCCGCAATTCGTCTCTGGAATGACCTCGACCTCTCGTCGGCCGAAGACTTGGAGTTGAGCCGGCCGGAGATGATGTGGGTGGCCTCCTGCTTCATGTCCACTCGGCAGGCAGACGAGGAGTCGGAGGCCATCTTCGGCTCTGACGAGTGCGCAGGGTGCCCAAGTTGTACGGGCGAGGACCCTCCGGAGCACGCCAACATCGCAGCAGATGTACTCCACCGATACGTCATCGACCGCATTATCGACCGAATCGAGGCCGAGCCGGACCTGCTCCAGCGCTCAATCTCGGCCCTGCGCGAGGATGGCAGCCTCGAGCCGGGAATTGTGGCAGAACTCGGGCCCCTCGAAGCCGATCCGCGCATCGTCCGGCAGGTGGCGAAACTGCACCGCTCGACCGTGGACAACCTTGAGCCGGAAGCACTCCGATTGGCCTTCCTGTACCTGATCCATCGTATCTACGTCGGCGCTCCCTCACTCCCCCTGGACGAGCAGGTCCAAATCATTTGGCGCATCCCCGAGCCCTGAGGCGAGACATCCGTCGAAGGCTGTTGAATCCGGCTTGACGAACGCCTCCGAACCTCTGTCCACCAAGGCGAACAAGTGACCTGCTGCCGGTGCCACAGCCCGCGTGGGTCGCCGGCACCTACTGCACCCCCGCGGCGGTGGCCTCGTGACTGTGCTGGAATCCGATTCTGAGCCTGCCGGGTAAGCGTGCGGGCATCCTCCCGGCCCCTGCGCCGTTGCCCAAACGGCCCCTCTGGTCTCAGTTCTGGTCTCATTCGCTCCAGTCCACCAGCGTTCGCAACGCCGCCCCAGATCCGCAACACCCCAGGCCAGGGCACCAGCACATCGTCCCGAACGCCCAAACGGCGACTGGTGGGTGACGTGTCGTCGGCTCGAGCGCGTCGGCAACTCGCGCCGGCGACCGATTCTCATGACGAAGTCGTGGTCGCAGAGCCACCATGGCTCTGCGACCACGACTGACCGAGAGGCGCCCTACGTCCGATCCGCTCACCACAGGCGCTTGTCGAGCTTGGCGGCAGTGTCGCGCGGCAGAGGATCGGTGACGTGCCGATGGCGCTTGGCCATCGTGGTCGAGGAGCAGCCCACAGATCGGTTGGAGTCGGGCTGCGGCAGCCGGACCCATTGCCATGGGCCTCGTCACCGAGCTTGGGTTTTTGGGATGGCCTCCCCCGCATGGTCGGCAATCGGTGCCGGAATCGCGCGCATCCACAGCGTCAGGGCCGAACAAAAGGGAAGGCCGTAGCGGCCACGGATACGCCCTCGGGGGATCAGTAAGCCTTTTGGAGTTCTTCCACAGCGCCCGTTCCGTCGAAGACCGGTCACAGGGCATCGAGGACATGCGGGCGATCTTCGGCTGGGTTCCGATCGACGATCGCCCTACACGCGTGCCTGTCAGGTACAGGAAGCGCTGACCAAGTGGGGCAGCAGCGCAGCGCGGGGGGAAGGGCGACGCGGATACGCGCTGCGTCGATGAGCATGATCCGGCCCGCCCGGTGCTCGGTCCACGGGTCGCCCGGTAGCCGCGCCCCTACTCGTGTGCGGCCGGGAAGGAGTGCTCCAGGAAATCCCATAGATCGCGGACGGCTCGGACGACGGTTGCCTGGCGGTCCTGACCGGGCATGAGGTCCGTCGGGGGCACGTGGACCTTCAGGAAATCCTTGTTGCCGCTGGCCTGCTTCTTGTTCCAGGAGAGGATTCCCGCGTTGATCATGGCACTTCTGACGCTCCGCCAGTCGGGATGTTGGACCACTCGACGCACATCGGCGGTGCTGTCGTTTTCGGTGAAGAGGTTGGTCTTGGCGAACAGCCAGCTCAGGTCGTCCAACAGGCTCACGATCTCGGCCTTCACCGGACGCAACGGAATTGATGTCCGGGCTTCGGGGAGCCGACATTCGGACAGGATCTCGGAGACCTTCCGGGGGTCGTAGACCGTGCTTTCGCCGGATTCGGCGTAGAGCCGCAGTGCCCGGAAGTCGTTCACCGGGACACCCGAGACGTCGAGCACGGTGGTGACACTGTCCACACCGACGCGTTCGAAGCTCAGTCGCTCGCCTGCACATCCGAACAAGTGGAAGTCCCGCAGGTCGCTCCCCGTGAAGGAGCAGTCTCGAAGTCGGGAATCCCTGAGCGTGATACTGCTCATGTCGCAGTCCACGAACCCCAAAAAGCGCAGCTCCATGTTTTCGAAGGGGCTGCCATGGGCGCGCATGATCCCGGCCGCGACGGCGCCGGCATTCTGGCGCACCTGTTCCGTGCTCGCATCCTGGCGTTCGCCGGCGGTCATGAGCAGGGCCAGGTATTCCGTGGCCCGATTCTGCAGGCGGGCACCGGCCATGGTGGCGGCCTCCGCCGGAAGTTGGCTGCGGCGGAGGGCCTGACGCAGTGGAAGCGGATCTCCCTTTCGGGTCAAATCGACGATGGGTCCGGCGAGGAAGTACGAGTAGTAGACGTCGTGTTCAAACCTCACCGCCCCCTTGTCGGCGGCTTGGAGGAGCGCGGAGTACGGGCCTCGGTCGACCACGGCCAGTTGGGCTTCCGCGGGAAGTCCAGCCACGTCGAGCCAGACTTCGAGCACTTCCCGCAGGGATGTCCGGGACAGTTCGCGGGTGTCCTGGCGCCACATCTCCTCGGCGATCTCGGAGAAGACCTCGCGCAACTGATCTGCGGTCAGATAGTTGTGCCCGGGGCTGTCCCGGAGCTTCTCCTCCGCCTCTCGCTTCACATAGCTGTTGACCAACTGCTCCAGTAAATCGGTACCCGACGAGAGCGGGGATCCCATGAGCGAAAGGTCCGTCACCCGGGAGACGAAGAACGGCAGGCCCCGCAGATGACTCACCGATTCGCCGGCGAACGCGGTGGACACCTTCTCCTCGAGCTCGGCGATGCGCGCCGGTGAGAGCCCGCGCTCGGCCGCCCGCTTCTCGACATACGCGTTGAGTTGACCCGGCGTCCATGGCTGCAAACGCACCCGGTTCACGATCCAGCCATCGGAACGAAAACCGATGGCCGAGTTGACCCGACCGACGAACTCCTGCTCGTAGTACGCGCTCCGTGCGGCCGCAACGACGCAGCCGGAGGAATGCAGTTCGTCCAGGAAACTTGCCAGGGAACTGAAGGACTCGTCGTAGCTGCCCTGAATCCCCAGCAGTTCGTCGAATCCATCGACGACCAACACCAGGCACCCGACTCGTACCAGCGACGCCACCGCATCGAACGAGAACTGGGCGCGCAGTTTCCCCAGTTCACCCGAAATGGCGTCGTCGAGTTTGGCCAGACGACGACCCTGGGCATCGACGTAGAGCCACAACGCGTCAGCTTGGCCGCTTCGATAGTCGTTGGCCACGGCCTGGACGACATGCCGCAGCAGACTCGTCTTGCCGACCCCTGCCTGTGCGGTCAGAAAGATGACGTTGGTCCGGCCGTCCGCGTCCTTGGCGATCCGCCGCACGAGGTCACTGGCGAGAACTTCGCCCTGGGCCACCTCGAGGCTGTTGTCGAGCACGGCGTGCGGCGCGACGTAGGTTTCTTCGACCTTGATGAGGTTGCACATGTTGGCTGCCAACCTGCGCAGGTTGGCCATGTCGGTGGCGGCCAGGAACGACCGATAGCTGATGTCCCCACCAAGCTCGGTGCGGACGATCACGTCACGCAGATCCGTGGCATCCGCCAGACGAAATCGCGCGCTTCGCTCCTCCCCTCTGATCACCCACTCGGCCTTGATCCAGCCGGTTTCGGCGGCCTTTATATTGACCGGCATACCCGGATCGGCAAACCCGGCGAGATCCATTCTGAGCTGATCTTCGAGCGCCTTGCTTGTTTCGTTGCCGCGGGCAGGTGCGGTCATGGTGACTCCGCGATGGTCATGGGTGAGTCAGCTCCAGGAGGGGGCTGTCAGGAGATCGACATTCAATGCTGCAAAGTGTGCATCGTGAGGGGTGGATGATCTTTTCCGCAGCCAGACGATCGGCTTCCCCCAGCGGGTTGCCGCCGCTATCATCGCCGGCACGTAGTCATCATCGTTTGCAATGACCAGAATGCGATCGTAGTCTTCTTGCTCGGAATAGTAGTGCGCATCCTGTGCAAGCATTTGATCGACCATCTTCTGCCCTTTGTTTTTATATGTCCCGGTCAGCATGGAACCGGGACTGCAGGCAAGGCTGGTGGCAAGCCGCGGCAGGATCCGGACCCCCTTCTCCAACGAAAGCACGGTGTCGAGCAGGGAGCTTGTGATTCGATACTTCTCCATATATCCCCCGGCCCGATTCAGCCACCCGTCATAGATCCTGCATTCCACCTCGACCGCATTGCGTGGGAGCGTTCCCATTCCCGGCGAGAAGATTTCCCTGACCAATTCGGCAGCCAGTTCGAGACCGTCCTGAATAGTCGGTCGCGTGGTCGCCCGCGGATCGAGGTTGTGGAAGTCGATAAGGGCCACGTTCAAGCCGGTTCCCCGTTGACCCACGCCAGCCGTCTGCATGGCCGCATGATAGGGCAGCCCGGTCGTGCGCGGCAGGCATGAAATCCATTTCGGGGAAAATGCCCGACCGATCCGCAGCCGACTGCGGTGATGCGGCATACCGACATCCGATCGCAGCGGCCCAAGCCGGCGGGCCGTGCGGACGTTCGTCGCTCGTTGTCTTCTCGCCCGTCGGGTTGTGGCCGGAGGGGCGGGTGGTGGGGGCGTACTCGGTCGAGCGGTGGGGAGGTTGTTGGGCATGGGTGCAGGTCGTTGACGGTGGGGTGGGAGGGGCGTACTCGGATGCGATGGATTCCTGGCTCGCGGACGGCTCTGGCGACTGCGGCGGGGGTCGCGGGCGAGCCGCTGGTGGCCGCAGTCATTGCGGCTGCGGTGGATGTCATCGGGCCTGCGGCGGAGCGCACGGCCGCGGTGGGTGTGCCGCGGTCGCATCTGGAGGAGTTGGCGCGGGCCGGGGCCTGTGGGCTGCTCGACTACGAGCCGATCGGCGCCGGCGGCGTGACCGGGGCGCAGGTGGTTCGCGAGGTGCACGAGGTGTTGTCCGCCGTCGACCCTGCCACGTGGTTCGTCTTCGCCCAGCACTTCGCGCTGGAGAAGGGGCTCGTCGCGAGTGGGAACGTCGAGTTGCGCGAGCAATGGCTGCCGGCTCTCGTCAAGGGTGAACGGTTCGCGACGGCGGGCTTCGCCTATCTTCGGCATCCCACGCCGCCGGTGGTCGCGGAGGGCGTCGGGGACGGCTGGCGACTTCGTGGGCGCATTCCGTGGATGACCGGGTGGGGGCTCGCCGACGTGGCCTTCGTCGGTGCCGTGACCTCGGACGATCGGGCGTTGTTCGTCGTGCTCGACTGCGCCGCGGCCGACGGCCTGGTCGCGGACGAAGGGCAGGCGCTCTGGGCCATGCAGGCCACCCATACCGCCGCCGTGGAGCTGCGGGACGTGTTCGTCCCGGCGAGCGACGTGATCGCGCTGGGGCCCAGGTCGCGGTGGATCCGCGAGTACGACGACGAGAACGCGAACGCGCATCCGGCGGTGTTCGGGCATCTGCGCGCCGCGTGCGACCTGCTGGTGCGATCCGGGCCGAGGGCGGGCACCGAATACGAGGATCTCGGCCTTCGGATCGCCGAGGAGGCCGCCCGCCTGCGGGCCGAGGCATACTCCCTGCGCGATCGACTCCCCGACGGGGAGGGGCTCGCCGCCCGGATCGCGGTCCGGGCGGCGACTCTCGATCTGTGCGCGCGTGCCGGTACGGCCTGTGTGGTCGCGACGGGCGGCCGGGCCATGAGTCACGGCGACCCGGCGGGGCGCCTGGCTCGGGAGGCCCAGTTTCACCTGATCCAGGCACAGACTCCGCAACTGCGGGCCGAAATGGGCCGGTTGATGCTCAGGAGGTTGTGAGGCGGGCCGTGCGCGCCGCGTCGGTCAGGTTTCGGATGCTTCGGTGGGCGTGTGGGTGCTTCAGGAGGTGCGTGGCCAGGCGCAGGCAGCGCTGCTCGCAGCGGGCCCGGGCATCGTCGGATTCGATGGCCCGGAGTTCGGCGACGTGCGCCATCCCGATGATGCGGCGGATGATCTCCGCCCCGCAGAAGCCGACGGAGTCCGTGAAGATCCCCGCCAGGTGGCGCTCGCGCTCGCCCGCCAGGACGTCCGCGTCGTCGAACAACACACGCGGGTAGGCGTCTCCTTGCCGAGGTTGCTCCCACGCCGCCGCCCAACCCCGGGCGAAGCCCGTCCAGACGTCCTCGACGACCTGTAACAGCCGGGTCTGCCGGTCGGTGCGCTCGGGATCGGCGACCGTCGGGCCGTCCTGGGCGAAGTAGCCGATCAGCAGATGCGCCAGCAGCGTGCCCACGTCGAAGCCGATGGGTCCGTAGCAGGCGAACTCCTGGTCGAAGACCCGGGTGTCGTCCTCGGTGACCAGGATCGACCCGGTGTGCAGGTCGCCGTGCAAAAGCGCCTCGGTACAGGTGAGATAGCGCACCTTCAGCCGGGCGACGGCGACCTTGAGGTCCACGTCGTCGCGCAACCGTGCGACGGTGTCGTCGAGTTGGGGGCTGGTCCACCTGTTGCGGCCGTGTTCGTGGTAGATCTCGGTGAAGATCATGTCCTCCATGATCTGCGTCATCTCGTGGTTGCCGCTGAACAGGGCGACGAGGGGGCGTTTGTCGATCGCGGCGTGTGCCAGGTCGCTCGTGTGGAAGAGCGAGCCCACCAGGTATTGCGCGAGGTGGTCGGCCAGGTGCGGATAGCGGTTGCCGCGTCGCAGTCCGTCGCGCAACACGACGTGTGGGGACAGGTGTTCGGTGACCAGCAGGTTCATTCGGGAGTCGTGGTGCAGCACTTCCGGCAGTCTGGCCGGGACGTGTCGGCCGTGTTCGACCAGTGCGCGGTACTCGTAATAGGCCCGGCGTGGGGTCAGTGGCCAGGACTCGCCGCTCACCCGGACGTAGGGCATCGCCTGCTTGACGCACACGCGGCCGGCGGGGCCGTGTACCGCGAAGACGTAGTTGACGTTGCCGTCGCCGATCTCTCGGACCCGCCAGCCGGACGAGTGGCCGCCCAGACGCTCGGCCACGGTCGGGATGGCGCTCAGGTAGGGCGGCAACGTCTTTTCGTCGAGCAACTCGGACGGCACGAAGTCGTTCACGATCCTCCTCGGGAAGGCGGGCGGAGACCGGTCGGTCGTACGCGGGCACGGTCGTGCGCGGCGGCGGGGCGGGGCCGGGTCACCCGATGTCCCAGTCGACCGGGTCCGGACGCAGCCAGCCGGGTCGGGGCAGCCCGAAGTGCTCCCGAAGGATGCGCTCGGCGGATTCCAGGACGCCCTGGACCGAACCGGGCCGAGGCGTCCACGAGTCGTTGACCCAGAACACCGGCTCGCCGGGCAGCGGGCGGCGCATCGTGGGGATCACCCGATCGGGGTCGTAGCCCGCGCGCCACACGGGCCAGGCACCGCCGTAGGGGTCGACGGACCAGTCCCGCCACCGGGCCGCGTCCGGCGGCGGGGCGTCGGGAACGCCGTGGATCTCGCGCACCATCGCATGCGCACTCTCCACCAACAGGCGGCCGGGCACGTCCGGGTGGTCGGCGGCACCGGGACCGGACCGGACCCGGTCGCGGTGGCGCGGTCCGCCATCCGACTCGGTCCAGTAGCGGCAGGCCGAGCCGTCGGCGTAGACCGCGAGCAACGCCCCCGGCGCCCCCGGGTCGCCGTGATCGGGCGAATCCCAGTACCAGAGCTGGCGGTTCGGCAGATCCGTGGTGCTTCGCCCCAGGCTCAGCCCCAGCCGGCACCACCACGCGGTCGGATAGCGCAGAAACACCTTCACGGCCGGTACCTGGTACGTGCTGTCGAGCCCGCGCCGGAACGCATCGGTGTCGGGCGGAAACACCCCCGGCTCCAGCTTGCGCACGGCGGGCGTGGGAAGCGCGAAAACCACGCTCCGGGCGCGTACTTCGACCACGTGGGCGTTCGCCGCGTCGGAGCGCAGGAAGGTCAGCCGATAGCCGCCCTCTCCCGACGCCCGTTCCATCCGTACCAATCGGTGTCCCAGGAACGTCCGGCCCCCCGCCGCCGCGAACCGTCGATGCAGCGTGGCGGGCAGGGCCTGAAAGCCGCCCCGCAGCCGCAGACACGGCCCCGTCCGCACGGCCTGGAACAGGCCGTCCAATTGTCCGGCCGCGCTGCCCCCGCACTCCCGCCGGTCGTAACCGCCGGTGTCATGGGCCAACGCCGCCGCCTCGGGGGTCAGCACCGCGTCCACCAGGGTCGCCCACGGGACCTCGTGCAGTCCCAGACCACGCCAGTTGGCGGCCCGCCGAGCCCGTCGATAGCGCGCGTCGATCACCGCGACCCGCTCCGAACTCCCGGTCCCCATCGCCTGATCGCGGCTCTCGTGCCACGCCGTGAATCCCGGCACGGCCGCCTCGGCGACGATGCCCGCCAGGCCGTCGCCACCCAGACCGCGCTCCGACTGCGCCAACAGATAGGGCAGTTGCGTGCTGTCCGAGCAGATCTCCCGCCGGCGCAGTCGGGTACTGCGGACATAGTCGAGGTTCTCCGGCCGCCCGAACCAGAACGGTTCGACATCACCCTGCAGGTCCAACCCGGCGATCAGATCGACGACGTGGTGCTCACTCCGGTCGAACCGCATCGCGCCGAACTCGGCCACCGGTCCGGTCAGATCGGGCAACGGGGACGACCACAGACGACCGCCGACCCGATGCGAGGCTTCGAACAGGGCCACTCGCCCGCCGGCCGGACCGGGTTGGCCCCGATCGCAGCCCTCCTGCAACCGCCGGGCCAGATGGCAACCACCCACGCCCGCGCCCACCACCACCACGTCCCACACCCGGCACTCCCGCCGTCGGACAGCGTTGTGACGAACTCTTGTACTACCCGAAACTATCGCCCAAACTGAAGTCGACTGATCACCGAGCGTAGACATCGGGACGGGTCGAACCAGGCACGTTCCTTGGACCACACAGCTCCGGCGACGCGCCGACCCCGCACCGCGGGCGAACGACGGTCGGCCGGGGCCGTTTCTTGTCCACGACGAAAGGTGTCCGACGATGGCATTCCGGCGGGACGTACCCACTGCGGCGGTCGAGGGTTACGGTCACATGGAGCAGTATTTCCGCGATGTACGCGCCTTCTTCGAGGTGCTCGGCGTGCGGTTCTCCATCCCCGAGTACGGCGTCAGCCTCCGGCCCATCGGCGGTCAGGCGCTGTTCTCCAACGCCAACTCGTACCTGCTCTCCGACGACAGCTCGTACCCGTTCTACCTGTGGCAGCCCACCTGGCTCGGACGCTTCTACGTGGACCCCTCCACCGTTCCGAACGGCGTCGACGCCACCGACTGCCCGATGGGCGAGGCCCGGCTCCTGGCCTTCGTCTGGCCCTGGTTGGGCTTCAACGACGCCTACCTCGGCGACGCGGCGGAGCCCGAGTGTTGGTTCGGCGTCTGTGATCCCTGTCCGGCCGATCCGCAGGAACGGGCCTACGACACCGCGGAGAAGATCTTCCAGTACTTCCGTCTCGAACGGACTCGCGAAAACGAGTTCGACGGTTGGACCACGGGCGGCTTCCGCGGTGCCGCGATGGGCTGTGATCTGACGGGCCATTGGTACCTGCGCCGGGTGCCGCTCTCACAACTCACCAGCTACCACGAGATCGAGACGAACATCGTCGCCCCGCTGGGCACCAAGTTCCACGAGTTGAGCAAGACGGCCCCCAGGACCCGGCCGGCCGAGGCGACGCCGGTCGATCCCCGGCGGGCGCGCAACGGCGATGCCCCGGTGGGGGCCTATTCGACCTGAGCCGTCGCCCCCTTCGGGTGAGCGGTGTGGCGGGCGCACGCCGACGGGCCGGGCCTACGGGATGCGCCATTCATCGCACCGCACCGACCGCGCATCGCCCGGGAGTCGAATCACCCGGCGGCGGGCGGCGATTCAACCGCTCGGCTTGATGTTCTGGTTGGCGTGGAAGAGGTTTTCCGGGTCGTACCGGTGCTTGATGCCACCGAGTCGGTCGTAGTGCTCGCGGTAGGTGGCCTTCACCCGGTCCTGACTCTCGTCGGCGCCGATGAAGTTGACGTAGGCGCCGCCCATGGAGTGCGGGTGCAGATCCTGCCAGTAGTCCACGCACCACCGTCGGATCGTCTCGGCGTTGGCCGGGTCCGGGTCGACGCCGCCGATCACCCCGGACCACGTGGCGTCCCGGTAGCCCCACGCGCTGTCCGCCGCGTCGACCCGATGTGCGGCCCCGTCGACCGGGTAGAGGTGCATCGTGGACAGCGCGGTGGGCAGGTTCTCCCCGTACTTGGCGTGTACGTCGATCGCCTCGTCCGGGATCGCGTCGAAGAAGTCGCCGCGCCAGTACCACTGCAGACCGGCGGGGATCAGTTCGTCGAACATGGCCTGGAACACGGGGTACGGCATCGGCGCGGTGAAGTGGAACGCCGGCGGGGCCGGTTCGCGCACCGCCGCGACGGCGCCCTCGACAGCATCCGGATCCCCGGTCCAGCACCACACGACACCGCACATCTTGTGGCCGTGGATCTCCTCGGGGAACGGCGGACCCGGCGGGACCGCCAGCAGCGCGAAGAACCCGCTCAGATCCTCGGGCGCCTGCGGCAGGAATTCGCGGTACCAGCGCAACACGTCGCGGGTCTGCTCGACCGGCCACAGGGTGACCCCGACGACCACGTCCGCCACCGGATGCAGGCGGAAGCGGAACGAGGTGACGACACCGAAGTTGCCGCCACCGCCGCGCAGGGCCCAGAACAGGTCCGGGTGCTCGGACTCGCTGGTGGTGACGAAGCTGCCGTCGGCCATCACCACGTCCGCCGCGATCAGGCTGTCCACCGTCAGGCCGTACTTGCGGGTGAGGTGGCCGTGCCCGCCACCGAGGGTGAGGCCCCCGACGCCGGTGGTGGACATGATTCCGGCGGGTACGCCCAGGCCGAACGCGTGAGTGGCGTGGTCGAGGTCGGCGAGCAGGCTGCCGCCGCCGACCCGGGCCGTCCGGGCGACGGGGTCCACCCGTACCCAGCGCATCGGCGCCAGATCCAGGGTGACCGCGTCGTCGACCAGGCACAGGCCCGCGCCGCTGTGTCCGCCGCCGCGGACCGCGAGTTCGAGGTCGTGTTCGCGGACGAAGTCGACCGCGTCCATCACGTCCCCCGCGTCCGCACACCGCACGATGGCGGCGGGGCGTCGGTCGATCATCGCGTTGTAGATCCGACGAGCCGAGTCGTACGCGGGATCCTGCGGCACCGTGATCGGGCCGCGCAACGCGCCGCGCATGTCTTCGAGGATATTGCCGTCCATGACCATCTCCCTGACGGGACGCGGACCGCAAACCCGCCCGGCCTTCCCACCGGCCGATCCTCGGTAAGCAATCGTGCGCCAACACCCCGCCGCCGTGGCCCGCAGGGTCACCGCACGCCGCGAGGCTCACCATCCAGCCTCTCGCCGAGTACACCGGGGCGCAATTTCGCGCGGGCCGCGGTCCCGGACCGCCGGTCGCCCTACGTCCGACACCGGTTGCCGCACGTCGCCAGACTGCACCAGCGGCGGCGACCGCTCGGGTCGGCGAAGAGCCAGCCGCAGTGCTCGTCGGGGCAGCTCCGGATGGTGAAGCGGCGTGGGTCCGCGAGGAGTTCGGCGGCGCTGCGGGCGGTGGCGTACAGCGGTGCGCGCAGGCCGGCCTCATCGGACAGCCGCCACCGGCCCAGGCCGTCCTCGCCCCGGGCGAACACCGCCGAGCCGGCCGCCTCGCGGGCGACGGCGGCCACCGCGTCGAAGGCGCGCGCGTCGTGCGGGTCGGTCAGGCAGGCGTACAGGTCGCGGCGGAACACCCGCGCCCGCGCGAGCGCCTCGGCGGCCCGGTCGGGACGCTCGCGGGCCCGTCGGCGCAGTCCGCGCACCAGCCGGTCGTCCAGCAGGTCCAGGTGGCCCGCCCAGACCGCGAGGGTTTCGTACCGGCGCAGCCAGTCCGCGCCCGCCTGCCCGACGCGGCCCCAGCCGGCGTACGTGTTGCAGAACTCCAGCGCCGGGTGTCCACCGGTGTTCCACGGCAACCACTCCTCGCCGACCCGCACCGCGTAGACGGGCGCCGACGGCCGGTCCAGCCGGGGGTCGGCGCGCAGGACCCGATCGTGCAGCGTGGCCAGTTCCGGTCCCGGGTCGATGCCCAGCTCGGCCACCAACAGCTTGCGGGTGTGCCGGTACACCTCCAGCGCCTCGGCCCGACGCCCGGCGCGGTACAGCGCGGTCATCCGCGCCCCGACCAGCCGCTCCCGAGTCGCGAACTCGTCCACCACCGGCGCAAGATCGGCCAGCACCCGGTCGTGCAGTCCCATCGCCAACCGGGCCTCGGCCCGCTGTTCCAACGCGGCCAGTCGAAGCTCGGCGTACCGGCCGCCGAGCCGACCCCGCAGCGGATCGTCGATCACGTCGGCCAGCAGCGGACCGCGCCACAACGACAACGCACGGTCGAGCAGGCGCACCCGCTCGTCGGGATCCCCGGCCGCCGACGCCTGCTCGATCAGGTCGACGAACTCCCACGCGTCCACCGCGTGCCCGTCGGGGTCGATCGTGTAGCCGTCGTGCCGGGTGTGCACGAACAGCCCGTACGGTCCGAGCCGCGCGCGCAGCCGGGCGATGTAGGTGTGCACGGTGCCCCGCGCCCCGGCGGGCGGCGCGCCGTGCCACAGCAGGTCGATCAGCCGCGCGGTGCCCACCACCCGGCCCGCGCCCAGCAGCAGAACGGCCAGCAGGCACCGCTCCTGGCGCCGACTGCCGACCGCGACCTCGGCTCCCTCGTGGCACGCCTGGAAGGGCCCCAGCAACCGAAACTCCATGGCTGCCACCTTCCCGCACCGCGTGGTGAGAATGCGGTCAGCCGCCGGCGCGAAGCTGGACCCGGGCCTTCGCCGGCTGTCCGTCCGCCACCTCTCCCGGGAGCAACCATGCACCGAACTCTCCTCGCCGTACCGGTACTTGCCGCCACCCTCGTGGCCGCGGCACCCGCCTCCGCGGCGCCGGAGTCCTCCCCCGTCCCCGTGGCAGGCCGCTGGGAGCCCGCGCCGCCGACGCCACCGTTCGACTATCCGGCCGGTGCGCGCTGTGATTTCCCCGTGCACGCCGAAACCGTGCTGGACGAGGTGGTGCAACAGGTGCTCGAAAGCAATCCCGACGGCAGCCACAAGTGGGTCGCGTACAAGGGGCCGCTGATCGTGCGGGTCACCAACACCGCGACCGGTGCGAGCCTGGACGTGGACGCGGGCGGCAGCGCGGTGGTCCGGGCCCGCCCCGACGGTTCCCAATCGTGGTTCGTGCTGGGCCCCGTCCTGACCACGTTCCGGGAGAACGGCGGCACGCTGCCACGCGGTCTGTACCGACTCGACGGGGCCTACACCCTCGACATCGACGCGAACCGCGACAAGCAGCTGACCATGCTGCACGGCACCGCCGAGAACCTGTGCCCACGCCTCGACCGCGCCGCCGGGGCGTCGTGACGAACCGAGGCGCTCCGGGCCTGCACCCGGGCCCGTCCCCGGCCTGAGGGCTCCCGGGCCGGGGGAGGTCGGATCGGGGGCTCCCGGCCCGGGCGATGCCGGCGCAAAACCGCCGGCCCGATCGGCGGGCGGATGATGAAGTGGGGCCATGACCAGCCTCCACGACACCGCCCTGACCTTCCGGGCGCTGCACACCGGTGCCGCGCCCCTCGCCCTCGCCAACGTCTGGGACGCGGCGGGCGCCCGACTCGTCGCCGACGCCGGAGCGAGCGCGGTGGCCACCACCAGCGCCGGGGTCGCCTGGGGCCTGGGCGCGGCCGACGGCGATCGGCTGGGCCGCGAGCGGGCCCTCGAACTCGTCGCCCGGGTGGTGGCCGCGGTCGACGTCCCGGTCACCGCGGACATCGAGAGCGGCTTCGGCGAGGACCCGGAGGGGGTCGCCGAGACCATTCGCGGCGTGCTGGCCGCCGGCGCCGTGGGCGTCAACCTGGAGGACGCCCTGCACGCCGGTCCGGTGCCGTTGCGGGCGGTCGCCGACCAGGTCGAGCGGATCGCCGCGGCGCGGGCCGCCGCGGACAGCGCGGGCGTCGCGCTGTTCGTCAACGCCCGGGTGGACACCTACCTGCGCGGCGCCGGCGGCCCCGCCGACCGGCTGCGCGAAACCCTCGACCGGGCGACCGCCTACCTCGCGGCCGGCGCCGACGGCATCTTCGTCCCCGGCGTCACCGACCCGACCACCGTGGCCACCCTCGTCGAGGCCCTGCCCGCCCCGCTGAACGTACTGGTCGGCCCCGGCGCCCCCACCGTCGCCGAACTCGGCAAGCTCGGCGTGGCCCGGGTCAGCCTCGGCTCGGCCATCGCCGAGGCGGCCTACGCCGTGGTCCGCCGCTCGGCCCGGGAACTGTTCGAGACCGGCACATACACCGCGCTCACCGACTCGATCCCCTACGGCGACCTGAACGCCCTCCTGGCCCGCTGACCCACCCCCACACCGCCGGCGCCCCCACCCACCCGGGCCGGGCGCCGGCGGGGAGCTACCCGAAAGCCAACGTGTCCGTGCCCGCCGGGCGGCGCAGCACGGTCAGCCGATCGGCCAGGTCGCTGCCCGGCGGCGGGGTGTACAACACCACGCGCCGGTTGTCCTCGGGGGTGATCAACACCTGGCAGTCCACCTCCACCAGGCCCAACACCGCGTGCCGGACCCGCATCCGGCTGTGCCGACGAACCGCGACCTCGTGCCGGTCCCACAGCTCGGCGAACTCCTCGCTGGCCTCGCGCAACCGGGTCACCAGGCGCCGCACCACCGGATCGTCCGGGCGATGCGCCGCGGCGGCGCGCAGGTCGGCGACGTGCAGCCGGCTGTGGTAGTCGTGCTCCTCGACCGGATACGCGGCACGCGGGCCGGTGTCGCCGAACCAGCGCCACACCACGTTGCGACCATGCTCGGAGACCGTGCACACCCCGCCCAACAGCGCCTGCGCCATCGCGTTCTGCGCGAGCACGTCACCGAGGTCGTCGAGCACCTGGGCCGGCGTCGCCGCCAACTGGTCGAGCAGGTGCAGCAGCGCGGGCGCCACCTCGTCCCCGGCGATCCGCACCGCGGGCGGTCGGTGGCCGGCCAGCAGGTGAAGGTGATCGCGTTCGTCGTCGCTCAGCCGCAACGCCCGGGCCAGCGCGCCGAGCATCTGGGTCGAGGGCTGCGGACCGCGGGCCTGTTCCAGGCGGATGTAGTAGTCGGCGGACATGCCCGCGAGGCGGGCCACCTCCTCGCGGCGCAGGCCCGGCGTACGGCGCCGGGAACCGGCGGGCAGGCCCGCGTCCTGCGGAGACACCCGGGCCCGGGAGCGGCGCAGGAAGTCGGCGAGTTCACCGCGAGCGATCGTCATATCGGTCATCGTGCCGCATCGCCCCGGTTGCCAACCTGGGACCGGCGATCCCAGGGTCGGCGAGGCTCTCCCGGCCCGATCCGCGCGACGGCAGAGTTCCGGATGTCGGGTCGTTCGGCTCGACACCACCCCACTCGAAGCGCCGGACCTGCGGATTCGCGGTCCGGGCCGCCCGAGCCGGTCCACCGGGAGCACCCCATGCCCATCGTCGAGGTCGCCGACGCCCAGGTCCACTACACCCTCTCCGGCACCGGGTCCGGCCCCGCGCTGCTGCTCGTGCACGGCACCGGATCCGTGGGCGCGCCGGTGAACTGGGGGGCCACCGTCCCGCTGTTCGATCACGAGCGGGTGGTGATCACCCCCGATCTGTCCGGGACCGACGCCACCCCCGACGCCGGCGGCGCGCTCACCGTCGAGATCCTGGCGGGCCAGGTGATCGCGGTGATCGAGGACGCCGGCACGGGAGCGGTCGACCTGCTCGGCTTCTCGATGGGTTCGACCGTGGTCGCGGCCGTCGCCGCGCTGCGCCCGGACCTGGTCCGCCGGCTGATCCTGGTCGCCGGGTGGGCGCACGTGGACAGCGACGAATACCTGCGCAACCTGTTCACCGTGTGGCGGCGGCTGGGACGCACCGACGCCGAGTCGTTCTCCCGGAACGTGACGATGACCGGCTTCAGCCGGGGCTTCCTGAACTCGATCGGTCGCGACGCGGTGGAGGCGATGCTGGCGAACATGCCGCCCACGCCGGGCACCCTGCGGCACGTGGACTACAACCTCACCGCCGACCTGCGCCCGCTGCTGCCCGCGATCGAGGCCCGCACGCTGGTCGTCGGCTGCACTCGGGACGCCACCATCCCGGTCGAGCACAGCCGCGCGCTGCACGAGGCGATCGCCGACAGCACGTACGCGGAGATCGACTCCGGACACGTGGTGATGTTCGAGAAGCAGGAGGAGTTCGTCGAGACGGTACGCGAGTTCCTCGTCGCCGGCTGAACCACGTGCCCCGGAAGCCCCCGATGCACTCCCCCCTCGTCCCGCCGCCGACCGATCGCGGGAAATCCCGCTGACCCGGCACCCCGCCCCGGCCCACAATGTGGATTCGGCGAGCGGGGTGGGGGCCGGCGCGGTGGCCGGCGGTGTCCCGGGCCGGCCGAACCGCTGTCGGTCGGCACTGGGATCATCGAACGACACCGAGGGGAGGTGACGGACGTGGCGTACGGCGAACGTGCCCCGCAGGCGCCGATCGTGAGTCTGACCGACCGTCGGGCGCTGGAGGCATGGCGGCCGGCCGACGACGAGGTGATCGCGCGGGCCCGCAAACTCAAGGAAGAGGCGCTGCTCGACTTCGGCATGGAACTGTCGGTCATCGCCTCGTGGTTGTACACCAAGTGCCACCACCACATCCCGACCACCGCGATCGACACCGCGGCCGTGATGGCCTCCGGCGACGGCACCTGTCTGCTCCTGTACAACCCGCAGTTCTTCTGCGATCTGGGCCTGGACGGCGTGAAGTTCGTGCTCTTCCACGAGGCCCGGCACCTGATCCAACGGCACCTGTTCGCCGAGTCCGAGTTGCGCGCCGACCCGGTGTTCACGCTCGCGGCCGAGGTGACCATCAACCACGTCGCGATGGCCCGGCTGGGCCGCAGCAAACTGCCGATCCTGCGCCGACTCGACCCGGACACCGGCGCCCTGATCGAGGACCCCACCGGCATCGACCCGAGGAGGGTCCACCGCGACTACGTCCAGGACCTCACCGACCAGGGCCTGGCCGCACTGTCCTACGACGACTTCGTGGACACCGACTCGACCGTCTACGCCGAGCTCAAGCGCATGAAGAACCCGCCGGTGCCGCCCCCGCTGTGCGTGCACGTGCTGCTGGGCGAGGGCACCGGCCACAACGACGGCATGGACGGCGAGACCGTCGGCCGGGTGGCCTCCGAGGTGCTGCGCAGCGTGCTGCTCGCCGCCCGCCGCGGCGAACGGCTGGCCCGACAGGAGTTGCTCGACCTGCTCGCCCGCACCGACGGCGCCACCGACCGCACCTCCAAGTTGTGGGGCGACCTGGGCGCCGGCTTCCTGCGCGGCGAGACCCAGCGCACCCGCCGGGTCGAGTGGTGGCAGCAGTGGCTGGTGGACGTGCTCGCGTCCAAGCTCCGCGAGGGCGAACGCCTGGTCTATCCGAAGAAACGCGGGGCGCTGCTGGCCGCGCTGGGCCACGACCCGATGCTCGCCCGACGCGGACTCGAACGCACCAAGGTCGTGGTGATCGCCTACGACACCTCCGGCTCGATGCCCGACCAGGTGGTGAGCTGGCTGACCGAGTTGGTCGGCAAGGCCGACGGCGTCGAGACGCACTGGCTCAGCTTCGACGGCACCGTGATGCCGTTCAAGCCGGGCGAACGGGTGCTGGGCGGCGGCGGCACCAACTTCCAGAACGTGGCCGACTACGTCGAGGGACGACTGGAGATCGAGGGGTCGGGCCGCTTCGACGAATCGGTCGACGCGGTGGTGATGCTCACCGACGGCTACGCGCCGCCGATCACTCCGGCCGACCCGGACAAATGGATCTGGCTGATCACCGAGGGCGGAGACGACTGGCCGGAGCGGCACCACCCGTCGATGGACTGTCACCGCGTCCTCACCGGCGACCACTGATCGGGGCCGGTCATGCCGACGCGCCTCGCCGAAGAGCCCTCCGCAGCACGCCGTGCGCAGCACCCGGAAGGAACCATGACGATCACCGCTGACCCCACGCGCGCCGGCCGCCCCGCGTCCGAGCCCAAGTGGAAGGCCACCGCCACCTACCCCGAACGTCCCAAGGGCTGGAAGGGCGTGTCCAAGCTGGAGGAGTTCATCGACGCGATGATCGACCTCGGCCAGACCGGCCAGATCTTCGGCGAGCACGGCATCGGCAAGACGGCGACCTTCTTCAGCCACATCCCCGACCGGCACGACGACACGATCCTGGTCTTCGTACCCGCCGCCAACCTCACTCCCGACGACCTGCTGATCAACGCACCCGTCCGGGACGAACGCACCGGCGAACTCGTGCTGCGCCAGCTCATCATGCGTCAACTGCGGCCCGGCAAACGGTTCGTGCTGCTGATCGACGACGCGCTGCAGGCGGGCGAGACGATCCAGTCGCAGCTCATGCAGGTCGCCTGCAACTGGACGCTGGGCGAACACGATCTGCGCGAACTGGGCTGTGTGGGCGTCTTCCTCACCGACAACGAGTCGCTGTCCGAGACCGCGACCCGGCGCACCGACCTGGCCATCCTGGACCGGATGGTCACCGTCAAGATCACCGCGACCGACACCGCGTGGCGGTACAAGCTCGCCGAGCGCTTCGCCGGCACCGACCTGACCCCGATCTTCCAGGTCTGGACGAGCCTGTCCCCGGCA
The DNA here is from genome assembly GCF_040629175.1 of Embleya sp. NPDC005971. Taxonomy (NCBI): domain Bacteria; kingdom Bacillati; phylum Actinomycetota; class Actinomycetes; order Kitasatosporales; family Streptomycetaceae; genus Embleya; species Embleya sp. NPDC005971. Next base: position 27,199 of record NZ_JBEXUX010000036.1, on the reverse strand, counting down.
CTGCGCCAACTGGTGTCCCCGCGCACCCTGGAGCACGTGATCGACTGCGCGCTGGCTGGCTTCCCGCTGGTGTGGGGGCTGCCGTTGGTCAACGGCGAGCGGCTGGCGCTGACCGAGACCAAGAAGGACGGCTCCCCCGGCCCGGACCGCACCGACGAGGTGCTCGACCGGATCGCCGCGGGCCTGAACGTGCGCAACCCCGACCAGACGCCGGACTCGGTGCGCCGGATCGTCCGCGAGGCGATCCGGCGCCGCTGGTCGGTGCTGATCCAGGGCCCGCCCGGCTGCGGCAAGACCGAGGTGGTGCGGGACGTGGTGCGCGGCGAACTCGGTCGTGAGCCGCTCTACTTCTCGCTGCCGGTGACCAACGTCGAGGACCTGTGCGCACCGGTGCCCACGCCGGACGGTTCGCTGGAGAACCTGCTCGCCGCCAAGTTCACCGATCCCGGCGCCAAGGTGATCGTGTGGGACGAGTACAACCGGCCCAAGGACAAGTCGACCTTCGCCAAACTGATGGAGGTCACCCAGGAGTGGTCCATCGCGGGCCGCCCGATTCCCGGCCTGCGCGCGCAGATCGCCCTGCAGAACCCGCCGTACCACCTCGGCCGCAAGATGCTCGTCTCGCGCAACAACATCGCGCAGGCGACCCGCTTCACCGCGTCGCTGACCATCCGCCCCGAGGACATCCCCGCCAACGAGTGGTTGATCAGCACCTACGGCCCGGTCGCCGAGACGGTGCTGGAGTGGTGGAAGAACGACATCGACGACGAGGGCCGCGACTGGATCACCAAGCGCACCCTGGAGCGGCTGATCAAGCTGCACAAGCGCGAACTGCCGCTGGAGATGGCGAAGGTCTACCTCGGCGACGGCGAGTACGCACCGGTGCCGCTGAACGCGCTCGAGGCCCGATTCGCGGAGAACCCGGCCACCGGGCTGGGCGACATCTCGGCCAATCTGGCCGAGTGGGTGCGCCGACTGGAGGCCGCCAACGAGGAGTCCGGCGAGGGCACCGACGACACCGACATCGTGCACCAGGTGCTGGCCAACGCCGAGTTGTCGCAGTTGCGCGAACATCTGGACACCGTGGCGCAGTTGCTGGCCGGCCTGCCGCCGAAGCTGCGTTCGAGCTACCTGGTCGGCCAGTCCGCGGACAAACAGCGCTTCTGGATCGAGGCGTTCGCGAAGATGCCGAGGAAGTAGGCCGAGGATCCGGGTTGTCCGGCCGGCGCCGAGGAACCGGTCCCGGCCCCGTGGCCGAAGGCGTCGGCCCCGCCCGTCAGCGTTTGCGGCGGGCGGTGCCGAACAGACTGCGGGTGATCTCCCGGCCGATCTGGGTGCCCATCGAGCGCAGCACGGATTTGACCGCCGAGTTGCCCATCACCTGGCCGACCACGTCCGACTTCGGCTTGTCCGCGCGCCCGCGCCCGGCCGCCGGTTCGGGCGCGGGCGCCGCGTCCGGCTCGGCGGGCGGCGCCTGCGCGGCCGTCAGCTTCTCGAACGCCGACTCGCGATCGACGGCCGTGCCGTACTTGGCGAACAGCGGCGACCCGGCCACCGCCGCCGACATCGTCTCCGCCGGGATCGGCGCCATCAGCGACACCGGTGCCCGCAGCCGGGTCCAGGCCACCGGCGTCGGGGCGCCGCTCTCGCCGAGCACGGTGACCACCGCCTCGCCGGTGCCCGCCCGGGTGAGCACCTGGTCCAGGTCGTAGGCCGAACGCGGGAACGTGGACACGGTGGCCTTGAGCGCCTTGGCGTCCTCGGGGGTGAACGCACGCAGCGCGTGCTGCACCCGATTGCCCAACTGGGACAACACGTCGCCCGGCACGTCCCGCGGCGTTTGGGTGACGAACATTATTGATAGATTCCCCCCTATGACAAAACAACGAGCCGTCGGATACATCAGGCAAAGCCAGGAGCGCCGAGACCGTTCCGAAGCGTCGCCACGCGCCCAACGAGAAGGCATCCACGCCGAATCAGCAAGGCGAGGATACGAATATTTGGCCGACTACGAGGACAAAGACCTCTCTGGCTACAAGCAAGGAGTTGTACGCCCGCAGTTCGAGAAGTTACTCAACGATGCCCGGGCAGGGCTTTTAGACGTGATCATCGTATTCTACATCAGCCGGTTTTCACGACTGCGCCCCGAGGATGCCATCCCGGTTGTGATGGAGCTTCACCGACTCGGGGTGACGATCGTCTCTGTAAACGAAGGCGATTTCCCCCCGGGCGACACCATGAAGCTCATTATGCTGATCTTTCGGCTAGACGCGGCCCACCAAGAAAGCGTCAATAAGTCCGAACACGTGAAGAGCGCGAAGAAGATTCTCCGAAATGCGGGATCGTGGGTGGGGGGATTGCCCCCCTATGGATTCGAGACCAAAGAAGTTCACGAGAATGGTCTCACACTTCGGAAACTCGTTATCGTTCCGGAGGAAGCGGCAGTTATTCAAGCCGTAGTAGCAATGATTCTTGTCAGCCTCAATGTTCCGGCAAAGGCCGGAGAGAGACACCCCGGCTCCCTTGCTGGTATCTGCTCCGACCTAAACGAACATAATGTGCAGACCAAGACGGCGCGGCTCAACGGAAAATGGAGGGGTGCCGTTACTGTCAGCACCCCAGGCCGGGGCGTACCACCGCACTGGGAAGTGACCACGCTTAAACGGATCTTGCTCGATCCACGCCTGATCGGTCACGCGGTAGAACCAATCTACCAACGAACGGAAATGAAGGACGGACGGGTTCGCAATAAGATTACCGGATACCGCACTATCCGCGACCCTGAAACCCAGGAACCCATAATCAGCCATCCGGCAATCCTAGAGCCCGCTGATTGGTACAAAATTCAGGCTTGGCTCACGACCCGGGGCCGGGGCAAGGGCCTCAGCAGGGGAAGCAACCTACTTAGCGGTCTTGCAAAACTTTTCTGCGAAGATGGGTTCACGATGGCGAGCAACGGCGGGACCGGATCGGCGGGAAGCTATCGATGCAATCGCCCGAAAGGCTCTACGACCGTTGGCCATGCTGGCGGGAACAGCATCAACCGCGCACACGTCGAGGAACACGTGGTGCGCGCGGTGTTCACCAAGATCACTAATGCCGACGACGAAGACCCCGAGACTCTCGCAATCATTGCCGAGGCGTCACGCCGTTACGCAGCCACCGTCACAAATCCACAGGCCATAGCCGAAACCACGGATCTGGTAGTACGCAGGGCCGACAAGAAAGCGGCACAGGAGCAACTTTATGACGACCTTGAAAACGGGATCTACGATGGGAAGATCGGTCGAGGACGCTTCAAGGAAAGGAAAGCGCTTCTAGAGGCGGAGATTATAACCATTGAGTCCCGACTGGCAAATCTCGCTCAAATCGAGACCCCTATTCTCCCTATCGACCAATGGACTAACACAGATGACCCGGAGGGCGATCCCCTCGGACCCGGGTCCTGGTGGGATACAGCAACGCTAGTAGATCGACGTTCGTTCCTCTGTCTGTTCATCGATCGAATCGAAGTGGCAAAAGCAGCATCTCGCGGCAACAAGTGGATGGAGTACGACGCGAGTAAGCGCGTCACTATCAAGTGGGCCAGCAGGCCGCCGGAGGAGCCCGAATAGGATTCATGCACGGTCCGCCCGGAGAAGACTCCCGGGCGGACCTCGTTTCTGTGCCTTACTCAGTGAAAGCAAGAACCGGCTTGACATAGGTTACGCCAGTCGTCACCTTGACCTGATGCAAGGAGATCCGCCAGACGACCCCCTCATAATTGGAGCCGATTTCCTCTTTAAGAGCCATGGCATTTTCAGCGAATCGCCATGACACCGATCGCATTCGGAAAATTCCGACCCCCGGAGCGGAAGCCAGCCGGAAGGCGATAGTGACGTTTGGCTGCGGACCCATCCCAGAGCGAGTAAGGGCCCTACGGTCTATTGGAGACGACGGGCAGCCGCAAGAGCGCCCTTCACTCGAATCGGGCGACAGGAAATACCGCCCATCACAATGGTGAACCAATCCGCCATTGGCCCATTGCCGCATGTCGAATTTGATGGAGTGTGGACCATCTAGAATTATTCCTACGGTCTGCGCACGAGTCATCACTTCATAACGATCCTCACTACTCGTGTTCCATTCCGTCCATTCCCCATCGAATATTCGGGCCACGGCCGACGCCTCTTGTTTGTCGTGCAGTGTCAAACGCCATGTGCACAAGGCGAGTGGTCTACCGGCCATCATGCGACCAGAGCGCAGCCAACCAGCGAACTCACTGGCCATCAGACCACCGTTGTTCCCGTGACATCTCCCGACCGATGGTCAGGTCTTGGGCAATTCCGGCAGCCACCAGCGCGGCACCGGGTGAGTGACCCTGGACAACGAAACGCCACATAGACAACGTCGTCCGGTCGGTGCCATCCGGTAGAGAACCGTCAGCAGCGCGCCGATACTCGGCACGGGCCGCCCGCAATGCGCCGTAGGTGGTCGAGTAGACGCGCGACTTCGAGAGGGTGTGTCCCCGGAAGGCGATCGTGTGCGCCCAGGCGCGCATGCGCAGGTGGGCCAAGGCGGGCAGTCCGCCCAGGTCCCAGCAGGTGCGCAGAAGGGCCCTTACGTGGTCCGTGACGGGTAGGAACTCGATGGTGGAGCGGTGGGTGATGCGGGTGTCGGTGCCGCCGCCGACCACGGTGGACTTCGTGACGTACTTCGCCAGGTAGCCGGCCACCGCCTCATCCGAGAGCGCACCCGTCACCCGCAGCGGCCGGACGTCGAGTTGCCGCCCCCAGCGCAGGACGTACGAGCCGAGAGCTTGGGACTCCGGTGCGTACACCCGCACGGCAGCGGCAGCTTCGGGCACGAGCGCAGCCAGGAGTTCCGCCGAGGCCCAGGCTGGCGGAGGCGAGGAGGGCCCGTCGGGGCCGTCCAGGCGCACGACCGCATGCAGGTGGATCGCGCCGCGCGCTTGGTATTCGGCGACCTTGGCGAAGGCGAGCCGGACGTGGTCGCGCAGACGCGATCGAGGGATACCCGCCGCCGAGGCCAGGCGCCGGCGCACGGTGTGGGTGAAGCCGTCCCAGAGGGGCCCCACGTGTGCATTCCACAGCACGTGGTGCGGGTATTCGTAGCAGGCCCGGCACAGCGGCTGCCCGAGGACACGATCACCGGGCGAATGCGCACGAGGGCAGCCGCGGTGCCTACCGTGTTCGCAAACGTCGCCAACGCGTCTGGGTCGGCAGGGCCCCTCGGTCGTCGCGCGATGGACCGGCCCGAACGAGGGAGCCGTCAAGGTCAGGAACAGACTCGGATGCTCACGCACCAGGTCCGGGACACCCTTACCGCCGACCAGGCCCGCGCGGACGAGGTGGAAGGTGTCGCCCTGGTGTTCGTAGGAACACGGCGCACAGCGTGAGGCCCGCCTATTGCGGCAGCGCACGGCCAGCCGGCCACCAGGTTCGGTTTCGGTCGAGTAGGCGGAGACCACCGCCCCGGACGTGTCACGGGTAACGGTGGAGCCGCTCAGGTAGACGGGGTGTTCGCACCCGCCGGTTGCGCGGATCTGTTCGATCCAGCGTCCGAAGCCGGGCAGGTTGGCTATGCGGATCAGGTCTTGGTCGATGGGTGAAAGCGCGGCGAGCCGTGCCCGATCGACGTATCGGGCACGGCTGTTCACTCGGTCGGGATCGGGGGTGTGCGGGGTGGTGCTCTGCAAGGGTGGTGCCTCCAGGCAGCCGGAAGAGTGGGGTGCTCGGGTGGCGCCGAACGGCGTGGGAAAGTGGTCACGACGGGGGTCCTTCCGGTGGGTGGTGGCATGGTCGTGCAGTGGTCAGCGGGTGGTGCCTCTGCCCCGGCAGCACCGGCACTTGCGCCGCCGGCCGGTACGGGTGCGGGTACTGCGATCGCCGTGGCAGACGGGGCACAGGATGGGACGCATGCTCAAGTGGTGCGCTCCTTGCTGGGATGGTCAGCCGGCGTGGAAGACGACAGCCGCCAGGGAGGCGACCAGCGCCGAAATGGACGGCGCCAGCGTCGTTTGTGCGAGGTAGAACCCGAACAGGCTGACCACCACGACTTGCCAGACGCGCAGTTCGCCAGCGCGGACGAGCATGAACACGACCAAGGCGAACACGATGATCAGCGGGAACGTGGCTTGGGAGTCGGTCACGGTGCCCCCTTGCCGCAGCTCGCCAGGGCCGCAGCCAGCGCGGGCAGGTGGGGGGTCGTGTGGGCATGGGCTGCGCAGACACGCACTGCTTCCTTCGGGGAGACCAGGAGCGACCGGGCCCGCATCCAGTCGCCGCCCACGCCTGTCAGGATCGCCACGCCCGGCTCGTCGGCGGATATCGTCTGTGCGGCATCGATCGCGTCCGGGGCGAGGTCGCCAAGGACCATCTCGGCCGTACCGGAGTCGGACACGCGATGGCACACCCGGCCGGCCAGTTGCGCCCGCAGCGCTGTTGCCCCGGGCCCCAGGTCCGAACCCACCCGCTGACCGGCGACGACCAGGTGAACACCGAGCGCCGCGCCAAGTTGGGCAAGCCGCACCAGCGCCGTGGCCGCCCGCGCTGCTTCGTCCTTGTCCGCGCGCGAGGCCGCAAGGAACAGCTCCGCGACTTCGTCCACCAGGACCACGATGGGCATTGGCCGCTTGCCGCCGGGCAGTTCCCACACCGAGCGTGCGCCGGCAAACCGACAGACGGTCATTCTTAGTTGTGTCTCCACGACCAGGGCCTCTAGAAGCGCCGTGGCCTCTCGGCGCGTCGTGGCCAGCGCCGACAGACGCGGACCCACCGGCGACAGTTCAAGACCGCCCTTCAGGTCGATGCCGACCAGGGCCACGGGTTGCGGAGCGAGCCGGGTCACCAGCGCACTCAGCAGCGTGGACTTCCCCGATTGGGTGGCGCCGACGATCAGCCAGTGCGGCACGGCCCGGAAGTCGATCACCCATGGGGCCCCGTCCTCCCTACGGCCGACCCGGGCGCACATCAGCGGATCCGCCGACCCGGGTCCCACCAGTGCGCACGGGTCCGCCAGGGGATCGACCGACAGCGCGGTGAGGCGGACCCGGCCACGCTCCGGCGAGGTCACCCGCACCGCGTGCACGCGCCAGGCGTGCGCCAGGGAGTCCGCCGCAGCGGCGTAGCCGCCAGGGGTCTGCCCGGCGTGCATGCGCACCGTCACCACCAGGCCGCCCGGACGCGGCCGGGGAATGCCGATCCGGGGTGTGATGGGCCGCAGCGGCTGCCCACGCACGATGAGCGTCCCCAGCAGTGCCAGGGGCGGACGGCGGGTGATGGTCAGGCCCCGCTCGATCGCCAGCGGACGCCACGACCGCAGCACCCGCACCGCCACCGGCACGAACCCGACCGCGTACCACCAGCCGATCGGGAAGCGCCGCCGCAGCAGCGGAGCGGCGAGGACGACCCCCGCCACCAGGACGAGCAGGCACCAGACCAGTAACTGACGCAGCATCAGGCGTCACCCGCCTTGTCCTTGCCGCCGCGCAAGGCGGACGCGAGCGGGCCGCCGCCCGCAGGGTCGGCCGGTACCGCCGGGGCGATCGAGTCGGCCCGGAACGAGGTGCCGTGCCGGCCGCCCTGCTCCCAGGTGAACGCGATCAAGCCGTGTGCAACGACACGGACACCCTCCAGGATCCCGACCGGTTCGCCGGACACGGCGATCTCGATCACCGACGCGCGCCGGGTGTTCTGTTGCCGGACGGATACACCGACCGTCCAGACGGTTTCTCCGTCCTTGTCGACCTTGAGTTCACCGGTTTCCCGGTTGACGAGCTTGGGTTCCGGCCCGACGACGCACAGGAGCGTCCCGAGCCGGTTGACGTCCACAGGAATGGACTGCATGGGGTGTGGCCTCCAGCCACTCACGGACGCCCGTCGGTTGTCGGACGTCACTTGTCATGACAAGTGTCAAGCACAAAGAGGCGTGACGCAAGTGACTTGTCAGGACAGGTGACATCAGCATGGGTGGCGCCATACAGTCGGAAGCAGACGAACCCGCGCCCACGGTGAACCGCAGCCACCGACGAGGAGACCCCATGGATCTAGTCCGACCCGCCGCGCTCTATAGGCAGTTGGCAACAGCGATCAGGGGAGATATCGAGTCGGGAGAGTACCCCCCGGGGTCGTTGCTGCCGTCCGAGAGTGCCCTGACCGAGCGGTACGGGGTGTCCCGTCCGACCGTGCGCCAGGCTCTGGCCGCACTGAGGACCGAGGGATTGGTCACCGTCCAACGGGGCCGGGGATCGTTCGTGCGCGCCGCCCAGAATGCGCCCGCCGTGACCCTGGACCGGACGATCACACGCAGCGCCGGCCGCTACGCCGACCCAGGCACCGAGTGGTCCCAGGACGAGGAACCCACCGCCTACCGCACCACCACCGACGCCATCACCGGGCCGGCCCTGGGCATGAACGAAGGCGAAGCAGCGTTCGGCTGCGACCGCCTGATCACCCACCGGCCCACCGGCACACGGGCGATGGTCCGCACGATCGTCCCGTTCGCCACCGCCGCCGGCGCCGAACTCGGAAACGACCCCACCCGCCCGCAGCCGGAGCTATACGCCGCGCTCGAAGCGGCCGGCCACCGCCTCACATGGCACGAGACCGTCACCGCCCGGACACCCACCCCGGACGAGACCACCGCGCTACGGCTGCCCGAGGGCACCCCCCTGCTAGTCGTGCACCGAGTTACCGCCGGCACGGCCGGACCGCTGATTCTCGAAGAGACCAGGGTCGGCACCGCCGCAGTCGCCTACCCGATCGTGGCCAAGGGCCGCGCCAAGGCCACCGCGCGGGAATGACCGCCCCGACGCACGCTCGATCCGTTCACCCACCGACGAAGGAGTCACCGTGACAACGCCGAACACCCCCGACAGCCCCTCCGTGATCGTGATGGCCATGTCCCCGAGCGATTTCTCGCGGCTCTGCCAAGACGGACAGCCGTGGCGAACTGCTGCGCCCCACGACCCTCACCGGTTCGTCGTCGTCGACGACGCGCCCGAACTCGCCGACCACTGGGCCCGCGCGTACTGGGTCGGCGACAACTGGATTTCGGTGATGCTCATCCGGTCCTACCTCGAAGCCCGAGGCCACAAATTCCAGATCGTCCACGACGACACGGATATCACTCACGCCGGATACGTCGTACTCACGAACTACTACATTGCGGACGCCGGCTAGCGCTCAGGATTCTTTCCGATAGGACGACGGACAGTCGTCACTGCGGAGATCGAGACCGAACCACTGCAAGGACAGGACGTCTACGGGCTTTCCGTCCCTCGGGATGGAAAGCCCGTAGTTTCCGGCCTCGAATGATTGCCCGCCGCCGGCCCAGACGTCACGGCCGTAGAATTGTTCGTCCCCCCAGGTCCCATCCCAGTGCAGGCACGTGTGCTCGGGTGGCGTGAAAGTCCACGTCTCCGCCATGGCGCACGGCGCGAAACGGGTTCCGCTCGGCAGGACCCACACGGGCCCCGGATCATCCGGAGACTTCTCCGCCACTACGTGCACCCGGGTATCCCCCGCCCTGTTGTTGCGGGTCCGCCACATGCGTGATTTCGCCGCCGCCGGCCCGCTCGCCCCCCAATAGTCGGCGGGTACGTCCTTAGCGTTGAGCAGGTCCCCGAGCGCCCCGCAGGCAGCGTCCGCCCCGGGCACGGTGACCAGCGAAGTACCCGACGCGGGCAGCGGATCGCCGTTCACGTTCTCCGCCCACAACAGCGACGTGTGAACCGCCCGCCAGGGACCCTCGCCCCTGCTCTGGCGAAAGACCACATACATGGTCCGTTGATCCGAGAGGACCGATATCCTCTGACTGGAGAGGAAATACCGGTCCGCCCCCGGCGGAGTCTGCCCCGTGGGATAGACACGGATATTCTCCACCGACTTCGGATAGTAGAATAGCGTCGGACTTTTCCCGTACTTCGCCACTCGGGATATACGATTCGCGTCCGACCCGAGAATGATCCCCGATTCCAGATCCTTGAGCGGGGCCGCATTCTTCGTCTCGAAGGCCGTTTCCTTCGCCGCCCAAAACGCGACCACGGTCGCGCGCGCGTCGGATTCGGATATGGCTGGCACCGGCGCCGGAGGCGACGCCACGGGTGGTAAGGACGGAGCCACAGACGTGAGGGCCGGGGACGAGGACGAGCGTGCGGACCGCTCCGAGGGATCGCCACCCGCACACGAAACCGCCGCCACCGCCAAGATCATCAATAAACTCATTTTCTTTTTCCGGATCATGCACGGGAGCCTAAACACCGTGTCAACCGAAATACCCGCGCGTGAAGATCATTCCGTCGGCCGAGAAATCGACCGCAGACGACCGGCGGAAGCCCCGCCCTGTCGATCCGGGCGAGGCCACTCGCGCTCAGGCCGGGTCGATGCCGTCCGGGTCGATAGCGTCCTGGTCGACGTCGTCCGGGTCGTCCGGGCGTGCCGGCCACAGCACCACATCCCGGAAGTCGTCTTCCCCGTCGACGTGATCGCGGTCGTGCTCTTGGTCGTGGTCCACGCATCCTCCTGTGTCGGGCCCAAGCCCCAGAATGGCCGAGACTTTCTCTACTTACTCAAGCCCGGCGCGTTCCGCGCCGGGGGCGGGCCCGCCCGGGGCGCCCGCCCCGGGCGTGCGGCGTGGCCGCCGATCCCGGGTCGACACCCCGGCCGGCCCCGCCCCCGTACACGAAACCGACGCGACATCGAGCACCAGGACGTGCACGTGGTGCGGCCCGCCCGGTACACGAAGCCGGCGCGGCAGGTCCGGCACAGCGGCTGCCCGAGGACACGACCATCGAGCCGGCGCGCGAGTGGGCAGCCGCGGTGCCTGCCTTCACAGAGAAGACACCGGTACGTCTTCCCCCGGGAACACCTCGCTCCGTGGGGGCCGGCATCCGCAGTCTTGAGCCACCTCCTCGCACGGGGACCCCGCGTCGGGCAAGGCCGGGGGCCCTCAGTGGGGAATTCGGGTGGGGAGCGGTGCTCCCCACTGTGCCGGCCAGCGTACGGGCCCCCGACCATGCCCGACCCCCGCACGGGCAGGACACCGGCCCAACACTGCGGACGCCGACCGCGCGCACCAGGCCGACACGTCACCGGCGCGGGGTTCACAACAGAGGAGGCGGGGTGATCCCAGGTGGGACCCACCCGCGCACCGCCGATACGGGTCAAAGGTGCCGGCCGCCCATGCTCACCCGCGTTCGATCGGGTCCCACGGGACAACCGGTGCGTGCACGGCATGACGGGACACGACCGCAGACCGCGCCGGGCCCTATGCCGCGCGAGACACCCGCCGCAGCCGGCTGGCCACCATCCGAGCAACGGCCACCGGCAGCCGGACATCCACGGTGGCGCAGCCGTCCGCCCCGGACACCACCACCACCCGGGCACCGTTGATGCCCAACTCGGCGAGCACGACGTTCAGTTCATCCGCCGCAGCGGCAGCGGCACGCCACGCCCCCAGATAGTCCACCCCGGCCACCCACAGCGACGATCCGGGATCCCAGTCCTCAGCCACCCCGCAGCCGTCTAGGTGACCCGTCCCGTCCGCACCCTCGTCCATGTCCACCGTGTCTCCTCCCAACGCCCGCCCAGCACAAGGACCTTGATGGACCGTCACGCAGAACTCAGCGCGACAACCCCGGTACCATCGGTACCGGGGTTCCATCAGGGCCCCACCCGGACCACCCCCATCCCCGCCAAGGTCGCGGGGTGGTCCGGACTGAACTATTCGGTTGGTCCCGGGGGATGCCCGAGTCGCGTCAAGGCATCCCCCGGAGGTCGATGGCGGCACCCGCTTTGGACAGGCGCCGCCACCCGTCGCCGCCGCGACGGCCCCGGAAGGGGGGCGCGCTTCCGGGGACTTGCAAGGTGCCCGAAGGATCGAACTTCGGACACCACCCCGCCGGGTCCGAACGGCGGACGGATTGACACACGCCCGCCCCGGCGAGGCACCCGGAGAAGTGGAACCGGACACTCCTCCGAGAACTCGAAGCGGTGCCCGGACCGCTCGAAGTCCGGGCACCGCCGCCCCGCCACCAGCAACCCAGTTTGCGGGCAGGGCCCACGGAAGCGAGGGACGAATTCGCAACCGTGGCGATCAAGTGGCGCCCGGACCATGCAGATCCAGGCGCCGGACCCTGTCGTGAGTCGAGGAGGCACCACTTCCCCGCGTTCCGACAGAGCCGCCCCGGGGGGGGAAGGCTCAACAACCCCCCGGGGAAGCGGGAACCGCCGACCGTGCCTCAGCGCAGCGGCCCCCGCCGATCATGAGAGCCTCACGGCCGACCGTGCAGGCCATAGGGACCCAGCACGAAGCGCACCCACACGGATTTCCCGTACTCGCGCCGCTCCCAGACAAGATCGTCCGCGACGCAGCCCACGGCCAGCAGTCCCCGATGACCACACGGCAGGTGCGTCAAGTTGGACGCGGACGGACGTAGGACATCCGACGCCGGCATGGTGGGGAGGCAGGGCGACCCGTCGATGACCTCGATGACCAGCGCCCGACGCGTCCAGAGCCACGCCCGCACCGTGATCCCCACACTGGGATCCACAGGGGGAGCGTGTTTGACTGCATTCGTCACCAGCTCCGAGACGCAGAACTCGCAGTCATCGCTCAGGACGCACAGATCCCACCGGGACAGCACATCACGCGTCCACGCCCGCGCTCCGGCCACCGAGGCAGGCACTGACGCCCACACCTCATCCCTGCCGAACGCGAAAGCCCCACCTGGCACACACCCGGAGCTGCACCCGCCCGATCCGAGCGCCCACGACCCATTCCCCAGGTCAAGGTAGGGCGACCCCACGATTGCTGTCCGCTCGGCCGGGTCCTGCGTGATCATTAAGCCCCGAAGACCCGCCTGCTCTTGGTTCGTTCCGGCCATGCGACAAGCGTCATTGACTCGGAATCCAATCGTCAGCCCATGATGGGTATATCCCTCAGGGGTAGACTCTGGGCGAGCAATGATCAACTACGTGTGATCGAAGAGGGTTCTGTGGCCGATTACCCCATCTCACCAGCAGCGTTACCCCCGCAGGTTCTCGATCGAGACGAGATGCGCGAAGCCCTACGCATCCGAGATTTCGGTGCGGTTTTCAAGATTGCTCGCCAGTGGGGAGGCGTGAGCTTCCAGAAAATCGCCGAGGCATGTGGCATCAAACCCAACCGCGTGGGACTGCTGGCACGCGGCGAAGGTGAGATCACCACGATCGAAAAAATCGAGACGATCGCCGATGCTCTGCGAATCCCTGGGGACATGCTGGGACTTGCACCACGCCCGTGGGAGCGGGGTAGTAGGGAACCCTCCAAAGACGTCGCTCTCACAAGTTCAGCACATGAACAGACAAAAGAGTCCGAGATCGGACTCACGTACACACGTTCCCTCACCGATACGCTGACCGTTGTATCGACTCTGGGGAGCAGCGACATGAACCGACGGTCATTCCTCACCAACGCGACATTTGCCGTAAGTGCTCTGGGTGTACCAAGCCGTGATTGGCTGGTGGCTAGCCTTGAAGACTTGGACGGAGCGAAGCCCCGTCGGGTAGGGGCCGACCAGATCGAGACCATCCGCCGCGCTTTCGCCGGCTTCCAGGAGATGGACGTCATCGGCGGTGGAGGCGATACAGCACGGCGACTGGTCGCGCAGTTCCTCACCGAGCATGTAATGCCGCTTGTTGGGCAACCCCACGCACCAGCGATACAACATGCCCTCTACGAGGTGGCCAGCGAACAAACCTATCTCGCCGGGTGGATGGCATTCGATGCCGGGCGCCAGGGACTAGCCGAGCGCTACCTGATTCAGTCACTCCGGCTAGCTCAGGCATCCGGCAACAGAATGCTTGGGGCACACGTACTTGCAGGTCTCAGCGATCAGGCCACCCAACTCGGACATCCAGAAGAGGGGCTGTCTCTCGCCCGTGCCGGGCGCCAAGGACTACGTGGGATCACCGCGCCAGCAGCGACCACCGATCTGCTTGTCCTTGAAGCACGCGCCCATGCCAGTCTCGGCGACGTCATGTCAGCCGTACGTGCCATCGACAAGGCCGAACGCACCTACGACACCGTCAACCACCAGAACGAACCTGAGTGGGCCCGCTTCATTGACAGCGCATACGTCACCGGCGAGATTGCCGGGAGCTTGCGTGACATGGGCGACTCCGTCAACGCAGAAGCGTTCGCGCGCGAGTCGATCGCCGCCGCCCAAGCCCAGAAGCGCCCCCGGCGAGCATCCCTCAGCCAAGCAGTCCTAGCCGCAAGTCACATCCAGCGCAACGAATTGGATGCTGCCGCCACGGCCGCCCATCGTGCGCTTGACCTCTCGGCGGGCATTCCGTCCGTCCGGGTCAGTGCCGCCATGGACGGGCTTCAGATGCGGATGAAGGGCCATGCAAGTCAACCCGAAGTCGCAGCCCTCATGTCACGGTTTCAGTCCATGTGACTTCCGCCGAATGCCCCAGGCGCCGCCATCAGTTGGGCCCGGTCGGAGCACCCCGCCAAGTCCCCACAAGCGATGGGCCGCCCCATGCCAAGGAGCGGCCCAATGTGCCTTGCTTGGCTACTCGCCCACGTTCACGATCGGTGCATCAGGTGCGTTCTTCTTGATCGACGCGATTCCGTTGCGGCATCCCGCTTCACTTTCGTATGCCTCACCTACTGCGATGATCTCACCGTTCCCCGCCTTGAGTCGGAACCGATGCTTCCCCGCCTTGTCGGTGTAGATCTCAAACTTGCCAGCCATGTTCAGCCCCTCTTTCAGACAGCCCCCGCCACGGGCAGAGGATCATGAACCAGCGTCGCCGCCGGAACCGGTCGAACCGAGTCATTGCGCCGATCGATGGCAAGTCGCCGAGGACGCATCAGGCAGCCAATGCCCAACTGTTCATGCTGGTAGGCACGTTCCAGCAGGTCAGCGCCCAAGGGGGGGAAGTGACAACAGCTAAGAAGATTCCGACCCCCTTGGACCGGATCAACCGCACCGTCTGGGTGATCGCGGTCAAAAACGCCTTGGAGGCACCGGTGAACAGCAGGTGCGCCTCGTCGAAGAAGAACACCAGACGCGGCCGATCCGGATCGCCCACCTCCGGCAGGTCGTGGAAGAGATCGGCGAGCAGCCACATCAGGAAGGTGGAGAACAACTGCGGCTTGTCCTGCACCGCGGCGAGTTCGAGCACCGAGACCACACCGCGCCCGTCGGAGGTGGTGCGCAGCAGATCGGCGGTGTCGAAGTCCGGTTCGCCGAAGAAGGCCCCGCCGCCGTTGTTCTCCAGCGTGATCAGCGCGCGCAGGATCACCCCGACGGTGGC
This sequence comes from Embleya sp. NPDC005971, assembly GCF_040629175.1. Classification (NCBI taxonomy): domain Bacteria; kingdom Bacillati; phylum Actinomycetota; class Actinomycetes; order Kitasatosporales; family Streptomycetaceae; genus Embleya; species Embleya sp. NPDC005971. Next base: position 11,891 of record NZ_JBEXUX010000036.1, on the reverse strand, counting down.
CGTGGACAGGCCGCCGATGCGCTTGAGTTCGGCCTTGCCCTGATCGTCGGTCAGGAACTGGATCACCGCGCGCAGGTCCTTGAGGTCGACCAGTTCCAGCCCGCGCTCGTCGGCGAAGTGGAAGATCAGGCCGAGCGAGGACTCCTGCGTCTCGTTCAGATCCAGCACCTTGGCCAGCAGGGTCGGCCCGAAGTCGGTGATCGTGGCCCGGATCGGCACGCCCGGGCCGATCCCGCCGAGCGCGTGGAACTCGACCGGGCAGCCGACCGGTTGCCAGTCCTGGCCGACCTCGGCCGCCCGCCCGGTCACCCGGTCGCCGGGCGTCCCCGGGGCAAAGATGCCGGACAGGTCGCCCTTGACGTCGGCGAGGAAGACCGGCACACCCTGCGCGGACAACTGCTCCGCGATCAGTTGCAGCGTCTTGGTCTTGCCGGTGCCGGTCGCGCCCGCGACCAGGCCGTGCCGATTGAGTACCGCGAGCGGGACACGCACCCGCGCCTGGGGATGCGCGGTGCCCTCGACCACGGCCGCGCCCAGTTCCAGCGCGGGTCCGGTGAAGGCGTATCCGGCCGTGATGGCCGCGATCGTGTCGTCCTGCTCGCTCATGCGCTCCTCCGCTCGCCGAGATGCGGAAGACGAATACACCGATAGGACGAGAAATATCCCGATTGCCCCGGCGGATCGGCCATCCGAGCCGGCCTGATCCGCACCCTCGCTCCCTCGCATCGGCGCCGGGTGGGGGTTAGGCGACCGTGATCCCGGTAGGCTGAGCCTGTGATCTTCAAGCGGATCGGTGACGGCAAACCGTACCCGGACCACGGGAGGTCGGGTGCCCGGCAATGGGCCGACATCGCCCCGCGGCCCGTGCGTCTGGACCAACTCATCACGACGAAGCGGCAACTCGACCTCGACACGCTGCTCGCCGAGGACTCGACCTTCTATGGCGACCTCTTCGCGCACGTCGTGAAATGGCAGGGTGACCTCTATTTGGAGGACGGCCTGCATCGCGCGGTCCGGGCCGCGCTGCAACAGCGCCAGGTGTTGCACGCGCGCGTGCTCGAACTCGGCTGAGCACGCAACCCCGGCGGCCCGATCAGGTGGTCGTCTCGCGTACGGCCGTGCCCGGATACGCAAGGTGCCACGTCGGCGCTAACCTCGACTTCATGGCGACCGGGATCACGGCCATGCCGTGCAGGAGGAGGACGGGGGCGCACCGATGAGCATGCTCACTCCCCGCGGCATGGGAGGCCAGTACAAGATCACTGGCAAGCTGTATCCGCGGATGACGCGGCGCAGGCGACGCATGCCCGTGGTCATCGCGATCGTGGTCGGCCTGGTGGTGCTGGCCACCGCCGGTTGGGGCGTGTACCACTTCACGTCCGACGACAGCGGCGACAAGGCCGCCGCGTGCGCCTCGCCGACGGCCTCGACCCCGCCGGCCGCCCCGCCCGCGGCGTTGCCCGAGCCCAAGACGATCACGGTGAACGTCTACAACGCGACCAAGCGCGCCGGCCTGGCCAAGACCGTCTCCGAGGCGCTCAAGGCGCGCGGCTTCGTGATCGGCAAGGTGACCAACGATCCGCTGAACCAGCCGGTCGCGGCCACCGCCGAGATCCGGCACGGCTTCCCCGGCACCACCCCGGCGAAGGTGGTCGCGGCCCAGGTGGCGGCGAGCACCGTCAAGGAGGACCAGCGCACGGACGGCTCGGTCGACCTGGTGATCGGCGACGGCTGGACCGACCTGGCCGCGCCGGAGCAGGTCGCCGCGATCCTGTCCCCGCCGCCTCCGCCGGCCCCGAGCCGCCCGCCGGGCTGCTGACCCGCCGAACGCGACCCATCCGCTGCCGCCTCCGCATCCCGCGCAGGCGGCAGCGGCACGTCGGGCGGGCCACACCCCGCCGCACCCCCGCCGGTCAGCCGTTGCCGGGTTTGCCGAACTCCTCGATCAGCACGGGGTACTGCTCCGCGCCGTGTCCGGCGGCGATCGAGCGGTCGGCCATCGCCTTGATCAACCTGGGCAGTTCGGCGTTGACCCCGAGCGCCTCGCTCTCCTCGATCAGGTGGGCCATCGCCCGCGCGTCGGTCTCCAGGGCCGACACCTCGGCCGGGAACGACCCGCGGTCGATCTGCTCGGCGTACCCGGGCAACCATTCGGCCACCCCGGCGGCGATCTGCCGGGCGAACGAGGCATAGGTCGCGGCGTCCACCCCGGCCGTGCGGACCATGGCCGTGCCCTGGAGCCAGGCGTTCAGCACACTCCACATCATGGCCAGGCCGGCCACGTCGTACAGGGCCGCCAGCCCGTGGTCCGCCCCGAGGTGGCTGACCGTGCCCAACACCTCCAGCGTCGAGCGATACGCCGCGAAGTCCGCCTCCGGCCCGCTGTGCAAAATCACCGCGTCGGCGGTCCCGATCCCCGACGGGATGGCCATGATCGCGCCGTCCAGGTAACGCGCGCCACGCTGCTCGGCCCATCGGGCGGCCTCCCGGGCCTGGGCCGAGTCGCCCGACGTGAGGTTGATCAACATCTTGCCGTCCAGCTCGGCGGCGCTCCCGTCGAGCAGCTCGTACACGGCCCGGTAGTCGGTGAGGCAGACGATCACCAGCGGCCCCGCCGCGAGTGCGGCGCCCACCGTCGGCGCCGACCGGGCGCCCTCGGCCACCAGGGTGTCGGCCTTGGCGGCCGTGCGATTCCACACGGTGGTGGGATGGCCGGCCCTCAGGAACGCCCCGGCCAGGGCCCGGCCCATCAGTCCGAGTCCGATGACGGTCACAGGGGTGCTGCTTTCGTTGTTCATGGCAGCATCGTCAACGTTGATACCGGTATGAAGGTCAAGTGAGGTTTCGATGCGGATCGGGGAACTGAGCCACCGAACGGGCGTCCACGCCCACCAGTTGCGCTACTACGAGGCCCAGGGCCTGCTGGAGGCGGACCGCCGCGCGAACGGCTACCGCGAGTACCACGAGACCGCGGTGCTGCGGGTGAAACAGATCCGCCACCTGCTCGGCGCCGGCCTGTCCTCCGAGGACATCGCGTACCTGCTGCCCTGCGCGGTCGGCGAGGCCCCCGAACTACCCGGGTGCCTCGAACTGCTGACCGCGATGCGCTCCCGGCTGCGGCGCCTGGACGACCAGATGCAGCGCCTCGCCCAATCCCGCGACGCCCTCACCGCCTACATCGCCGCCGCCGAACAATCCGGCGCCGACCACTACCCACCCTTCGACGAGGCCACCCCCCAGCCCATCCCCGCCTGACCCCGCACCCCACCCCGAAAACGACGAAGGACCCGACCACGTGCGGTCGGGTCCTTCGTATGTCCTGCTCAAGAGCGGTAGCGGTGGGATTTGAACCCACGGATAGCTTGCACCATCACACGCTTTCGAGGCGTGCTCCTTAGGCCACTCGGACACGCTACCGAGAGAGAGCTTACCGGATGCCGGGGTGTGCTTCGTAACCGGATTCCGGGGAGCGGGCGTGGGTGAAGAAGTCGTGCAGGACGGCGGTGCACTCCGTTGCCGCGACGCCGCCGACCACCTCGGGGCGGTGGTTGAGGCCGCGGTCGCGCAGGATGTCCCACAGCGAGCCGGCGGCGCCGGCCTTGGGGTCCCAGGCGCCGAAGACCACCCGGTCGACCCGGGCCAGCACGATGGCGCCCGCGCACATCGTGCAGGGCTCCAGGGTGACCACCAGGGTGCAGCCGGACAGGCGCCACTCCCCGACGGCCTTGGCGGCCTCGCGCAGGGCGAGGATCTCCGCGTGGGCCGTCGGGTCGCCGTGCGCCTCGCGTTCGTTGCGGCCGCGGCCGAGCACCGCGCCGTCCGGGCCGAGCACCACGCACCCCACCGGCACATCCCCGGTGTCGACCGCCAAGGCCGCCTCGGCCAAGGCCAGCCGCATGGCCGGCTCGTACCGGCGCAACGCCGGGTCGAACCGGGGCTCGGGCACCGGCGGGGGCATCGGGCTCAGCGGACCGTCTCCAACTCGTCCGCGCAGCCCAGGCGTTCGGCTATCACCGCGATGGCGTCCGCCGGCAGACCCGCCTCGCCCGCGAGGTCGGCGAGCAGTTGAGCCGACACCCCCAGGTCGACCAGCACCGTCTCGTCGCCGGCCGGGCCGGTCGGCAGCACGGCCTCGTCGTCCTCCTCCAGGCCGTCCAGCACGTCGGCCGTCAGCAACGCGTCCGCGTAGGCGCTGCGGGAGACCGCGGCCACGTCGGAGACGTAGATGCGCGGGTCCTCCTCACCGTCCACCCGGACGACCGCGAACCAGGTGTCCTCCTGTTCGACGAACAAGAGCACCGGCTCGTCGTCCACCGCCGCCGACCGTGCCAGCGCGGTCATCCCCGCCGAGTCCTCGACATCGTCGAGGTCGGCTTCACGGGCCTCCCACTGCTCGTCTGTACGTACGAGCACTGCGGCGAAGTACGCCACGGGACTCTCCAAGATCGTTCGCTTCGGCGTTGTCCCTCGCATCGTGGCAGATACCGGACCACGACGACGGGAATTGGCGCACGTTGACGAACAAGGTCACCGAGACGATCAAGGATCGGTCGAATTCAGTAACGGAACGTACGCATCCGCATCATCTGCCGTAGCCGCTCATTGCGTACGCGGCGGGGTTGGATGCGGGCCCGCAACTCGCGGGCCTCGGCCAGTTCGCGCAGGAAAAGGGTGCGCCGGCGTCGGCGCGCCGCCTCCTCCTCGCGGCGCTCGGCCGCCGTCGTCCGAGGTTCCCGACTCTCCATCACCATGCCCCTGGGCTCGAAAGGCCGCCGAAACCGACGTGGCAGTAGTTCCCGGGACACGCCGGCTCAGTCATCACACCGGTCGGATGACACCGGATGTGTGTTCGCAAATCGGTGTAACAATCTCAATTCGCCCGACATTCCCGCAAACGCGCGAGTCGCGCCGGTCGAACGACCGGCGAATGCCGCCGAACACGCCTCGAACCCGACAACCCGGCAGGGTCGCCGCCAGGTCAAACGGCTAATGTCGCAACATGCGGATTCATGTCGTCGACCATCCTCTGGTGGCCCACAAGCTCTCCACCCTGCGCGACCGGCGCACCGACTCGCCGACCTTCCGGAGGCTCGCCGACGAACTGGTCACGCTGCTCGCCTACGAGGCGACCCGAGGCGTACGCGTCGACCCGGTGGCGATCAGCACCCCGGTCAGCGAGACCACCGGCGTCAAGCTCTCCTACCCGCGTCCCCTCGTGGTGCCGATCCTGCGGGCCGGGCTGGGCATGCTCGACGGCATGGTGCGGCTGCTGCCCACGGCCGAAGTCGGCTTCCTGGGCATGATCCGCAACGAGGACACCCTGGAACCGTCGACCTACGCGACCCGGATGCCGGACGACCTCAGCGGCCGGCAGGCGTACGTCCTGGACCCGATGCTCGCCACCGGCGGCACCCTGATCGCGGCCACCAAGCTGCTGCTGGACCGCGGCGCGCACGACGTGACCGCGATCTGCCTGCTCGCCGCCCCCGAGGGGGTCAAGGTGATGCAGGAGGCGTTCCAGGACACCGAGGCCACCGTCACCGTGGTGACCGCCTCGATCGACGAGCGGCTCAACGAGCACGGCTACATCGTCCCGGGCCTGGGCGACGCCGGCGACCGGCTGTACGGCACCGCCGGCTAGGCGGCGCCCGGGCGGTCCACCCGACGCGGCGCCCACCTGCGGATACGCCGTCCGGGGGCGGATCGCGGCCGCGGGTCCCGGACGGGACCAAGGCCCTGCCACGTCAGGCCGAACGCCGGATGCGCGGCGACACACCTCGGCGCATGCTGGAAGTGTGCCGGGGGCTGGGCAGGAGCCCCGCAGGCACCCCGGGACTGTTTGCCGATGCTGCGAAGGTACGACCCACCTTTGCTCCGGCGGGGGTCCCACAGGGGAGAGTGAGTGGCCGGTCCCCCCGCGGCCGCTCCCTCTCCCCTATTGTTTCTCCCCGATACCTCATTCGGGGAGGCGGGGAGATGCAGGCGCAGACCAAAAGGATCCTGACGCTGCTCCTGATCGTTTTCGTCATCTACACGATCATCGCCACGCCGGAAAAGGCCTCCGACCTGGTCGCGCAGTGGTTCCAGGCGATGTCGTCCGCCGCCAAGTGGTGCGGCGATCAGATCAGCGGCTGGACGAGCTGAGGCGGGCACGTCGAGAGGTGGGGGCGGGACCGGTCACCGGCTCCACCGTCGACCCACACGCGATACGCAAGTACCTGCTGCCCACCGAGACCTGCGCGATAGCGGTGCGCCGGCACTGGGCCATCATCATGCGCCCGTTGGCCACCACCGCACTCGGACTGGCCTTCCTGCTCGTGCTGTTGTGGTACTTCCCGGCCGAGAACCTGGCGGTGCGCTACGGCGTGTGGCCGATCGGGGCGGGGCTCCTGCTGTGGTGCACGGGACACGTACTCACCTGGCGCAACGACTACTTCATCGTGACGGACAAGCGGATCATCCTGGCCACCGGGCTGATCGCCAAGCGGGTCAACATGATGCCGCTGACCCAGGTGACCGACATGAGCTATCGGCGCACCCCGGGCGGCCGAATACTCGGGCACGGGACGTTCGTGATGGAGTCCGCGGGGCAGGATCAACCGCTCAAGGAGGTCGGCTTCGTCCCCCGACCCGACGCCGTCTACCTCAAAGTGTGCGATCAACTGTTCGGTCCCGACGTCGACTAATCGGCACGACTGGCGAGTAACACGAAACGGATGGCAAAACCTCAAATTTTCTTTGCGGTGATTTACGGCTTTCGTACTGTCGACATGCCGCTAGATACACCCGCATCACCTGACAAATCGGGGATGTCGCAAGGGGTTTGGGGCGGTGACCCGCGCCGGTAAGGGGGTACCGAACGACGGCTGCCGTTCCACCATGGCCGGCAGCGGCCAGGTTCCGCTCCAGGACCGACGAGGAGGTGGGCTCTCCAGTGCTGCTGCGAGATGCTTCCCACGAGGGCACGGCCGGCTCGATCGCCGACCGGGCCGCGCCCGCGCGCCTTCCCCGTACCGGCATCCCCCGCGTCCGCGCGGTCAGGGGTTCCGGCACCGACACCCCCCAGGACACGCGCACGCTGTCCCGAACCCTCCTGCTCCGCCTCACCGATGTCGTCGAGGGATCGCCCGAGCACGCCTACGTGCGCAGCACCCTGGTCGAGCTGAACCTGCCCCTGGTGCGCTTCGCGGCCAACCGCTTCCGCAGTCGCACGGACCAGTACGAGGACGTGCTCCAGGTGGGCACGATCGGACTGATCAAGGCGATAGACCGCTTCGACCCGCATCGCGGCGTCGAGTTCCCCACCTACGCGGTGCCGACCATCATCGGCGAGATCAAGCGCTTCTTCCGGGACACCTCGTGGAGCGTGCGGGTGCCCCGCCGACTCCAGGAACTGCGCCTGGCGCTGGCCGAGGCCACCGAGCAGTTCAACCACAAGTACGACCGCGCCCCGACGGTGGTCGAACTCGCCAAGCACCTGAACCTCACGGTCGAGGAGATCCTCGAGGGTATGGAGGCGGCCAACGCCTACTCGCCCGCGTCGCTGGACGCACACGACCTCGACGACGATCGCGACAACGCGCTGATCGCCCGGCTGGGACAGGAGGACGAGGCACTCGACGGCGTCGAATACCGCGAGGCGCTGCGTCCGTTGCTGGCCCGGATGAGTCCGCGCGACCGGCAGATCATCATGCTGCGCTTCTTCGGCAACATGACGCAGTCGCAGATCGGCGAGCGGCTGGGGATCTCGCAGATGCACGTGTCCCGCCTGCTCGCCCGCGCGCTGGCACGCCTGCGCGCCGATCTGTCCGCCTGAGCGGCCGGACCTCGACCGCGGCCCGGCAAGGCCCCTGACTGATCGTCAGAGCCCTTGCCGGGGCGGCCGGTCGAACCCGTCCCGGCGGACGACCACCGGCGACTGCCGGCTCAGAAGGTGAGTAGCTGTGCCCGGAGCTTGAGTTCGGTGATCGGGTCGATGTTCAAACCCGTACGCAGGTACGCGTCGAACGAGCCGTACTTCTTCTGCACCTGCGCGAACGCCGTGTCCAGGTACGACTTCTGCACGTACAGGAGTGGGTCCATCAGGGTCGGGTCCTGCATCAACCCGGCGGCCTTGAGGCCGGCCTTCGTACCCTCGTTGCGGGCCCGGAGGTTGTCGTTGCTGGCGAGGAAGTCGCCGTAGACGGTGGCGTCGTCCACGCCGAGCGCCTTGAGGATGATCGCGGTCATCCACCCGGTACGGTCCTTGCCCGCCGTGCAGTTGTAGATCACCGACTTGCCGTCCGCGATGTCCCGCAGCACGGTGGCGAACTGCGCGCGCTGGGCCGGGTCGTCGACGAAGCCCCGGTAGACGTTCTCCAGCGCCGCCGCGGCCTTGCCGTCGCCCAGCAGTTCCTGCTGCTTGATCGGATCCCGGCTGCCCACCGCCGCGTTGGTGATGTTGGTCAGGTTGCCGTCGGCGATCGGCAGGTGCTCGACCGCGGTGCCGGCGGGCAGCTTGTTCGCGCCGTTGCCGGCGATCTCGGTGTCCGTGCGGAAGTCCGCCGACACGTCCAGGCCCAGGCTCGCGAGCCGGGCCACGTCCGCGTCGGTCGCCTTGCCGAGCGCGTCGGTGCGGAAGACCTGGCCGTACTTGACGCTCAGACCCCAGTCGGCGCGGTAGCCGCCGATGTCACGCGCGTTGGGCGCGCTCTGCAGGCCGAGCGAGCGCGGCGCGGTGACCACGCCGACGACCGGGCCGGCCGGGGTGACGTTGAAGTACCAGCGCTGCGCCGGGTCCAGGCCGGACACGGTCAGCGAGTTGCCGGTGACGGTGCCGACGATCCGGGTGAACCGGTCCACGTCGGTGGACGCGTACACGCGCATCGGGCCGGGCCAACGGTCCGTCCAGGTGATCGTGTGGGTACCGTCCGCGTTGGCCACGGCCGACGCGCCGGTGACGATGCCCAGACCGCCTCGGGCCGAGACGTTGGCGTCGCTGTTGCCCGCGTCGGCCGAGGCCGGGGACGAGGTCACCGCGACGGAGCCGCCGAGCGTGAGCGCCGCCGTGACGGCGATGGTCGCGAGGCGGGTGGTGCGTATGCGCATGCGGTTGTGCTCCCGAAGAGGAAGTGTTCGTGAGCGCGCGGGAACCACCTGGAAAACAACCGGTCGTTGCTACCGCGCGACGGGCACCACTGTAGTGATGAGCAGGTCGGGTACTCCAGACGGTGCCGTATGGAGAGACGAACGCATCACCGAGAAACCACACGCACCGCCGCCGCCGCGACACTCGCGCCCGCCGCCGGTCGACCCGACGGACCCCAACCATCGGTATCTTTGCGCCACTTCGTCGAGCGGGCGTTCGCCTCGCCCGATCCGGGACATCCGCGGCCGTCACGGGGAACGCCGGCACGGTGTCCGGGAGTTTCCCTGATACGCCGTCAAATAGGTACCGCGCGCCGGGATTCCGGGTAGGAGCCCGCCATCCGCACGGTGGTACGGGCGGCCCTGGGGCAAAGTGGGGACCAATGCGCGCGCGTGCGCACACGGGCACGGGCCGTGCACGCTATACCTGTTGATACCTGTCGCACGGGTGGGGGACGGTACGCCCACCGGCGACACGACGGGACCGGCTCGCCGGCCGGCCCGAGGCGAAGGAGGAAGCCGTGCCGGACGGTACCAGCAAGCGCCACACCCCCGGCGATGGTTCGCCGGCCGAGCCCATCCCGCGAGCACAGGGTCCACGACGTCCCGGCCCGACCGGTCGCGAACGTCCCGATCCCGACTACGATCGACGGCCGGATCCCGACTACGACCGTCGCCCCGACCCGGAGTTCGACCGCGACGGGATCGCGCCGGACGGATCGACGGGCTACCCGGAGAACGCCCCGGATCAGGCCGGCCGCCGCTCCGGGCGGGCGCGTCGGGTCGCGAACTGGTTCGGCTTCGGCGCACCCGCCGAGGAGGACGAGCCGGATCCCTACGACCGCCGACCCGGCTTCGGGCGACGTGATCCGTACGAAGCCGACGCCGGGGCCTACGACTACGGTCGCGACCAGGGCCCGGAGTACGACGACTACGACTCGGCCCCGGCGCCGACGTCGGGACGCACTCGGCGGCGGACCGGCTCCTCGCACTGGGAAGACGTCATGCTCGGCTCGTCGCCGTCCCCGGGCACGCCGATGTCGGACACCATTCCCGGCGACACGATGCCGCCCGACCGTCTGCACCGCGAGCCGCAGGGTGTGCTGCCGCCGTCACGTGGCACCGCGCGTCCGGCCCGCCGCGAGGATCCGACGCCGAAGTGGCAACCGGAGCCCGACGACGAGATCGAACCCGCGGATCCGATGGATCCGGTCGACCCGCTCGACCCGGGACCGCGCCCGTCCGCCGAACGCCGCCCGGCCTACCCTCCGATCCCCAAGCGCAGGCCCGCGCCGGCGGCCGAATCCGAGCGGGCCGGCACGGTCGACACGATGCCCGCCCTCGACGACGAGCCCGACGATCGACGCCGGCGCGACGACGCACCGGATCAGGACGACGACGGCGATCCCGGCACCTCGTTCGTACCGGCGCCCGCCGCCCCCCGAGTGCCCTACCGCCCCGGACCGGCCGCGGAGGGCGCGGTCGACGAGGTACCCCGAAGGATGTTGCGCATGTTGCCCCCACCCGCGCTCGCCGACGGCGGCGGCATGGTCGTCGACGGCGGCCGACTGGGCCGGTTGAACGTCCGTGCCGCCGGCGTCCGCGGCGAACTGCACCAGCAGCAGGGCCTGCCGAGGCAGAACTGCTTTGCGGTCGGCCCGGATCCGAGCGCGCGATGGACCATCGCGATCGTCTGCGACGGCGTCGACAACGCGCACGCGTCCGAGCTCGCCGCACAGATCGCGGTCCGCAGCGCCTATCGCACGGTCGCCAGGATGGTCGCGCGCGAGCGGCACGAGAACTGGGACTGGGCCGGGGTACAGACCGAGATCGAGGACGACCTGCGGACCAGGCTCGCCGGCACCGCGGACCGAGCACACGAGTTGGGCCGTTCGGAACCCGCCACGCGCCTGGCCATATTGGTCACCGCCGCGGATCCGTTGGAGGACGACCGGGTCGACATGGCCGTGCTGGGCGACAGCACCGTGCTCCGCCTGGCCCAGGGTGGCTGGCGCGCGCCCTTGGGCATTCGGGACACGGCGGAGGAGGCCGCCCCGGCGGCGATTCCCGACCAGGCCGGCGACGACCAGCTCCGGATCTGCCGCACCACGTGGCGACCGACCGACGTACTGGTCATGATGACCGGCGGCTTCGCCGAGGCACTCGGTCAGCCGACGGCCGGTCTCGCGCCGCGTCTTGCCGAGGATTGGCGTACGCCGCCATCGCTCTTCGACTACCTGCGCGACGTGGACGAGGGCCTTCGTCTGCGCGAGGACGACGGCTGCGTGGTCGCCCTGTGGCCGTCGACCTGAGCACTTCGGCCGAAACGACCGGACCCGTCGTCTCGACCGCTTGACGCACGGATCCGAGCGGTGACGACCGCCGCGGTGAATACGAATCGACCGCATACCTCGGGCGGGACCCCGAACGATTGGGGCCCGCCCGTCGGTATGTCAGCCGACGGCAATGAGCACGGCCACCGCGACCACGATGATCGCGACCACGACTCCGGCAATCAACATCACCGGCGGAGTGCCACGGCGGGCCGGCTCGCCGGGGGGCGCAGGGCGGTCCTCATTCACGAAAGCCCGGAACATCTGAGTACTGGCGGCAGGATCCATCTCGTTGTCAGGCATGCGCACGACCATACCGCCGCACTCGAAAAACGCAAAAGGCCCATCCCTGTTCGGGATGGGCCTTTCACACGTAGATTCCGGCGGCGTCCTACTCTCCCACACCCCTTCGAGTGCAGTACCATCGGCGCT
>NZ_JBEXUX010000035.1:0-111740 GCF_040629175.1 Embleya sp. NPDC005971 | reverse complement strand
ATCGACTCGGCCGCGGCCGCCGCGGCGGCCAACGACAGAGGCTTCTTTGCCAGGTCCACGTACCGGCGCGGGCCACCCGTCACGGGTGGGGCCGGCGCCGTTCCTGGGATGATGTTCCACGTGAAACGTCAGGACGACACGACCCCCGACCCGCCGGTGGACGAGCGCGCGCCCGAGGCGCCGGAGGCGGCAGGTCGCCTCTTCGGTGCCAACCTGGACCGCGCGATCCGCTATGCCGATCTGCTGGCCGGGCCCGGTGTACGCCGGGGCATGGTCGGCCCACGCGAAGTCGGCCGGCTCTGGGAGCGGCACCTGCTCAACTGCGGGGTGGTCGCCGAATTGATCGCGGAGAACGCGATCGTGCACGACGTCGGTTCGGGCGGTGGCCTGCCGGGCATTCCGCTCGCGCTGGTGCGGCCGGATCTGCGGATCACCCTCGTCGAGCCGCTGCTGCGGCGCACCACGTTCCTCGACGAGGTGGTCGAGGAACTCGGCCTCGACAACGTCGAGGTGCTGCGCGGGCGCGCCGAGGAACTGCGCGGCCGTACCTCCGCCGACGTGGTCACCGCACGAGCGGTGGCGCCGCTGGCCAAGCTGGCCGGGTGGGGTCTGCCGCTGCTCGGCTCCGGCGGCGAGATGCTCGCGCTCAAGGGCGACTCGGCCGCCGAGGAACTCCTGGAGTCCGAGGCGGACTTGCGCAAGCTCGGCGCGGTGTCCTGGACGGTCGCGCACGCGGGTGCCGGGATCGTGGACCCGCTGACCACCGTCGTCCGGGTCCGGATCGGCACCGTGGTGGCCAAGGAGTCCAAGGCGGCCAAGGCGCGACGGGCCGCGAAGGCGACCAGGCGGCGTCCCGGAAAGTAGTGCGTCGCCGGGTTGGGCCGGACGGCTGAAACGCCGTTCCTGCCCGCTCGGGGTGTGTCGTGCGCGTCGCGCCATCGCCGCACCCGGGATCGTGTTTCACGTGAAACGCCTTCCGTGGAAACGCTTCTACTCACCTGAGGCGCGCCGGAACGTGACACCCTCTGAGGGTGCCGCCGCAGTGCGTGGTCATTCCGTCGGCCCGAGTTCCCATGTCGCCGCGGCAGGAGAGGAGAGTGGACCGTTGCCGTCCGAGTATCCGACAGCCTCGATGCCGGCGCCCCGAGTGGGTGCCGTCGTCGACGTTTCACGTGAAACAGAGGCACCCGGTATCGAAGACACGCCCATCGCCCGAGCGGCCCGACAGGCCGTCGAGACGATGGGTCGTGCTTCGGAGGGGCTGCCACGCCCGGAGCGCACCCGGGTCATGGTGGTCGCGAACCAGAAGGGTGGCGTGGGCAAGACCACGTCGACCGTGAACCTCGCGGCGGCGTTGGCGATGCACGGCGCCCGGGTGTTGGTGATAGACCTCGACCCGCAGGGCAACGCCTCCACGGCACTCGGGGTGGACCATCACGCGGGCACACCGTCGATCTACGAGGTGCTGGTCGAGGGCCGCGACCTGGCCGAGGTCGTCCAGCCGGTACGCGACGTCGAGGGCCTGTTCTGTGCTCCGGCGACGATCGACCTGGCCGGTGCCGAGATCGAACTCGTCTCGCTGGTCGCCCGGGAGAGCCGGCTCCAGCGCGCCATCGCGTCCTACGAACAGCCGTTGGACTACATCCTGATCGATTGCCCGCCCTCGCTCGGCCTGTTGACGGTCAACGCGCTCGTGGCGGGCGCCGAGGTGGTCATCCCGATCCAGTGCGAGTACTACGCGCTGGAGGGGCTCGGGCAGCTGTTGCGCAACGTGGAACTGGTCCGCGCGCACCTGAATCCGAACCTGGCCGTGTCGACCATCCTGCTCACCATGTACGACGCGCGCACCCGGCTGGCCTCCCAGGTGGCCCAGGAGGTGCGTGACCACTTCCCGGACGAGGTGCTGCCCACCGCGATCCCGCGCTCGGTACGCATCTCCGAGGCGCCCAGCTACGGGCAGACGGTGATGACCTACGATCCGGGCTCCACCGGGGCGTTGTCGTATCTTGAAGCGGCTCGGGAGATGGCGCTGCGCGGTGTGGCGAAGGCGAAGGAGGAAGTATGAGCGGACAACGCAGAGGACTGGGCAAGGGCCTCGAATCGCTCATCCCGGCCCGACCGTTGAAGCCGTCCTCCTCCGCGGCGGCGACCCTGCGCAAGATGGCGGAGATAGCGACGGACGAGTCGGCCCTGTCGCCGACCTCGGTCCCGGTGCAGGATGCGCCGAAGGCCGAACCGACCGCACCGGCCGCGCTCTACGCCGAACTCCTGGTCGACCTGATCGTGCCGAACCCGCGCCAGCCGCGCGAGGTGTTCGACGAGGAGGCGCTGGCCGAGCTGGTCCAGTCGATTCGGGAAGTCGGGGTGCTCCAGCCGGTCGTGGTCCGCTCGACCAACGAGGGCACCTACGAACTGGTGATGGGCGAGCGGCGGTTGCGGGCTTCCCGGCTGGCCGGGCTGACCCACATTCCGGCGATCGTCCGGGTGACCAACGACGACAAGCTGCTGCTCGACGCGCTCCTGGAGAACCTGCACCGCTCCGAACTCAATCCGTTGGAAGAGGCTCTGGCCTACCAGCAGTTGCTGGAGGAGTTCGACTGCAAGCAGGAGGAGCTCGCCGATCGCATCGGTCGCTCGCGGCCGCATCTGACCAACACGATGCGGCTGTTGAAGTTGCCGATGGAGGTGCGCTCGAGGGTCGCGGCGGGCACGTTGCTGGCCGGACACGCACGGGCCTTGCTGGCGCTGGAAGAACGCCCCGACGAGTTGATCAAGCTGGCCAAGCGGATCATCGCCGAGGGCATGACGGTGCGGACCGTCGAGGAGATCGCCCGCTCGATCAACAACGAGGGACCGGCCAAGTCCAAGGCGCACAAGCCGCGCGCGGGCCGGATCGTCGCGCCCGCGCTGAACCAGCTCGCGGACCGACTCAAGAACCGCTTCGAGACCGAGGTGAAGGTCGTCCTCGGACAGAAGAAGGGCAAGATCGTCGTCGAGTTCGCGTCGATCGAGGACCTGGAACGCATCCTGGCGTCGATGGCGCCCGGTGAGGGCGACCACTTCGCCAAGCGGTTGTCGGAGCCCGAGGTGCCCGGCCAGGCCGGGCCGGTGCGCGAGGGCGCGGAGGCGGCGGACGAGGCGTCCGTGGACGGCGCGGAATCCTCGGTGTTGGTGCCGTAGTCGGCACGGGAAACACCCGGGAAGGGGCTCGCGGTCGTTGACCGCGAGCCCCTTCCTTGCTTGTGTTTCACGTGAAACGTGCCGCCGGCTCGGCTGCGGCCGGGTTCCGCGCGCACGTTTCACGTGAAACGTGGCACCCCTGGAGGGCCGATGAGGTCGATGCGTTGGATCGTCGCGGGTCTGGGCGTGGGTGCCGTCGGCGGATTCGTCGGCGGGTTGCTCGGCGAATCCCCGCGTTCCCGGATGCCCGGCCGGGCGCCGTGGGCGCCGGGTGGGCCCGCGATTCCGGTCCATGCGCTGCCGCTGGGCTCACGCCGGCCGGTGGATCGGGTTGTGCTCGACGAGTCGGTGCTCGCTCGGGCGAGGGCCAGGGCCGGTCGGCTCAGGTGAAGACGGGCAGCCGCAACATGCCGGTGGGCACGTCCTCGTCCGGCGGCAGATAGAGCCGCTGGAGGGCCACCACGATCGACTCGGCGGCGTGGTCGCGGAATTCCGAGTCGGCCAGTCGGGCCGCGTCGTCCGCGTTGGTGAGGTAGCCCAGTTCGATGCGCACGGCGGGCATCCGGGTGCGCCGGAGCAGTGTCCACGCCTTGCCGTGCGTCCGGCCGTCGACCAGGCCGGTGCGGGCCACGAGTTCGCGTTGTACCAGGCTCGCGAAGTGCTCTCCGGTCGGCGAGCGTCGCCCGTACCGGTCGCTGCCGCTGCCGTAGTAGTAACTGGAGACGCCACTGGCCCGCGGGCTCGCATTGCGGTCCGCGTGCAGGGATATCACCAGGTCCGCGTCGGTGGCGTTGGCGAAGGCCGCGCGGTCCTCCTCGCCGACGCCGTCGGAGTCCAGGCCGCGGGTGAGGTACGCCTGGACGCCCAGGGCGGACAGTCGGCCCTCCAGTCGCCGGGCGAGGTCCCACACCACCTCGGCCTCGCTCAGCCCGTGCGCCACCACGCCCTGATCCGCGCCGCCGTGCCCCGGGTCGATCACCACGGTCTTGCCGGCCAGCGAGGGGCCGGAGCGGTGCAGCAGTTCGGACTCGCGCATCGCGTGCGGTTGCCCGCCGACGACCGTGCGCGCGAGCCGGTCGAGGGCTCGGAACGTGGCCGGTCCACACGTGCCGTCCGCGCCGAGTCCGTAGTTGCGCTGGAATTCGCGCAGCGCGCGTTCGGTGGCCTGGCCCAGGATGCCGTCCACCCGGCCGCAGTCGAAGCCCATGTCGAGCAGCCGCTGCTGGAGGGTGGCCACGTCGTCCCCGACCGTCGGGTGACCGATCGAGTAGGACAGCATGCGGTCGCCGAGGCGCCATCGTGCCTCGTCGAGGTGACGGTAGGTCTCCGGGCCGACGATGCCGTCCACGGTCATCGCGCGCTGCTGCTGGAAATGCCGGACGGCGAGGTCCACGGAGTCGTCGAACACCGCGTCCGCGTAGCCGCCTTGGCCGCTCGCGTCGCCGCTGCCGACGACGGCATGGGCACCGGCGGGCAGGAGGCCGAGCAGCACCAGTTTGGACCTGATCTCGGCCACTGCGGGGCCGGTGTCACCGCGTCGGTACCGCCGCTGCATGGTCATGGAAAGAAGTCCTCCCGAGTTTTGACGCAACACTCGATCGTACGCGCGCATACGGTGCTTCCCGTACCGGAGTGGGGCTCTCGGGGCCCGGATTCCGGCCCGAGCGGACGATCTGCCGCCGTGGGTCGCCCGCCGGCCGTCGATACGCCCTGACACGCGCGAAGGGCGCTCCCCGGTTCCGGGAAGCGCCCTTCGTATGCCCGTGGGCCGCCGCGTCGAACGGGTCGACTCAGACGTACTCGGCGAGCTCGCGCAGCAATGCCGCCTTCGGCTTGGCACCGACGATCGTCTTGACGATCTCGCCGCCCTTGAAGACGTGCAGGGTCGGGATCGACAGCACGCCGTAGCGGGTGGTGATCTCCGGGTTCTGGTCGATGTTCAGCTTCGCGACGGTGAGCGTTTCACCGTTCTCGTCCGCGATCTGCTCCAGCGCCGGGGCGATCTGGCGGCACGGGCCGCACCACTCCGCCCAGAAGTCGACGAGCACTGCCTTGTCGCTCATCAGGACGTCGGTGTCGAAGGTCTTGTCGGTGACGGTGACGGTGGCCCCGGCCATGGTTGCTCCTCGGTGTGCTCGGGTGGAAGGACGTTACGGACGAGTGGGTGGGTCAGGCGCCGGTGCCGTCGGCGAGCGAGGCGAGGTAGCGCTCGGCGTCGAGGGCGGCGGCGCACCCGGTGCCGGCGGCGGTGATCGCCTGCCGGTAGGTGTGGTCGACGACGTCGCCCGCCGCGAAGACGCCGGTGAGGTTGGTGTGCGTGGTCGGCGCGTCGACCTTGATGTAGCCCTCGTCGTCCAGCTCGATCTGACCCTGCAGCAACTCGGTGCGCGGGTCGTGGCCGACCGCGATGAACAGGCCGGTCACCGCCAGGTCGCGCAGTTCGCCGGTGGCGGTGTCGCGCAGCTTGACGCCGGCGAGCTTGCCGTCGCCCACGATCTCGGCGACCTCGCTGTTCCACGCGAACGAGATCTTCTCGTCGGCGAACGCCCGATGTTGCATCGCCTTGCTCGCGCGCAGCTCGTCCCGACGGTGGATGACGGTCACCGAGCGGGCGAAGCGGGACAGGAACGTGGCTTCCTCGATCGCCGAGTCGCCACCGCCGACCACCGCGATGTCCTGGTCCCGGAAGAAGAAGCCGTCGCAGGTGGCACACCAGGAGACGCCCCGGCCGGACAGCGCGTCCTCGTTGGGGAGGTTGAGCTTGCGGTACGCCGAACCGGTCGCCAGGATCACCGCGTGCGCCTGGTGCACGGTGCCCGCGCCGTCCGTGACGGTCTTGACGTCGCCGGTGAGGTCGACCGCCACGACGTCGTCCGGAATCAGCTCGGCGCCGAAGCGCTCGGCCTGCTTGCGCATGTTGTCCATCAGATCCGGACCCATGATGCCGTCCGGCCAGCCGGGGAAGTTCTCGACCTCGGTGGTGTTCATCAGTGCGCCGCCCGCAGTGACGGCGCCTTCGAAGACCAGCGGCTTCAGGTCCGCGCGTGCTGCGTAGACGGCGGCCGTGTACCCGGTCGGACCCGATCCGATGATGATCACGTTGCGGACGTCGCTCACGCTGAGCCTTTCCTGGTTCCTTGTCGAGCCTCGTGCCGTGGCCGGCGTCGGCTGTGCGGGTCTGCGAGCCCCGCGCCCCGATGAGATGCGGTGTCTCGTTCGACAACGGATCCTAGGTGCGCACCATTCCCGGGTCCCAATGCCGCGAGCAAGGCGTGCCGGGGATCACCCCCGGGGGACCACCGTGGCGAGCAATACGGAGCCGGTGAGCGGGCCGGACGGGCCGGTCGAGAGTTGCGTCGAGCAGGACGCGTCCACGATGTACACCCGGACCCGGTCGGCACTCGGGCCGTTCAGGACCACCACCCAGGCCGGCTTGCCGGCGTAGCTGCCGTTGTCGACGGCCAGCGCCCGGGCGGCGTCCGGTCCGACCGCGGCGGCGACGCACCCGGGCAGGTCGCCCAGGGATGTCGCGGCGGTGCGGCGCAACAACTGCGAGACCTGGTCGGGCAGTCCGGCGGCCGTGTACTCCCGGGGGGCCGCGATGGACGGCTTCAGCGGCGGTTGTGCTTCCGAGTTCGCGGCGCCCGGTCGCTCGTCCGCCTTGCCGGACGACGCGGACTTGCCGGGCTCCGGTGCGGACGCGGCGGACCGGTCCCGGGCGGCGGCCGGCTTTCCGGCGGACTTGTCGTCGCCGCCGGTGCCCACCACGACGGTGACGCCCAGGGCCACCGCCGCCACCGCGGCCGCCGCGAGCAGCAGCGGGCCGCGACGCCGCCGTCGGCGGGCGGCGTCGAGGGGGACGACGTTGTGATCGAGCGGGTGCGGCGCGGCGGGCGGCGCCTGCGCGGGGGGACCGCCGAAGGGCATCCCCACGGACGGTGCCTCGGCGGGTCGCGGGGGCGGGAGCGCGGCCAGCGCGAGCGCGTCGTCGATGCGCGCGATCACGTCGGCCGGCATCGGCTCGACCGGCTGCCCGCCGAGCAACTCGCGGACCTCGGCCAGCGCGTCCCGAGTGTCGCGACACTCGGCGCACTCGGCCAGGTGCGCGTCCAGGGCGCTCGCCTGCTCCGGGGTGAGCAGTCCTTCGACGAGGTCGGACAGCACCTCGACGTCGATGTGCCCGCTCATCGTGTGCCACCTCCCTCCATGCTCGTGCCGCCCGCGTCGGGGGCCGGATCGCCCGTTCCCGGTCGGTCGTCCGTCGATGGGACGGATTGTCCGGCTCCGGGGTTCCCGGCCGGTCGGGGCGGTCCCGCCTCGCGCAGGTGCCGCACCAGCGGCAGCAGCTTGGCGCGACCGCGGGCACAGCGGCTCTTGATGGTGCCCGAGGCGACCCGGAGGATCCGGGCCGCCTCGTCGACGGGGTAGCCCTCCATGTCCACCAGCACCAGCGCGGCCCGCTGCTCGGCCGGCAGCGTGGCCAGTGCGGCGAGCACCGCCGCCCGGGTCTCGCCGCGGATCGCCGGGTCCTCCTGGACGGGCGCGGGCAGCCGCTGGTCGAGGTCCTCGGGCAGCGGTACGGCCGGCCGGGCGGCGCGACGCCGGGCCCGGTCCAGGCAGGCGTTCACCACGATCCGGTGCAGCCACGTCGTGACGGCCGCGCGGCCCTCGAACCGACCTGCGGCACGGTAGGCGGACACCAGGGCGTCCTGGAGGGCGTCAGCGGCTTCCTCGCGGTCCCCCAGCGTGCGCAGCGCCACCGCCCACAGCCGATCGCGGTGCCGACGCACGACTTCGCCGAACGCGTCGGGGTCGCCGGCGGAGTGTCGGGTGAGCAGATCGGCGTCGGTGACATCCGCATACGCCGATCCGGTCTGCTCGGTGCTCACCGCCTGCCTACCTCCCCCTGGGCCCGGGGTCATCCTGGCACGGGCCGCCGGCCGGTCGCAGAGGGGTTCGCCTCGATCGCCCGGAGGGGGTCAATCGTTGACGGTGAAGGTGACTTCGCGCCAGGCGTTCTGATGGCCGGGGGTGTAGATGTGGTAGCCGTCGACGTCTTGCAGGACCTTGGGCATCGCGGTCATCAGCACCAGCACGTAGCGGGTCTTGGTGGGGTTGTCGCCGGTCATGTTCAACTGGGTGCCGTCGGTCGACTTGCTGCCGATGGTGACCTTGTAGGCGTCCTGGTTCGTCGGCATCGTCGATCCGGCGCCGGGTGCGGCTTTGAGGGTGATGGTGGTGGTCGGCCCACCGGCACCGAGCGCGATGTTCACGCCTCGTACGTCCATCGGCTCACCGAGGTCGTAGACGATCCCGTATCCCGTGCGCCCGTTGTAGTCGACTTTCGGGCCGTCCTTCATCATGTTCGTCTGCCAGTAGGTCTCGCGCTTGCCGTCGTGGGTCTTCACCACGTTTTCGGCGTCGGTCGGTGCGCCGCCGATCGAGATCTCCGTGCCGGTCTTCGGCGGGACTTCCTTCGTGGTCGGCGGCGTCGGCGGTTTCTCGGTCGGCGAGTTCGACGCGCCACTCTGCCGCTTCAACGGCCCTTCCTTCTCTTCCCCGTCGCCCGCATGGCTGGCCACCTGCCACGTCACCAACACGATCGCGAGGACCACCAGCACCGCGACCGCGCCCTTGACCGCCGCGCCGAACCGGCCGCCCAGCGGGGGCGGCGGTGCGACCGGGGGACGGATCGTGCCGTTCGAACCACCGTTGTAGCCGCCCGACGTGTAGACCGTCCGGGTCGGCGTCGGCGTGTAGACGGGGTACTCGTCCTGTTCGGGGCCGCCGACGATCTCGCCCTGCTCGGGCGGATGGATCTCCGGGATCGCGCCGATCGCCGCGGACAGTTCGCCCGGTGTCCCGAACGCCGGTTCGTGCTTGACCTCGTGGCCCAGCGCGCGCATCGTCAGCGCGGCCAGCGTGTCGTCCACGCCGGCCCGGATCTGGCCGGGCGCGCACAGCCTGCCGCCGGTGAACGGGGCGGCCTGGAGGCCGTATTCGGTGCCCTCGACCCAACGCCGGGTCAGCGCCGCGTACATGAGCCTGCCGACCGCGTGCGTGTCGTCGCGGGCCGCGTCGGTGGTGTCGTGCCCGTACAGGGCCGCCTCGACCGCCAGGCCGACGATCTTGTACTGGCCGGTGTGCATGCGCAGCACGTTCTCCGGCGTGAGCCGCAGGTGCGACAGGCCGGCCCGGTGCGCCACCGACATCGCCTGGGCGATCGCGCGGGAGAGTTCGTAGACCTCGTGCGGCGGCAGCGGCGCGCTCTCGAAGACCTTGGTGAGGTTGTCCGCGTCGGGCAGCCACTCCTTCACCACATAGATCAGGCCGTCCTGTTCGGCGCAGTCGAGCACCTGGACGAAGCGCGGGTCGCCCATCAGCGCGGCGGCGCGGGCCGCGGCGATCACCGCCCGGCCGTGCTCCCCGCCGGCGGGCACGATGTGCACGCCCACCGCGCGCCGGAGCTTCTCGTCGACGGCGCGCCAGGTCTCGCTGCGGCCGTTCTGCGACAGGCGGTGTTCGAGCCGGTAGCGGTCGGCCAGTCGGGTGCCGCGACTGACTCGCGGCGGGGCGGGTGCCGCGGCGGGCGCCGGCTCGGCCGACTCGGACCCGGTGGTCTTTTGCGCGGCCGGCTCGGGTTCGCTCGGCGTGCCGGCCCGGGGGGTGGTCGCGGTGGGCTTGGTGCGCTTCGCCCTTTGGTGCGTTGCCGGTTCGTCCTCGGCCGCGTCGTTCGCGGCTGCGGCCGGCACGTCCCCGGAGGGGGCTTCGGCGGCATCGTCCGCGACGTGCGTGGCGTCCGCGGCCCCGACCTGGGTCTCGGCCGAATCGCCGTTCGCAGAACCGCCGTTCACGGATCCACCGGTTGCCGTGCCGGCCTCGGCGGAGGCGGCGATCCCGGATCCGACTTCTTCGGTCGCATCGGGTTCGGGCTCGACGCCGACGGGCACAACCGTGGTGGTGTGTGCGGAGATCTTGCCGTCCGAACCGACCAGTTCACCCGACTCGGTGTCAGAAACCTTTGTCGGTACGGGATTTGCCTCGTCCGTCGCTAGGTCGACGGATCCTGCGGTTCGGTCCGTCACCTCGGCCTCATCCTCCTTGTCGGCGTACTCATCGTAGAGGTGAGGCATCTCGGGCCGTTGGTCAGGGACAACCTCTACACACCATGAGACTCTCGAACCCCGGTTCGGGTTGCCTCATGGCAAGATCCGTAAGGAAACCGAGACCGGCGTAAGGGGAGCTTTACCCCCGTTTCGGTGTCCGGCACACCCTCACTCGCCCATGGTGGTACATCCCACAGCGATCCGCCCGCCGAATTCCCGGGGCGGGAACGCGGCGGGCGGGGGTCCGTCCGGGGTCGAGCCGGCGGTCAGCGGCCGAGCCGGCCCTTGATCATCCCGGTCATCGCGGTCATCTCCTCGACCCGCATCCGGTTGGCCGCGACGAAGAACACGGCGAACATCGTCACGATGCCCGCGCCCACCGCGATCGCCGAGCCGCCCATGCCCGAGCCGAAGTGACCCGTGCACACCCGGGCCACGAAGAACGCCGCGACGCCACCGAACGCGGCGGCGATCAGCAGCCGGGTGTAGGTCCGGGTCACCCGTCGGCCGTCCAGGTCGCCGAGCCGCTTCTTGAGCCGC
This sequence comes from Embleya sp. NPDC005971, assembly GCF_040629175.1. Classification (NCBI taxonomy): domain Bacteria; kingdom Bacillati; phylum Actinomycetota; class Actinomycetes; order Kitasatosporales; family Streptomycetaceae; genus Embleya; species Embleya sp. NPDC005971. The sequence continues at coordinate 100,914 of NZ_JBEXUX010000035.1, read as the reverse complement.
TGTGCGGCCAGCACCACGCCCACCAGGTAGGCGAGGCTGTAGCCGCCCGCGATGCCGACACCGGCCCACTTGGTGGGCAGCGCGACGAACGCCAGGCCCGCGAACGCCGCCTGGGCGCCCGCGATCCACACCGTGTTCAGGAAGGGCGTACGGGTGTCCTCGTACACATAGAACCCGCGCAACAGCACGTACTGCGCCGAGTACGGGATCAGGCCCAGCCCCAGCGCCATCAGCATGTAGCCGATCCAGTGCGCGCTCTGTTCGCCGGTCGGGGCGAAGATGAACCCGCCGATGTCCCGGCCCAGCGCCACGAAGATCGCCGCACACGGGATCATCGCCACCGCCGACAGGCGCAACCCGGAGGAGATGTCGCCGCGCACGCTGGCCAGGTCGCCGTCGGCGGCGGCCCGACTCATCCGCGGCAACATCGCCGTCATCACCGACACGGTGATCACCGCCTGGGGCAACTGCCAGATCAGCAGCGCGCTGCTGTACGCGGTGAAGCCGACACCGAAGTGGATGTTCTCGTTGCGCGCGTTGGTGTCGATCGCGGTCGCGAGCTGGGTCACCACGAGGTAGCCGGCCTGGTTCGCGAGCACGAACAGGAACGTCCACTTCGCCAGCCCCAGCGCCTTGCCCATCCCGGAGCCGCGGAAGTCGAAGCGCGGTCGGAACCGGAACCGGGCCGCCTTGAGATACGGGATCATCGCCATCGACTGCACGACCATGCCCAGCAGCGTGCCCAGGCCGAGCAGGCGGATCTCGTCCGGGGTGATGGTGTCCGAGTTCTGCCCGGTGTTCTTCTGGGTGCCGGCCACCCAGATGTAGAGGCCGAACGTGGCGATGATGACGATGTTGTTCAGGACCGGGGTCCACATCATCGGGCCGTAACGTTCGCGCGCGTTGAGGATCTGGCCGAACAACACGTGCAGGCCCATGAAGAAGATGATCGGCAGGCAATAGCGCGCGAAGGTGATCGCGAGCTCGTAGTCCTGGTGGTACTTGGCCAGCGAGTTCGCGAACGCCCTGATCAACAACGGCGCGCCGAACCAGGCCAGCACGACCAGGGCGAGCAGGGCGCTCATCACCAGGGTCAGCAGGCGGTTCGCGTACGCCTCGCCACCGTCGTCGTCCTGGCGCATCGCGCGCACGAGTTGCGGGACGAAGACCGCGTTCAGCGCGCCGCCGCCGACCAGGATGTACAGCAGCGTCGGCATCGTGTTCGCGACGTTGTACGTGTTGGCCAGCACCGCGGTGCCCAGCGCCGCCGCGGCGACCAGGTTGCGGGCGAAGCCCGTCATCCGGGACACGATCGTGCCCGCCGCCATCACGGCGGAGGACCGCATTATCCCGCCGAGCTTGCTGCCCTTCTTGCCCTCGCCGCCGACCGGGATGCCGGCCATGCGCTCCTCGGCGCCCGAACCGGGCATCCGGTAGACGGGCGACGTGGACGGGTTCAGCGGGACCGGCGGGGCGTCCAGGACCGCGCTCGCGGACATCGACGCGGCCGCCGCCTCGGCCCGGTGCTGGGTCTCGTAGCGCTGATACGCCTCGGTGTACGAGGGCATGCCCGCGATGTCGCCGGCGAGGCCGAGGTTGATGCCGGTCAGCGTCTGGTCCATCAGCCAGCCGCCGGGCCGGTCGTAGTCGCCCCAGCCGCCCTGCCCCTGCTGCGGGCTCGGCTGCTGCGGCACGTACGCCTGCTGGTGCACCTGCTGCTGGTGTTGCTGTTGTGGCTGCTGGTAGTTCTGCGCCGGCGGGGCCTGGTGCTGCTGCTGGTACGGGTCGCCCGAGCCGTATCCGCCGCCGCCGTACTGCTGTGACTGGGCGGACGGGTCGTACGGCGAGGACGGGTCGTGCTGCCCGCCCGAGTATTGGCCGCCCGAGTACTGGTCACCCGCGTACTGGCCGCCCGAGTCGTACCGGGCCGGGGCCTCGGGGGTGAAGAGCTCGTCCACGCCCACGTACGGGTCGTTCGCCGGCGGATCGCTCAGCTCGTCCCGGAACCACGCGCCGCCGCCCTGGTCGGGCTGCTGCTGCTGCGGAGGCGGCTGCTGCTGCGCGTACGGGTCGTAGCCGCCCGCGTTGGATCCGGAGCCGTACGGATCCCCGTAGCCCGCCTCGGGCCCGGAGCCGTAGCCGCCCTGCCCGGAGTAACCCTGCTGCGGGTATGCCGCGGGCTCACCGTAGCCCGGCTGCGGGGCGTTCGGGTCGACGTATCCCGGCTCACCCGGCCGTGCGTACGGATCCGGCGGCTGCGCGGCATAGGGATCGGCCGGCTGTCCGTACGGATCGACGTACTGCTGCAGGTACGGGTCGGCGGGCGGCCGACCCCGGTAGGGATCGTCGTGCGCGCCGTCGTCCGGCTCGGCGGAGCCGCCGGTGTACGGCTGACGTTCGTCGCTCCGGTCGCTCATGCGGGCGGGCCCTCGTCTTCTCGGTCAGGTTGAGTGTCCGGTGCCCACTTTCTCATTCGGGGCGGTCGGTCGTGGATCCCGATGGTGTGTGTCCGTGCGGGTCGGCCGGATCCGGGGGTCCGTTCCCGCCGGCGTAGGGGGCCGCGAAGTGGGCCGGCGGCCACCCGGATGCCGGTCGGATCGGGTCCGGATCGGTGTCCGGCGAGGAGCCGGCGTCGAACGGCGTGTCGTGGCCGTCCTCACCATCCTCGTCGTTCGTATCCCCGGCAAGGGCCGCCTCCCGACGCTTGCGCAGGAAGGCCCGCAGCGAGAACACCGCGAGCAGGAAGGCGAGGCCGCCGATGATCCACCGGGTCAGCGCGTCGATCGTGGTGGTGTTGACGAAGAACGATTCGGGCGTCTTGACCGAGCGTCCGTCCGTGGTGAGCAGTTGCACGTCGACCATGACCTTGCCGTTCGCGGCCGACTTCGCCGTGATCGGCACCTCCCGGCGGCGCCCGTCGGGCACGGTCACGGTGATCGGATCGCCGAGCTTGAGCCGGTTGGGCTGATGCGAGGCCGCCGCGATCGTCACCGTGATCGGCTGCTGGAGGTTGTTCACCACGGTGACCGGGATGTTGCCCTCCTCGCCGGACAGCGTCACCCCGGTTCTGCGGATGATGTAGACCAGCGATTGCAGTTCGCGCAGGCCGCGGGTGACGCCGAGCCGATAGCGGTCCATCCCCTGCGGGTCGCCGCGCCACTCGGTGGACAGCAGGCGCAGCAGCGCGGGGTTGAACGGGCCGGTCACCCGCTCGGGACGGGTCAGGATCGAGGCGAAGGTCTGCATCGACCGGACCAGGTTGTCGGTCTCGGTGAGGTACTGCATGGACGGCTCGCTCTCGCGGACCGCCTTGGGATAGCCGGCGAGCTTGCGCGCGGGCAGCGGGGCGGGCTCGGTGGCGAGCTCGGCCAGGGTCGCGCCGCGGGTCCAGTCGGCCGAGGCGTTGAGCACGTCCTTGAGCACGCCGGCCAGCGAGGCGTCCATGGTGCGCGGCGGGGCGATCAACAGGCTGCGGGCGGGCTTGACCGAGGGCTCCTGGAGCACGATCGTCAGCAGCTCGGCCAACAACTGCTGGGTGGTCAGCACGCCCTGCCCCGGCGCCTTGGTGTCCTGGGCCAGGATCTTGTCGATGTCCGGGTCGGTGACCAGCGCGGTGCCCTTGTCGCTCCCCGGCAGGGCGGCCGTGGCCAGCGGGGTGACCTTGAGCTCCCTGGTCGGCGGCAGGGACGCGCCGGAGGCGATCACGGTGCTTGCCCCGGTGCCGTTCGCGAGCTGGACGATCGAGGAGTCCAGCGCGCCGCCGGCGGGCCAGGCGACGTCGGTGCGCACCGAGCGGCCCAGGGTGCGCTGCATGACGGTGGCGGATTCGGCCAGGGCCTCGCTGAGCTGCGGGCGCAGGTCGGCCTTGTTCGCTTCCAGGGCGTGCGCCACCGCGGCCAGATCGGTGTCGGCGTACGGCAGGCCGATCACCGGCTGGGTGCCGAAGCCGGCCTTGAGCCGCTCCAGCCAGCCGGCGGCGACCTGGCCACCGCCGCCGGCGAGCGTGTTCGTGAGCTCGTTCGGCGTCGCCTTGGTGGTGTCCTCGTCGCTGGGGGTCTTGCCGTTGCGGGACTTCTTCGGCTTGTCGGGATCCAGGCTGCCGGGCGGCGCGACCCGATAGCCGCCGGCCATCTCGGCGGCGGAGTCCACCAGTTCGGGGTCGACGGCCCAGTCCACCTTCATCCCGGTACCGATGCTCACCAGGTCGTACAGGCGCCCGCCCGGGGCGAACTGCGCGGCGAGGTCGTCGTCGCGGAACACCGGTGTCTGGTTCTCGTCGCCGAGCGTGGTGCCGTCCCGGTGCGGTCGGTCGACCAGCGGCCAGACCGTGGCGATGCGCAGGTCCTGGACGTCCTTGAGGCCGTTCTTGGGAATCCACGGCAGGAAGGTGCGGGCCGCGCCGGCCGTCCGGCCGCCGATCCTGGCCTCGACCCCGAGCGGATACGCGCCGGCCGGGCCCAGCCGCAGCGTGTCGGCGCCGACGGTGAAGGTCCACGGCTGGGTCGCGCCCGGGGCCAGGTTGTGCAGCACGACCGGCTTGGGATCGCGCAGCAGGGTGCCGGTCGACTGGGCGTCCTCGGGCGAGCTGATGCCGCTGCGGAAGAGCGGCTCGGAGGTGCGCACGCGCACCGCGACCTCCATCGAGTCGATCGGCTTGGTGCCGGTGTTCAGCACCCGACCCTCGATGGTGACGGTCCCGCCGGCCTTGGCCACCGGGGTCATCTTGGTGAGCAGGACCTGGATCCCGTCGCCTTCGGCGGCGCGCGCGGCGGTCGGCGGGAGCATCCCGAGCAGCCCGGCGGCGAGCACCAGGGCCAGTATCAGCACGGCGAGCGTCCGGCCGCGCAGCAGGAGAACCCCGGTTCCGGGCCGGGATCGGCGATCGCTCACGCGCTGTCCGCCAACAACTCCGGGGCGAGCGTCACCAGGCGCCGCTCGTCGGGGTAGGCGAGGCGCGCCGTGAGCGCGCCGAGCGGAACCCAAGCCACCGCTTCGACCTCGATGTCGTCGTCCGACAGATCCCCGCCCGCCGCCTCCATGAGGTAGTGGTGGACGGTCTTGTGCACCCGCCGATCCGGCGCGGTGAACCAATAGTCGATCACCCCGAGCGGGGCCAGCACCCGACCTACGATGCCGGTCTCCTCCTCGACCTCGCGCAGCGCGGCGTCGACCACGCTCTCGCCGTTTTCGATGTGTCCCTTGGGCAGCGACCACAACAGCCGGCCGCGACGATCCCGACGCGCGATCAACGCCGCGCGCAGGGTGAGTCGATCGACCACCAGACCACCTGCCGAGGTCTCCTCGACCACCTGCAGCCGACGGCGCGGCGGCGTGGTCTCGGAAGGCATCCGCCAAGCTTAGTGCGACATGCGCCACGCCATCACGCCATGATCACCCCATCGCCCGGCCCGTTCGCGGATGCGGCCTCGGCATAATGCGCGCGAGACCCGCGGCCTCGACCCGTAACCTTGTCTCCCGTGCCGAACGCCAAGAACACACCCCATCCGGACGACCCGGCGGCCGGCGGCGAACTGAGCGCCGTACAGCGCCGCGCCGTCACCGAACTGTTGCGCGTCGCCCCCGTCGCCGACGACCTCGCCCGCCGCTTCGAGGCGGCCGGGCACACGCTCGCGCTGGTCGGCGGCTCGGTGCGGGACGCGCTGCTCGGTCGGCTGGGCAACGACCTCGACTTCACCACCGACGCCCGCCCCGAACAGGTGCTGGCGATCGTGCGCCCGTGGGCGGACGCGGTGTGGGACGTGGGGATCGCGTTCGGAACGGTGGGATGTCGCAAGAAGCTCGCGGACTCGCCGGACTACCAGATCGAGATCACCACCTACCGCTCCGAGGCGTACGACCGCACCTCGCGCAAGCCCGAGGTCTCCTACGGCGACTCGATCGACGACGACCTGGTCCGTCGCGACTTCACGGTCAACGCGATGGCGGTCGCGCTGCCCGGGATCACCTTCGTCGACCCGCACGGCGGGCTGACGGACCTGGCCGCGCGGGTGCTGCGCACACCGGGCAGGCCCGAGGACTCCTTCGGGGACGACCCGCTGCGGATGATGCGCGCCGCGCGCTTCGCCGCGCAGCTCGACTTCGAGGTCGCGCCCGAGGTGGTCGCGGCGATGACGGACATGGCCGAACGCATCGACATCGTCTCCGCCGAGCGGGTCCGGGACGAGCTGAACAAGCTGATCTGCTCCGACCACCCGCGCAAGGGTCTGGAGTTGCTGGTCTCCACCGGGCTGGCCGCACGGGTGCTGCCCGAGTTGCCGACGCTGCGCCTGGAGGTGGACGAGCACCACCGGCACAAGGACGTCTACGAGCACACGCTCACCGTGCTGGAACAGGCGATGGCGCTGGAGACGCCGGGCGAGCCGGACCTGATCCTGCGCCTGGCCGCGCTGCTGCACGACATCGGGAAGCCGCGCACGCGCCGCTTCGAGCCGGACGGGCGGGTCTCGTTCCACCATCACGAGATGGTCGGCGCGCACATGACGCGCAAGCGGCTGAAGGCGCTGAAGTACCCGAAGGACGTCACCGACGACATCACGCGCCTGGTCGAGTTGCACCTGCGCTTCCACGGCTATGGCACGGGGGAGTGGACCGACTCGGCGGTGCGCCGGTACGTACGGGACGCGGGGCCGTTGTTGGATCGGCTGCACAAGCTGACCCGGTCGGACTGCACGACGCGCAACAAGCGCAAGGCCGTCACGCTCGCGCGCGCCTACGACTCGCTGGAGGAGCGGATCGCGCAGCTCGCCGAGCAGGAGGAGCTGGATTCGATCCGGCCGGACCTGGACGGCAACGAGATCATGAAACTGCTGGAGGTGCCGCCGGGCCCGCTGGTGGGCAAGGCGTACCGGCACATGCTGGAGATGCGGCTCGAACACGGCCCGATGGACCACGACCGGGCGGTCGCGGCGCTGCGCGAGTGGTGGGCGGCGAACGGAGCCTGACGGCAACGGGAAGGGCCGGTCGATGGGGGTTGATCGCCATCGACCGGCCCTTCGTCGTCACGGCCTACGGCGTCGGGGCGACGTCGACGCCCTTTTCCTTCTTCAGGGCGTCGAAGTCGGACTGCTTGAGCATGATGGTGGAGGTCGGGTCGAACGCCTTGGCGTCCGCCAGGGTGGTGTTCGTGGTGAAGCCGAGGCAGAGCGTGCCCTTGCCCTTGCCGGTCCACTCGTAGCTCGCCACGTAGCCGTTGATCGCCTCGCACTTGTCGCTCGCCGAGGAATTGCCGAACTTGTGCAGCGTCTTCCACTTGGCGCTGGGCGAAGTGCAGTCGACGATCTTGGGCGACTCCTTGGAGCTGATTGGGCCGCCCTTCATCGTGCCGAAGCAACTGCCCGGCTTGGCGCCGGTGACATCGTCCTTGCTGAGCGCGTTCTTGGCCACGGTGCCGGCAATGACCAGGCCCCCCAGGACCACGATCGGGATGACGATCCGCTTGATCTTGCTCTTGCGCGGCGGGGGCGGCGGCGGGCCGCCGTAGAAGCCCGGCTGACCGCCCTGCGGGAAGCCGCCCGGCGGGAAACCGCCCTGCGGCTGGCCCGGCTGCTGACCCCAACCCTGCTGGGGCTGCTGGGGCTGGCCCGGCTGCTGGTTCCAGCCCTGGTTCGGCTGCTGAGGACCGTTGGGCCCGGGCGGGAAGGGATTGGACATGGGGACGATCTCCGTTGCAGGGGACTGGTGAGACAGTCCGGAACACTAGGGGTCCGGCCGGACACCCGCTGCGGGGATTCCCCTTGCACCGGTCGAATGTGAGCGGAATAACGGACATAAAGCCGCTGTCCGGCGCGCGAAGGGCTATTTTCGCGCGGCGAGACACAATACGAAGCTTTCCACGGTGGGATCCGAGGCCAACGCGATGGGATCGCCCGGCACCGAATCGCACACCCCGACGAACGTGGTCCCCTGAACCCGTTCGACCACGATGAACCGCGCCGCCGGGTCCTCGCACTTCACCGGGTCCTGGTCGATGGTCGCCTTGTCCCGCAGACAGTCGCCCTCGTGGATCCGCGGTCCGCCGTCCTCCTTGTTCACGTACCACCAGCCCCCCGCCGCCGTGCCGCCGACCAGCAGCACGGCCACCACCGCGATCAGCACCCCGCGCCCACGCCGGGCCCGCCCGCTCGGCGGGGCCGCGGCCCGGCGCGCCGCACGCCCGTCGGCCTGCGCCCGGCGCACCGCGGGCACGTGCGGCATCGACGCCTCCCGCGACGGAAGCGGGTGCCCGTGCGGCGGGGTGTTCTCGGTCCATGCCGGTATGTACGGCAGAGGATCGTTTTCACCCGAACCGGCGTTATTGGACATGGAGTATCTCCAGAGGTGCCGAAAATCGCTGGATGTGCAGGTTAGAACTTCGTCCTCGCCATTGCACTACCCGCAGGTAATTTCCTGGACATGTAGCCGAGGAAAATAAGCCGTGATCGGCAACAAAAGGGATATCAGGGCCGGCGGTCGTCCACCGGAAGGGCCGTGTCGATCACCGGAGGGTGGCGGCGCGCTGCCAGTGTGTACAGGACGCCGGTCGCCACATAGACCCCGGCCACCCCGAGCAACACCGCGGGCGAGCGGCCGTCGTCGGGCAGCCCGAGCGCCGCGACGGCGGCGGCACCCACGAACGCGACGTTGAACAGCACGTCGTAGACGGAGAACACCCGACCCCGGTACGCGTCGTCGACGGTGGTCTGCACGATCGTGTCCACGCCGATCTTGGCGCCCTGCGAGGTCAACCCGAGCAGGAACGCGCCCACCACCAGCGGCGCGAACGCGAACGGCAGACCCAGCGCGGCCTGACACACCGCCCCCACGAACGCGCACGTGCCGATCCAGGCCGCGACGCCGATCCGGGTGGTGATCGAAGGCGTGGCCACGGCCGCGACGAAGAAGCCGAGCGCGGACACGCTGACCGTGATCCCGAAGGTGGCCAGTCCCCCGTCGGTGTCGCTGGGATCGTTGAACGTATTGCGGCAGAGCAACACGGTCATCACGGTGAGCACGCCGTAGCAGAACCGCATCGCGGTGATCGCCGCCAACGCGTGCGCGGGGGCCCGACGTCGCCACACGTGCGTCGCCCCCTCGCGCAGCCCGCGAGCCACCGAACGCAGCGCGTCGCCCACCCCGGGCAACACCCGGTCCGGATCCGGCCCGAGCAGATCGGCCGGCATCGTCGCCGCGACCGCCGCCGAGCCCAGGTACAACAGCCCGGACACCAGGATCACCAGCGCGGTCGCGCCCGAACCCTCGGCCAGGAACGCGTGCACGAGCACCGCCGCGCCACCGCCGATTGCCGCCGCGACGGTCCCGGCCGTGGGCGACACCGAGTTCGCGGTCACCAGCCGCTCGGCCGGCACCACGCGCGGCAGCGACGCGGACAACCCGGCGAGCACGAACCGGTTCACCGAGAGCACCACGAGCGCCGCCGTGTAGAAGACCGCGTCCGGCACCCCGAGCAGCACCAGACCCGCGGTCGCCGCGACCAGCACCGCCCGCAGCAGGTTGCACGAGACCAACACCTGCCGTCGCCGCCACCGGTCGAGCAACACCCCGGTGAACGGTCCGACCAGCGAATAGGGCAGCAACAACACCGCGAACGCGGTGGCGATGTCCGCCGCCGAGGTCTGCTTCTCCGGCGAGAAGAACGCCTGACCCGCGATCGCGACCTGGAAGGCCCCGTCGGAGAGCTGCGAGGTCAGCCGGGTGGCGAAGAGCCGACGGAAGTCGCGCAACTTCAGCAATGAGCGCAGATCACGGATGAGGGCCACAGCGCCCACCGTAGCCGGCCCGCCGCCGAGGCCCGGATACCGCACTCGCCCCCGGGGCGGGTACGCCGAAGGCCCGGCTCCTGGAGGGGAGCCGGGCCTTCGATCACTCGGGTGCGCCGGTGCGGCGCGCGTCGAGCGGAGCGGGTCAGCGCTCGATGTCGCCCTTGATGAAGGCCTCGACGGCGTTGCGGGCCTCGTCGTCGAAGTACTGCACCGGCGGCGACTTCATGAAGTACGAGGACGCCGACAGGATCGGGCCACCGACGCCGCGGTCCTTGGCGATCTTCGCGGCGCGCACGGCGTCGATGATGACACCGGCCGAGTTCGGCGAGTCCCAGACCTCGAGCTTGTACTCCAGGTTCAGCGGGACGTCACCGAAGGCACGACCCTCCAGGCGCACGTACGCCCACTTGCGGTCGTCGAGCCACGCGACGTAGTCCGACGGGCCGATGTGCACGTTGTCGGCGCCGAGGTCACGGTCGACCTGCGAGGTGACGGACTGCGTCTTGGAGATCTTCTTCGACTCCAGACGGTCCCGCTCCAACATGTTCTTGAAGTCCATGTTGCCGCCGACGTTGAGCTGCATGGTGCGCTCCAGCAGGACACCGCGGTCCTCGAAGAGCTTCGCCATCACGCGGTGCGTGATCGTGGCGCCCACCTGCGACTTGATGTCGTCGCCGACGATCGGCACGCCGGCCTCGGTGAACTTGTCCGCCCACTCCTTGGTCCCGGCGATGAAGACCGGGAGAGCGTTGACGAACGCGACCTTGGCGTCGATGGCGCACTGGGCGTAGAACTTCGCCGCGTCCTCGGAGCCGACCGGGAGGTAGCAGACGAGCACGTCGACGGCCTGGTCCTTGAGGACCTTGACCACGTCGACGGGAGCCTCGGGCGACTCCTCGATGGTCTCGCGGTAGTACTTGCCGAGACCGTCCAGGGTGTGACCACGCTGCACGGTGACGCCCGACGGCGGCACGTCGCAGATCTTGATCGTGTTGTTCTCGCTGGCACCGATGGCGTCCGTGAGGTCGAAGCCGACCTTCTTGGCGTCCACATCGAAAGCAGCCACGAACTCGACGTCACGCACGTGATACTCGCCGAACTGCACGTGCATCAGGCCGGGGACGCGGCTGTTCGGGTCGGCGTCCTTGTAGTACTCGACGCCCTGCACCAGCGAAGCGGCGCAGTTGCCCACGCCGACGATGGCTACGCGAACCGAACCCATTCCGGTTGCTCCCTGTGATCTCGACGAAGTCGCCATGAACCGGCGACCTCAGTTGTTGGATGCGGACGGGTCCGAGGCCACGTCCTGGGTGGGGGTCCGAGGTCGGTCGGCGTCCTGCGACGCGTCGACCGGTGCCTCGGGGCCGGTGGCGTCCGGAGTGGCTCCGGCATGCCGCTCGGCGGTGATGAGCTCGTTCAGCCAGCGCACTTCGCGCTCGACCGACTCCAAGCCGTGTCGCTGCAACTCGAGGGTGTAGCCGTCGAGCTTCTCCCGTGTCCGGGTCAGCGACCCGCGCACCCGGTCGAGGCGTTCCTCGAGCCGGCTGCGCCGACCCTCGAGGATACGCATGCGCACCTCGTGGTCGGTTCGACCGAAGAAGGCGAAGTGCACGCCGAAGTTCTCGTCCTCCCAGGCCGAGGGCCCGGACTCGGACAGCAGTTCTTGGAAGTGCTCCTTGCCCTGTGCCGTGAGCTGGTAGACGATCCGGGATCGTTTGCTGCCGGCGAGTGCCGTCACCTCCGGAACCTCTTCCGCGAGCCAGCCCCGTTCGAGCAGGGACTTCAGACACGGGTAGAGGGTGCCGTAGGCGATGGCACGGAACGAGCCGAGCACGGTGTTGAGCCGCTTGCGCAGCTCGTAACCGTGCATGGGGGAGTCGTGCAGCAGGCCGAGGATCGCGAATTCGAGGACGCCACCGCGCCTGCTCATCGCTTTCCTCCATCCACTGCGACCGGACCGGACGTGGATCCGTTGCAACCGTGGGATACGGTCGCAGCCGACCTTCGTCCGGCCGGGGCTCCTGTGCCCCCGGCTCGATGTACCGGCCCGATGTATCGAACCGATACATCGAGACGATAGGTCTCCTTGCCGTGTGGTGGCAAGGCGGCCGCCGGTGACTCGGGTCACAGGCAGGTCACAGTGAGGTCGCGAAAGCGGTTCCGCGTAGTCTGTTCCGCCGTGTGGTACCTCAAGCCCCGCTTTCTGCGGAACCGCCCCTCGCGCGTGTGCGTCCTGGGGAGCGGAGAGCCACGACCCGTGCGTCCGACCTCCGCGTCGTACGGCCGAGGAGTAGCGAACGCATGAGTGAACATCGCCGTAGATCACAGCAACCGCGTCCCGAGGGGCGCGGTGACTCGTATTCGGGGGGCACGGGTGGTGCCGGGGGCGGGACGCCACCCGGTGGCTCGTCGACGCCCGCCGCGCCCGGAGGAGGCGACGAAGAGCGTCCACTGTCGCGGATGGAGGCCCGAGCCGCCGCCCGTTCGGGTGGTCGGCGGGCCGCCAACGGCGCCGCGTCCGGCAGCCGTTCGCGCGCGGAGGCCGGCCCGCCCCGGAAGAAGCGGTTCATCGACTATCCGAGGTTCGGCAAGACCGGCGTGCGTCGCTGGTTGCCGTCCTTCAAGCAGATCCTGGCGATGATCCTGTTCTTCCTCGCGTCGATCATGGGCGTGGCGGCCCTGGCGTACGCGATGGTCAAGGTGCCGGACCCGAACGCGAACACGACCTACCAGTCGAACATCTATTACTACGCCGACGGGAAGACCGAGATCGGTCGGACCGGGCAGGTCAACCGCCAGAACGTGACGGTCGACCAGATCCCCAAGCACGTACAACGCGCCGTGATCGCGGCGGAGAACCGGTCGTTCTACAGCGACTCGGGCGTCTCGCCGAAGGGCTTGCTGCGGGCCGGGGTCACCATGGTCAAGGGTGGCGACACGCAGGGTGGTTCGACCATCACCCAGCAGTACGTCAAGAACACCTACCTGACCCAGGAACGCACCTTCAAGCGCAAGTTCAGCGAGATCTTCATCGCGCTCAAGGTCGACCGGCAGATGCGCAAGGACGACATCCTGGTCGGCTACCTCAACACCGCGTTCTACGGTCGTAACGCCTACGGCATCCAGGCCGCCGCGCAGGCGTACTACGGCAAGAACGTCGGCGACCTGAACGTGGCCGAGGGCGCCTATCTGGCGACCCTGCTCAACGCGCCGGGCATCTACGACGTGATCGAGTTCCCCGGCCAGCTCGAGAACGTCAAGGGGCGCTGGAACTACGCGCTCAACGGCATGGTCAAGGAGGGCTGGCTGCCCAAGGCGGAACGGGACGCGCTGCAGTTCCCGATGCCGATCAAGCCGAAGCCCGCCGCGAACAAGGCCGGCCAGGCCGGATACCTGATGAAGGTGACCGACCAGTACCTCAAGGCCAACAACGTGATCCCGGACGCGGACCTCGCCCGCGGTGGCTACAAGATCGTCACCACGTTCGACAAGCCCCGGCAGGACGCCGCGGTGGCGGCGGTCAAGGACCAGTTGACGTCCGAACTCAAGCCGGACAAGAACGAGGCGGACCGCTACATCCGCACCGGCCTGGCCTCGGTGGTTCCCGGCGACGGGGCGGTGGTCGCGCTGTACGGCGGCCCGGACTTCATCCAGCAGGAGTACAACGACGCGGTCAGACGGGACATCCAGGCCGGTTCGACGTTCAAGCTGTTCGTGCTCGCGGCGGCCCTGCGCAACGGCGGCGCGGACGGCAAGCCGATCGGGCCGGAGAGTTTGTACAACGGCGACAGCAAGATTCCGATCAAGCTGCGCAACGGTCAGGTCTTCAAGGACGACAAGACCAACAAGGAGTACCTGGCGCCGAACGAGGGGGATGTGGACTACGGTCCGATCCCGATCACCAGAGCCATGGAGAAGTCGGTGAACACCGTCTTCCTGCAACTCGCCGCCGACGTGGGCCCGGAGAACGTCAAGAAGGCCGCGATCGACGCCGGTCTGCCGCCGAACCTCACCTCGTTCGAGCCGACGCCGACGATGGCCCTGGGTGTGGCACCGCCGAGTGCGCTGGACATGGCGGAGGCGTACGCCACCTTCGCGGCGCGGGGCATGCACGCGGATCCGTACTTCGTCAAGGAAGTCACCTACAACGGCTCCAAGCGGGACCTGCCCAAGCACGAGCCCAAGCAGCTCTTCGACAAGAACGTCGCCGACACCGTCAACAAGGTGATGATGCGGGTCGTGGACAACCCGCCGCTCGGCGACGGCACCGGTCGGGCCGCGAAGGCGTTGAACCGGCCGGTGGCCGGCAAGACCGGTACCACCGACGGCAACAACTCCGCGTGGTTCGTGGGCTACACGCCCAACCTGGCCACGTCGGTGGCGCTGTTCCGGGAGGACCCGAACACGCACGCCCGGCTGTCGCTCAAGGGCCTGGGCGGTCGTGACTCCGTGCACGGTGGTGACATCCCGACGCTGGTGTGGACCGCGTACATGAAGAACGCGGTCCAGGGTCTGCCCTCGGTGGACTTCCCCGAGCCCGGCGAGCAGTTCGAGGGCAAGAACAAGGTGACGCTCCCGCCGTCGAACACGCCGCCGCCGACGCGTACGACGCCACCGCCGCCGCCGACGTCCAGCGCGCCGCAGACCACTCCGGCGGCGCCGACGACCAGCGCGGCCGGTGGTGGCCCGCAGGGCGGTACGGGTGACCCCGGTGGTGCACACACCACCAAGCCGTCCACGACGAAGCCGTCGAACACGGATCCGCCCGGCGGACCGCAGGGCACCACCCGCGGTGGTGGCAACAGCGGCTTCATCATCGGCGGACGAGGCGGCTGACCGGTGGCCACACCGGACAGGGCCTAGCCTTACGCGTGCCCCATCGCCTCGGCGGTGGGGCACGCGTTGTCGTATCCGGCCGGCGAGGGCAGCCTCCTCGGGGAACGCGAGAGGATGAGCGCCATGACGCCGACATCGACCGAACCCGTCCTGCCCACCCGGGACGACCCCGTGGTCCGGGCGGGCAGCGAGCTCGTCGGCGGACCCGCCGGACGCCGGATCCGGTTCGTGCCGAATCGGTGGTGGACCCCGGTCCGGGTGCTCGTGCTGCTCGCGGTGGTCTGCTTCGCGCTCGGGATCATGCAGAAGAAGCCCTGCTACGACGGCGGTTGGTTCTCCGGCACCACGCAGTACTCGCACGCCTGCTACAGCGACATGCCGCACCTGTACGTCAATCGTGGTCTCGCGGACGGGAAGATCCCGTACTTCCAGGAGACCGGCGACAAGGACATGAGGTTCCTGGAGTATCCGGTCATCACCGGTGGGGTGATGGCCTTCGCCGGGACCCTGGCGCGGGCGGCGGGCGACCTCACCGGGGGCGACCTCAAGGACGAGCAGCTCTGGTTCGTGATGATCAACGCGTTGATCATGATGGCCTGTGCGGTGGTGACCGTGATCGCGGTCAAGGGCACCTCCGGGCGTCGGCCCTGGGACGCCGCGATGGTGGCCTGTGCGCCCGCGTTGGCGCTGAACGGGCTGATCAACTGGGACCTGGTCGCGGTCGCGCTGACGGCGGTGGCGATGTGGTCGTGGGCGCGGCGCAACGTGGTGGTCGCCGGTGTGCTGATCGGTCTGGCGACCGCGGCGAAGCTGTATCCGGTGTTGTTGCTGGCGCCGCTGTTCCTGTTGTGTCTGCGCTCGGGCCGGATGCTCGCGTTCGCCCGGACCGCCGCGGCGGCGGCGGTTTCCTGGCTGGTGGTGAACCTGCCGGTGATGCTGGACTTCGAGGGCGGATTGCACATCCGCGAGGGCTGGAAACTCTTCTATACGTTCAGCCAGGACCGCCCCGCCGACTACGGCTCGGTGTGGTTGATCATCCAGCAGCGCGACGGGCGACCACTGGAGCATCTGAACACCTACGTCACGCTGAGCCTGGTGTTGTGCTGCCTGGCGATCGCCGCGTTGACCATGTGCGCCCCGCGTCGGCCCAGGTTCGCCCAATTGGTGTTCCTGATCGTGGCGGCCTTCATCCTGACCAACAAGGTCTACTCACCGCAGTACGTGTTGTGGCTGATCCCGCTGGCGGTGTTGGCCCGGCCGCGCTGGCGGGACTTCCTGATCTGGCAGGCGTGCGAGGTCACGTACTTCATCGGCGTGTGGATGTACATCGCCTCGTTCTCCGGCAAGGGCCTGTCGCAGAACGCCTACCACGTGGTGATCCTGCTGCACCTGCTCGGCACCGCCTACCTGTGCCTGGTCGTGGTGCGCGACATCCTGCGTCCGGATCGGGACCCGGTGCGCGCGGACGGCAGCGACGACCCCTCGGGCGGGGTGCTCGACCGGGCCCCGGACGTCTTCGTGCCGACCTCGGTCCTGGCCCGCGCGGGCGGCTGAGCGGGACGCGGGCCCGACGCCGGGCGGCACGAACGAAGGGCCTCGGCCGGGACGCGCGAATCGTCCCGGCCGAGGCCCTTCGCGTGGTCGGGTCAGCGCAGGGCGATCCGGTCGAAGTGCGTCGTGGTGTGCCGCAGCGCGGCCTCCAACTCGTCGCCCGGCTTGGGCGGGGCCACGTCGTTGGCCAGGAACAGCAGGCTGACCTGCATGTGCGGCGGCTCGGCGAACCAGCGCTGCTTGCCCGCCCAGGTGAACGGGGACAACGCGCGGTTGACGGTCGCCAGGCCGGCCCGGGCGACGCCCTTGGCCCTGGGCATCACTCCGCGCACGGTCTTGGGCGCCTCCAGGCCCACCCCCTGGGCGGTGCCGCCGCTGACCACGACCAGGTGCCCGTCGCTGGGCGCCTTGCGCTGGCGGTAGCCGAAGCGTTCGCCGCGCGCGATCCGCACCACGTCCAACACGGTGCCCCGGCTGGCCAGCGCGTCGTGGTCGCCCAGCCACAGGTCGGTGCCGATCCGCGGCCGGAACTCGGTGTCCGGGTGCCGCTCGCGCAGCACCGCGAGCTCGGCCGCGGTCAGGTGGCTGACGTACATCGTGCGCACCGGCAGCCGGGCCGCGCGCAGCCGCTCGACCCAGCCCACCACCTCGGCCACCGGGTCGTAGCCGTCCGGGTGGTCCAGCGGCAGGTGCAGCGAGAAGCCCTCCAGGCGCACGTCGTCCATCCCGGTGCGGAGCTTGACCAGCTCCTCCTCGGTGACCCCGTCCCGCTTCATCGTGGTCATGCACGCGACCACCACCCGGCAGCCCACCAGATCCCGGGCGGCCTGCACCGAGGAGACCGTGCGGATGGTGCGATCCGGCAGCGGGACCGCCTCCTCGCCGCGCAGGTACGGCGTGAGCACCAGGACCTTGCCGTCGAAGTGGTCCTTGACCACCGCGGCCTCGTAGGTGGTCCCCACGGCCACGGTGTCCACGCACATCCGGGCGGCCTCCTCGGCCAGCCTGGGATTGGTGAACCCGTACCCGTTGCCCTTCATCACCGGTACGAGACCGGGGAACGTGTCGCGTACCTCGTCCTGGTGCTTGCGCCAGCGGGCGGCATCGACGTAGAGCGTGAGCGACATGGGCGCTTCGGGGCCTTCCGTGTACGGGGCTTGCCCTTGGAGAACGCAGGGCGGAGGCGGGGAACACACGACGCCGGCCGCGTCGCGACGATCACGTATCGAGCCGACGACACAGGTGCCGCCGGTAGTGCGTCAGCGGCGTGACATGTACATGTCCAGCGCCTTGTGCAGCATCTTGTTGAGCGGGAAGTCCCACTCGCCGAGATACTCGACGGCCTGGCCGCCGGTGCCGAGCTTGAACTGGATGAGTCCGAAGAGGTGGTCGTTCTCGTCCAGGGTGTCGCTGATGCCGCGCAGGTCGTAGGCGGAGGCGCCGAGGGCGTACGCGTCCCGCAACATCCGCCACTGGATCGCGTTCGAGGGGCGCACCTCACGCTTGTGGTTGGCCGACGCGCCGTACGAGTACCAGACGTGGTCGCCCACGGTGACCATCGTGGTGGAGGCGAGCACCTCGCCCTCGTGCTTGGCCAGATACAGCCGCATGCGCTCGGGGTCCTCGGCGTTGAGCGCCTTCCACATGCCCTGGAAATAGGCCAACGGCCGCGGGGTGAAGTGGTCGCGGACCGCGGTGACCTTGTAGACCTCGTGGAAGACCGGCAGGTCGTCGTAGCCGCCCTGGACCACGTCCACGCCGGCCTTCGTGGCCTTCTTGATGTTGCGTCGCCACAGTTGGTTGAAGCCCGCGTGCACGTCCTCCAGGCTGCGCCGGACCAGCGGTACCTGGAACACGTAGCGCGGCTGCACGTCGCCGAAACCGGCCCCGCCCGACGCGTCCTGCTGCCAACCCAGGCCGCGCAGTTGGCGCTCCAACTCGGCGCCGCGGTCGTCGGTCCAGTCCGGGGTCAGATCCCGCAGCCGGTTCGCCGACTTGGCCGCGATCGCCTTCTTGATCGTGTCCGCCTCCCAGCGGGCGATCACCACCGGCGGGCCCATCTTGACCGAGAACGAGCCGCGGCTCTTGAGGTGCGCGAGCATCGGGTCGAGCCACTTGCGCAGGTCGCCGTCGAACCAGTCGATGACCGGGCCCTCCGGCATGTACGCGAGATAGCGCTTTATCTTCGGCAGTTGCCGGTACAGCACGAGTGCCGCGCCCACGACGGCGCCCGACTCGTCGATCCAACCGATGCTCTCGGATCGCCACTCACTCTTCACCGCGCCCCAGGAGGGGCACTGAAGAAAGCTCACGGAGGGCCTGCCCTTGATAAAGGCGAGATGCTCCTCGGCGGTGAGCGTCCTCAGGCGCAAAGACATGTAAGAGCTCCTCGAAATCGGTTCGGCCGTGACAGAGGTTACTGCGCCTTTGGGCGCTATGGATCGTGCCGGGCGTCGCAGTCGGGACGGTACGAGGACGAGCCGGACCTTCATCGGCAAAACGGACGCCCGGCCGCCGTCGAGAGCAGCGAGCGGCCCGCCGGAGAATCGTCCGGCGGGCCGTCGCGCGGTGCGCGGGTCGGGGTCAGTAGAGGCCACCGTGGAACATGTTCATGAACAGGGCCACGGCGGACACGCCGAGCGCGAGCACCGTGACCACCCGCTCCTCGGTGGTCGCCGAGAACATCTGGCTGATCAGCCCGGTCACCACACCCGCGAGCGCGGTCCACGCGCCCAGGATGTGCATGTCCTTGAAGAACGCACAGATGCCGCCCACCAGCGCGAACAGCACCACCGCGGCCACCAGCGCGTTCTCGCGCGGATGTGCCCGGCCGTCGGAGTTGAGGGTCAGGTGGGGCCGATGCGCTCCCGCGGTTGCCGCGGATCCCGTGCGGCGGATCGTTTGTGCCATCGCGCGCCTCCGGTGAGTGACTGCGGAGTGGACGTTTTGTCGGTATATCCATCCCCCGAGGCGACCGCGTCAAGCTCGATTTCAAGAGTGTGTGCGGGTCCGGGTACGCTGTACCGTCCGCTGCACTCTCGGCACCCCCGCGCGTTTTCGGGGGCCGCCTTGGCGCGGCGGCATTACGCAAGCCCTCCTGCCACGGAGATTCCGTGGCCGATCAGTCCACAGGAGGTGGGTGTTCACATGCGTAGCTACGAACTCATGGTCATCCTCGACGCGGACCTCGAAGAGCGCGCGGTCACGCCGCTGCTCGAGCAGTTCCTCAATGTCATCCGCAACGACGGTGGCAAGGTCGAGAAGATCGACACGTGGGGCCGTCGCCGGCTCTCGTACGAGATCAAGAAGAAGTCCGAGGGCATCTACGCCGTCGTGGACCTGGCCGCGGAGCCCGCGACCGTCAAGGAACTCGACCGTCAGATGAACCTCAACGAGTCGGTGCTGCGGACCAAGGTCCTGCGCCCCGACCAGCGCTAGTCCGAGCTCGCGCGCACCACCAACCGCACCGCACGTCGAAACGCAGCACTGCGCTGAAATCAGCGAAGGGGTCAGCATGGCAGGCGAGACCATCATCACTGTTGTCGGAAACCTGACTGCCGACCCGGAACTGCGCTTCACGCCCAGCGGTGCCGCTGTCGCGAACTTCACCGTGGCGTCCACGCCGCGCACGTTCGACCGTCAGACGAACGAGTGGAAGGACGGCGAAGCGCTGTTCCTCCGCTGTTCGGCCTGGAAGCAACTCGCGGAGAACGTCGCGGAATCCCTCCAGCGCGGCACGGGCGTCATCGTCCAGGGCCGGCTGAAGCAGCGGTCCTACGAGACCAAAGAGGGCGAGAAGCGCACCGTCGTGGAGCTCGAGGTCGACGAGATCGGCCCGACCCTGAAGTGGGCCACCGCCAAGATCACCAAGACCAGCCGCGGAGGCGGCGGTCAGGGTGGCTACGGCGGCGGTCAGCAGCAGGGCGGTGGCGGTTACGGCGGCCAGCAGGGCGGCGGACAGCAGGGCGGCGGTGGCTACGGCGGCCGTCCCCAGCAGGGCGGTGGCGCACCCGCCGACGACCCGTGGGCCACTCCCGCAGGGGGCGGCCAGCAGCAGGGCGGCGGCGGCGCGGGGGGCTGGGGTCCCCCGCCGGGCGGCTACTCGGACGAACCCCCCTTCTAGGCCGCAAGGCCCAGGGATCGGTTCGCATTCCGAGCTGAAGACTTCTGAAACGATCTGGAGAGCACAATGGCGAAGGCGCCTGCGCGCAAGCCTAAGAAGAAGGTCTGCGTGTTCTGCAAGGAGAAGATCTCCTATGTGGACTACAAGGACACCAACCTGCTGCGGAAGTTCATCTCCGACCGCGGGAAGATCCGCGCTCGTCGCGTGACCGGTAACTGCACGCAGCACCAGCGTGACGTCGCCGTGGCTGTCAAGAACAGCCGCGAGATGGCGCTGCTGCCGTACACCAGCACTGCTCGCTGAGAAAGGGTGATCTTGTCATGAAGCTCATCCTCACCCACGAGGTGACCGGTCTCGGTGAGCCCGGCGACATCATCGAGGTCAAGGACGGCTACGGCCGCAACTACCTCATCCCGCGCGGCTACGCGATTCGCTGGAGCCGCGGCGGCGAAAAGGACGTGGCGGCCATCCGTCGCGCCCGCAAGGTCCGCGAGATCCGCACGCTCGACCAGGCCGCCGAGGTCAAGGGTCAGCTCGCGGGTCTCAAGGTGACGCTCCAGACGCGCGCCGGCGAGACGGGCCGACTCTTCGGCTCGGTCACCGTCGCGGACGTCGTGTCGGCCATCAAGGCCGCCGGCGGTCCGGACATCGACAAGCGTCGCGTCGAGATCGGTACGCCGATCAAGACCGTCGGGTCGCACCGCATCACGGTCCGCCTCCACCAGGAGGTTTCGGCCGCGCTCGACCTCGACGTCGTGCCTGCCTGACCTGAAGCACCCGAACGGCCCGACCCCTGTGGGGTCGGGCCGTTCGGCGTTTTCGAGTAGTGGACTGAGTAGTGGTACTCATGTCCCGAACACCCCTGTCGCCGCAGGCTGGAGACATACGCCGGGTGGGCCGGCGCGGCAAAGGGGCGGACGGTCATGGCCAGGTTCATCCGACAGTGGTTGCTGCGTGTGGTCAGCTTCGCGCTGACCGGTCTGTATCAGCTCTACCGGATCCATCCCGTCGTCTGGCGTTGGACCGCGCGCAACTATCGGCCGTGGATGCAGCGATTCGCCCGCCGACACGCGTGGATGACCTGCCAGTTCGCCGCGCTCGACGTACCCGCCTACCGCGACTTCCTGCGCCGGCACCGGTGGCGCTTCCGCTGGTTCGACCTCACCTCGTACCCGGAGACGTCCAAGGAGAACTACGTCAAGGCGTATCCCGAGGACACCCGCTGCTGGCTGGGCACGCTGGAGGTGGCCGGGACGGTGGTGGACGAGTCGTCCGGGTCCTCCGGGACACCGCACAACTGGCTGCGTTCGCGGCGCGAACTCAAGTCGGTGCACCGCAACGTGGCCGGCTACACCTCGCTGGTCTTCCCCCGGCGGAAGTTGTTCGTGATCAACGCGTACTCGATGGGCGCGTGGGCCACCGGGACCAACACCGGGATCGCGATGGCCCGGGTGGCGATGGTCAAGAACACCGGCCCCGACATCGACAAGATCGTGGACACGCTGCGCCACTTCGGGCCGCGCTTCACCTACCTGGTCACCGCGTACCCGCCGTTCCTCAAGCATCTGCGCGACCGCCTGGACGCCGAGGGCTTCGACTGGCGTCGGCACGCGATGTACGGCTTCGTCGGCGGCGAGGGCATGACCGAGGCGCTGCGCGACTACCTGGAGGAGCGCTTCGTCAAGGTGCGCTCCGGCTACGGTGCCTCGGACCTGACCATCGGGATGGCCGGCGAGAGCGACGCGACGGTGTGGCTGCGCAAGCGGCTGCTGACCGACGAGCGGCTGCGGGCGCAACTGCTGGGGCCGGACGAGGGCCGGGTGCCGATGGTGTTCCAGTACAACCCGCTGGAGACGTACCTGGAGACCAACGCCGAGGACGAGGTGATCTGCACGATCAACTCGACCGCGGTGATGAGCCCGAAGGTGCGCTACAACATCGGCGACGAGGGCCGGTTGCTCACCTTCGCGCAGGTCGAGGAGATGATCCGGCCGGACGCCCGGGCGTGGGTCGACTGGGAGCGCGCGGCCCGGGTCGAGGGCATGCGGTTGCCGCTGCTGCTGCTCTTCGGGCGCAAGGACAGCACGATTTCGTACATGGGCGCCAACATCTACCCGCAGGACGTCGAGTACGGGCTGTACCGGGACAACCCGATGGCGGCGCACCTGGAGGGGTTCTGCCTGACCGTCGACGAGTACGCCGACCTGGAGAGCAGGCCCGTGGTCAACCTCCAACTGCGCGACGGGACTTCGGCGCAGGAGGTGGATCGGGACAAGCTCGCCCGGGTGTGCCGCGAGGGGGTGGTGCGGCACCTGGCCCGGGTCAGCCGGGACTTCGCCCAGTCGCTCGCGGAGGACCCGACGGCGGCCGATGTGCGGGTGCTCGTACACGACTTCGGGACCGGGCCGTTCCTGCGCGGTACCAGCAAGATCAAGAACGTCTACCTCGTGGAGGGGGAGCAGCGATGAGGACCACCGACTTCTCGGCGGCGCCGCCGCAGGCACAGGGCGAGGCGTTGTTCATCGGGGCCACGCACTATCGCGGACTGCGCTCGCTGCTCTCGCTGCTCCGGCCGTATCTGCGGATGGTGCGCACCATGAAGCGGATGGACGGCTACCGCTGGCACAAGGTCTACCGGCAGGGGCCGTTCACGCTCGGCACGATCGCGGTGTTCGCGGACCGGGACGCGCTGTTGCGGTTCGCCCGCTCCAAGGCGCACCGCGACCTGATGTGCTGGATGACCGATCACGGCGACCGCAATGGCACGGCCGGCTTCATCCGGCTCTTCGACGCGCAGCCGGGCGGCTACAGCAACGGCGCGTGGCGGGCCGAGGGCAACGAGATGGCGCACATCCAGGAGTTCACCCCGATCGGGGCCGAGCACAGCGGCGCGCCCGTGCACCGGAAGGCGAAGTCGTGACACCGACGGTGGAGCGGGTCGCCTCGCGGCGCGCGTTGCGCGACTTCTGCGAACTTCCGTTGCGGCTGCACCCGAAGGACCGGTACGTGCCGGTGCTGCACGGGCAGGTGCGGCAGTGGCAGCGGGCCGGCGTCGAGTTGTACGTGGTGCGGGATGGAGCGGGGCGGGCGGTGGGCCGGACCTGTCTGCACACCGACGGGCGCTTGGACGCCAAGCTGCGCGGGCGGCATCAGTTGTTCGGACTCACCGAGTTCGCCGACGACCCGGCGGTGTTCGCGGCCCTGGTGGAGCTGATGGAGCGGCGGGCCGCGCGGGGCGGTCGCCGGACCCTGTTCGGGCCGGTGGCGTTGTTGCCGAACCAGACCGGTGGGGTGATCACCTCCGGGTTCACCGAGCGCGGCTTCGTGGATTCGGCGTGGAATCCGGCGCGGTATCCGGAGACCTACGAACGGGCCGGCTTCGGCCGGCGGTTCTCCGCGTCGACGTGGATCTGTCCGGGTCTGCGTGAGCGCACCGACGAGCCGGATGCCACATATGCGTTCGACGACGCCCGGATCGCGGCCGAGAAGTTGGTGATCCGGCGTGGCTCGCGACGCCGGTTGGCCGAGCAACTGCCGGTCCTGCACACGATGTTGAACGCGAGTTTCGGGCAACTGGGTTACTACACGCCGATCGAGCTCGACGAACTGCGGGCGCAGACCGACGGGTTGGCGCATCTGCTGGACGAGTCGTTGCTGTTGTGGTTGGAGCGGGCGGGTGAGCCGATCGCGTTCACGCTCGCGGTGCCGGACATCTCGGAGTTCCTGATCCGGATCGGCGGCGATCTGCACTTGGGCAACCAGTTGCGGCTGTTGGCCACGCGCGGGCGCTATCGCCGCGAGGCGGTGTTGATCATCAAGGGCACGGTGCCGGCGGCCCAGGGCCGCGGCTATCTGACGCTGCTGGCGCGTGAGCAGTATCGGGCGCTGCGGGCGGGCGGCTACGACACGTTGCGCAGCACGTGGGTCGAGGACGACAACAAGGCGTCGGCCGCGCAGTATCGCCGGATCGGCGGCCGGGAGCTGCACGGGCACACGTTCTACCAGCGAACGGTGGGGGGCACCGGGTGAGCACGCAACTCGCGGAACTGCTGCGGTCGGCCGGCCGGGCGCCCAGCGCGCACAACACGCAGCCCTGGACGGTGACGCCGAGCGGCGCGTTGGGCTACGCGTTGTCCTGGGACGCCGAGCGGGAGTTGCCGGTCGGCGATCCGACCCGGCGGGACCTGTTCCTGGCGCTCGGCGCGTTCGCCGAGGCGTTCCTGATCGCGTCCGCGGCGCTGGAGGTGCCGCTGCGGGTGGAGTGGGGTGCCGCGCCGGAGCAGGGCGAAGTGGCCCGGTTCGTGCGGGCGGACGAGTGTTATCCGACCCTGTTCGGCGCGGCGGACCTGGCGGGGCGGCGCAGTGCGCGTGGGGCGTACGCGCCGGGGACGCTGCCGGATTCGTTGTTGGCCGAGGCGACGGCGGCGTTCGCCGGGTCGGCGGGTCTGTGGCGGGGTGATACCAGGGCGTTGGCGCCGTTGTCGGACGAGGCGGATCGCCGGTTGTTCGCGGATCCGGCGCTGGTCGCCGAGTTGCGCGACTGGTTGCGGCTGCGGCCGGTGCCGGCCGGTCGGCCGCAGCCGCGGGACGGGTTGACCGGGCGGGCGTTGGCGCTGTCCCGGTTCGAGGAGCGGGCGCTGCACGCGGTGCTGCGCCCGGCCGTGTATCGGGTGTTGCGGCGGGTCGGGTTGGCGCGGGGGTTGGCGGCGGCGTCGCGGGGGTTGTTGCGGTACGACGGGAGTGTGCTGGTGGTGACCGCGCCGGGCGGGGTGGTGGGGCCGGTGGAGCTGTTGGAGGCGGGGCGGGGGCTGTTGCGCTGTTGGTTGACGCTGGCCCGGCACGGTTACGCGACGCATCCGCTCAGCCAGGTGATCGACTGTGCGCGGACCGCCGGGGAGTTGGCGGGCATGGTGGAGGCCGTGCCGCTCGCGGTGTTCCGGGTCGGGCGGCCCGTGGTCGAACCGGTGCGTTCGGCGCGGTTGACGGACTGAGGGCCGGGCGGGGCCGGATTGCCGGGTGCGGGTCCGGGGCGGGTTCGGTGGGGGGTGAATCGCTCGAACGAGTGAGTTCGATGACTTGCGCCCATACCCCTGGGGGGTATAAATTCGTCGTTGTGGGGCCGATCATGGTCCTCGTGTCGACGAAGGGATCACCGTCATGAGCACCGCCACCTTCACCGTCAGCGGGATGACCTGCGGCCACTGCGTCTCGTCCGTCACGGAGGAGGTCTCCGAGGTGTCGGGCGTGACCGACGTCAAGGTCGAGCTGGCCTCGGGTCTGGTGACCGTGACCTCCGAGCAGCCCGTGGACCCGGACGCGGTGCGCGCGGCCGTCGTGGAGGCGGGCTACCAGGTCGTCGGGGCGTGAGGCGTCGCCGTCCCGTCCGCGCGGCCGACGGGACGGCTCTCGGCCGCGCGGGCGTCAGCGCCTGCCGGTCACCAGCCAGGCGTCGCCGTACGCTCGCCTGCCGAGCAGGAGCGCGCGACTGACCATGAACGTGCCGATCGCCCACCACCACACGGCGATCAGGCCGCCGCCGAGGGCCAGCACGGTGCCCAGCGCCGCGCAGAAGGCGGCCAGCACGATGGGCATGGTCAGGGCCAGGTAGCGGCCGTCGCCCGCGCCGATCAGCACCCCGTCCAGTACGAACACCGCGCCGGCCGGCGGCTGGAGGGCGGCGACCGCGAGCAGCGTGCCGGCCAGCAGGTCGCGCACCGCCGGGTCGGTGCTGAACAGCGGGATGTACAGCGGGCGCGCGGCGACCACCACGATCGCGAACAGCACGCCCGTCCACACCCCCCACACCAGCATCCGGCGGGTCGCCGCACGGGCACCGCGCGCGTCCCCGGCGCCCAGGGCCCGGCCCACGATCGCCTGTGCGGCGATGGCCAGGGCGTCCATCGCGAAGGCCAGGAACGTCCATATCTGCCAGGCGACCTGGTGGGTGGCGATCGAGGTGTCGCCCATCCGGGTGGCCGCCACGGTGGCCACGATCAGGATGGCGCGCAGGCTGACGGTGCGTACGAACAGCGGTGCGCCGGCCGAGGCGGAGGCGCGGATGCCGGCCGGGTCCGGGCGCAGCGCCGCGCCGTGCCGGCGGGCGCCGCGGACGACGGTGACCAGGTAGACCAGGGCCATCGCGGTCTGTGCGAGCACGGTGCCCCACGCGGATCCGGCGATGCCCCAGTGCAGGCCGTAGACGAACCCCAGGTTGAGCAGCAGGTTGGCGCCGAAGCCCAGCACCGCGACCACGAGCGGGGTCCGGGTGTCCTGGAGGCCGCGCAGCACGCCGGTGGCGGCGAGCACGATCAGCATGGCCGGGATGCCCAGCGAGCCGATCCGCAGATAGGTCACCGCGTGCGGGGCCGCGCTGTCCGAGGCGCCGAACGCCGAGACGATCCACGGGGCGCCGACCAGGCCGACCACCAGCAGCACCACGCCCAGCAGCGCGGCCAGCCAGACGCCGTCCAGGCCCTGGCGGATCGCGGCGCGCGGGTCGCCCGCGCCCATCAGCCGCGCGACCGCGGCGGTGGTCGCGTAGGCGAGGAACACGCACAGGTTGACCAGGGTGGTCAGCATCGTGCCCGCGACGCCGAGGCCGGCCAACTGGGGCGTGCCGAGTCGGCCGATGATCGCCGAGTCGACGAGCACGAACAGCGGTTCGGCGACCAGCGCGAAGAAGGCCGGGACGGCCAGGCGCAGGATGTCGCGGTCGTGGGCGCGACGCTGCGTGTGGTCGGCGGGGTGCGCCGCGGCGGGCGGTGGCGAGGTGGGCGGTTCGGGGGGTGGGGACGGGACCGTGGGCGGCACGCGTCCACCGTAGTCATCCACAGGTAAGGGTCACAATGCGCTCCTGGGTATTACCGGCGAGCGCGGGGCGTACGCGGGTGCACACGTGGGGCGATAGCCGCATGATTCGCCCAACAGTTTTTCACATACACAGCCGGTGGATAGAGAAATCGCAGGTCAGAGCCGGTTTGTGGACATGATTGCGAAGCGTTGGCGGCCGACTGCGCACAGCTTGTGCACAGCTCGACCCGCCTCTCTCCACAGGTTGTCCACAGTTATCCACAGGCCCTGTGTATGACCGTCTTGGCGGTCCCAGGGTCCACCCGTACGGTGAAGGGCCGCACGCCGCGTCGCGCGGCGGATCTGTCGGCCGTGTGGCGTATGAAGGACACGGTGTACTGCGGTGCCACCTCGCGCGAGCCTTTGTGAAAGGAGACCCCGGGCATGAGCGTCTCCGAGTTCGAAGAGGCCAGGCCCGAACCGGCCCGCGAGGGATTCGAGCGAACCCCGCCCCAGGACATCGCCGCCGAACAATCGGTGCTCGGCGGCATGATGTTGTCCAAGGACGCGATCGCCGACGTCGTGGAGAACCTCAAGCCGATCGACTTCTATCGGCCCGCCCACGAACTCGTCTACAACGCCATCCTGGACCTGTACGCGCGGGGCGAACCGGCCGACGCGGTCACCGTCGCCGCCGAGTTGACCAAGCGCACCGAGATCGGCCGGGTGGGCGGCGCGCCGTACCTGCACACGCTGATCTCCTCGGTGCCCACGGCCGCCAACGCCGAGTACTACGCCCGGATCGTGCGTGAACAGGCGGTGCTGCGGCGCCTGGTCGAGGCGGGCACCCGGATCGTGCAGATGGGCTACGCGGCCGACGGCGAGGTCGACGACATCGTCAACAACGCCCAGGCCGAGGTCTACAAGGTCACCGAACAGCGCACCACCGAGGACTACGCGCCGCTGGCCGACATCATGGAGGGCGCCCTCGACGAGATCGAGGCGATCAGCTCGCGCGGCGGCCAGATGTCCGGCATCCCCACCGGCTTCACCGACCTCGACTCCCTCACCAACGGCCTCCACTCCGGCCAGATGATCGTGATCGCCGCGCGCCCGGCCATGGGTAAATCAACGCTTGGATTGGACATTGCTCGCGCTTGTTCGATCAAAAATGGTCTTGCCAGTGTGATTTTCTCGCTGGAGATGGGCCGTAACGAGATCATGATGCGCCTGCTCTCGGCGGAGGCGCGGGTTGCGTTGCATCACATGCGGTCGGGGAGCATGACCGATGACGACTGGACTCGGCTCTCCCGCAAGATGGGTGAGGTCACCGCCGCGCCGATGTACATCGACGACTCGCCGAACCTGTCGATGATGGAGATCCGGGCCAAGTGTCGGCGACTCAAGCAGAAGCACGATCTGCGGCTGGTGATCATCGACTATCTCCAGCTCATGCAGTCGGGCGGCTCGCGCCGGGCGGAGAACCGCCAGCAGGAGGTCTCCGAGATGTCGCGAAACCTCAAGCTCCTGGCCAAGGAGCTGGAGGTCCCGGTGGTCGCGATGTCCCAGCTCAACCGTGGCCCGGAACAGCGCACGGACAAGAAGCCGATGGTCTCCGACCTGCGTGAGTCCGGTTGTGTCACGGCGGCGACCCGGGTGTTGCGAGCCGACACCGGTGCC
The DNA here is from genome assembly GCF_040629175.1 of Embleya sp. NPDC005971. Classification (NCBI taxonomy): domain Bacteria; kingdom Bacillati; phylum Actinomycetota; class Actinomycetes; order Kitasatosporales; family Streptomycetaceae; genus Embleya; species Embleya sp. NPDC005971. Next base: position 72,156 of record NZ_JBEXUX010000035.1, on the reverse strand, counting down.
GAGGTCTCCATGGGCGAGCTGTTGGCGACGGGTGAGCGGGACATTCCCGTCTGGTCCCTGGACGAGCACCTGAGGCTCGTCTCGCGCACCATGACGCATGTCTTCCCCAGCGGGGTCAAGGAGGTCTTCCGGCTGCGGTTGGCATCCGGGCGGGAGATCGAGGCCACCGCGAACCACCCCTTCCAGACCTACGACGGGTGGAAGGCGCTGGGGGAACTGACGGTCGGTGCCCGGGTCGCGGTGCCCCGACGTCTGGACGCTCCCACGCGTCGGGCTGCCCGGCCGCGGGCGGAGGTGGTCATGGCCGCGCACCTCCTGGGTGACGGCGGTGTGTCGGACGACGGGCGGTCGCACGAGAAGTTCCTGCCCGAGGAGGTCTTCGGGCTGCCCGACGAGCAGGTGCGGCTGTTCCTGCGGCACCTGTGGGCCGCCGACGGCTCGGTGACGGTCGCGGCGTCGGGTGCGGTTCGCGTCGACTACGCGAGCACGAGCGAGCGTCTCGCCCGCGATCTCCAACTTCTGCTCCTGCGCGTCGACGTTCGCTCCCGGCTGCGCCGCGTGGGCGACACGAAGGGGCGACCGGGATGGACGGTGGACATCCCCGGGGTCGAGGACCGGCGTCGTTTCCTGACCGATGTCGGCGTACACGGTGCCCGAGGGGAGTCCGTGTCGAAGGCCCTGACCCGGCTCGACGCAGTCCTGGCGAACAGCAACCTCGACACCGTGCCGCGTGAGGTCCGGGCTGCCGTCGAGACGGCCATGCGGGACCGCGACACGTCCACCGGTGCCTCCCGGGCCGTGCCGGGCTCCACGTCCTACGGCACGGCCCGGTACCAGGCGGCGCCGAGCAGGACCGGGCTCGCCGAGGTCGCGGCCGTGTTGGCGGAGGCGGAGCTGGAACTCCTCGCGACCAGCGACGTGTTCTGGGACCGGGTCACCGAGATCGAGAGTCTCGGCGAGCAGGAGGTCTACGACGCCACGGTGCTCGGCACACACAACTTCATCGCGAACGGGATCAGCGTCCACAACTCCATCGAGCAGGACGCCGACATGGTGATCCTGTTGCATCGCGAGGATGCCTACGAGAAGGAGTCGCCGCGCGCGGGGGAGGCGGACCTGATCGTGGCGAAGCACCGTAACGGCCCGACGGCGACGATCACCGTGGCGTTCCAGGGGCATTACTCGCGCTTCGTGGACATGGCGCAGAGCTGAGCCGAAGCCGCGGTGGGGCCGGGTGGGGTCAGTTGCCGGTCAGGACGTTCGGGTCGCCGGTGTGCCAGATGTTCTCGACGTACAGGTGGTGCATGGCCCAGGCGGTGTCGGTGCGGAGCAGGTCCACCGCGTAGCGGTTCTTCAGGAGCAGGTGGCGGGTGTGGTCGCCGGTGGGGAGGTGTTGGGCCTCGACCAGGGCGGTCAGCCGGGCCCGGTCGCCGGTGACCTCGATGCGCGCGTTGGTGATCGTGTGCGAGGTGTCCAGCCGCACCCGCGGGTTGAAGTGCACCGCCTCGATCGCCTCGATGCCAACCATCACCGGTATGTCCAGGCCGAGTTCGGCGGCGACCGGGCGGAAGTCGAAGGCCGCGTCCGGGGTGAAGGCGGTCCGGAACAGCGCGCGGTCCTGGAGGTCGAAGCCGAGGCCGAAGCGCAACAACGCGTCCAGGATCTCGGTGCGGTCGCGCAGTTCGCGGACGGTCGTGGTGGTGTCGGTCGCGGCGAGTGCGCTGGGGCCGGTGACGAACATGTGCACTCCTGGGGAGGTCGTCGTGGTCGGGTACGGCTCCAGCCTGGCCGCGGATCAGGGGTGAGTGGGGGTGGGCGAGGGGGTGATCCGCCCGAGCCCCGGGGTGAGCAGGTCGTGTCGGCCGGTGATGCCGAGTTTGCGATAGATGTGCCGGGTGTGCGTCTTCATCGTGTTGATCGAGATGTACAGGTCGGCCGCGATCTCGCGCAGGGTGAGGTCGCTGCGCAGGTATTGGGCGATGGTCGACTCGCGTTCGCTGAGTGGCTCGCGGCCCGGTTCGGCGGTGTGGAGGCCGATCGGGTCCGGGCCGTCGGGGTGGACGTGGTTCTCGGCTGCCACCGCGTCGCGCAGGTCGATCAGGCCCAGTGGGTTCGGGCATCGGGCGAGCAGTGTGTCGGCGGCGGCGAGCCGGTGGCGGGCCGCCGTGTGGTCGCCGCGCTCGCCGAGTGTGCGGGCCAGGAGCAGTGAGGCGAACACGGCCATCGAACGATCGTTGCCCAGACCGGGGTCGGCGTCGATCAGTGCGGCGAGCAGGTCCGGGCCGTCGGGGGTGTCGCCCGGCCGGGCCGGCGTCGGGTCCGGGGCGAGCAGCGCGCGCAGGATGACGGTCTCCGGCACGGCCCGCGGGCGCGGTCGGTTGCGGCATTCGGCCAGCGCCCGCTCCACCTCGGCGGCGCGCCGGCGGGCGCCGGCCGAGTCGCCGGCCAGGTGCGCCGCGAGGCCGGACAGGCCGTGCAGGGTGACCCGCAGCGGTGCGGGGGGTGGTGGATCGGTGCGGGCGGTCTCGATCTCGGTGAGCAGGCGTACGCACTCGCCGAGTCGGCCGGCGAGCAACAGGGTTCGGGCGACCGAGATCCGGATCTGGGTCCAGACGATGCCCAGGGTCCGTTCGTCGGCGGCCAACAGGGCTCGACTGCGGCGCAGTGCCGACCCGAAGTCGCCCCGTTCGCGCGGCAGGCACAACCGCCACGCGTTCGCGGCGTGGAGTTCGCGCTCGGTGCCGGGTCGGCGGGCCCGGTCCCAGCGGTCGCGCTCGTCGAAGCGGCCGAGCGAGCACCACAGGTTCAGCGCGCGTTCGTGCAGGCGGGGGGCGAGCACGATGGCCTCGTCGGGCAGTGCGCCGAGCCACTGTTCCAGGGTGACCAGGTGCCCGGCGGCGAACCAGTGGTCGAAGTGGCGGTCGAGCAGGTCGGCCGCGAGGTGGTGGTCGCGGGCCGCGAGTGCGTGCTCGACGGCCTCCTCGGGCCGGCCGTGTCGGGCGTGCCGGTGCGCGGCTCTGCGGTGCAGTCGACCGGCGCGTTCCGGGTCGCCGGTGTCCAGGCGTTGCGCCAGTGAGCGGCGGAACAGCCGCTGATAGTGCAGTACGCCGTCGGTGTCGGCCAGGAAGAGTCCGTCCCGGCGCAGCCGGTCGACGAAGTCGGCGGAGTCGGTGCGTCCTCGGACGGCGTCGGCCAGCGGCACGGTGAACCGGGGCAGGACTGCGGTTTCCAGGACGAACTCCCGCATTTCCGAGTCGAGTTCGCGCCAGACGTGGTCGAGGAGGTAGTCGGTGGTGGTGGGGTCGCCGCGGTGGAGGGCGGCCACCACCGCGTCGGGTGCCGCGCCGTCGCGCAGCCGGATCGCGGCCAGGGTGAGCCCGCTCGCCCATCCGTCGGTCGCGGCGAGCAACTCCCGGGTGTCGTCGTGGGTGAGGTCCAGTCGGTATCCGTCGGTGAACAGCTCGTGCGCTTCGTCGTGGTCGAAGCGCAGTTGGGTCCAGGACAGCACGGCCAGGCGTCCGGCCGGGCCGAGGCGTTCGACCGGGATCGGCGGGCGGCTGCGCGCGGCGATCACCAGGGTGAGTCGGTCGGCGCAGATGCGGGTGAGCAGGTCGAGGCGGTCGTGGATGTCGCGTTCGACGATGTGTTCGTACTCGTCCAGGATCAGGACGGGTCGGGTGTCGAGCGGGCCGCGCGGCTCGTGCGGCTCGTGCGGTTTGTGCGCGACGATGCGGTCGGCGAGGGCCGCGACGTATGCGTCGCTGCCGGGGTCCGGGCCCTCGATGGCGCTCTCCAGGCCGGGATCGCCGGTCGCCCGGCCGAGGGCCGCGGCCACGTGCGGCCACAGTCGTCGCGGGTCGTTGTCCCGGTTGTCGAGCGTCACCCAGGCCACCGGCCCGGTCGCGCCGGCCGCCCAGCGGGTCAGTGCGACGGTTTTGCCGATGCCGCTGGGGCCGGCGAGGAAGACCACGAAGGAGCGGTCCACCGCGGCTCGCAGCAGTGCGTCCACGCGTGGGCGCGGCACCACCGGGGTCAGCGGTCGGGGGGGCGCGCAGCTTGGCCGCGATCGGGCGGTGGGCCGGTTCGGGGCTGGGGTGCACCGCGGGCTGCGCCATGGGCACACGATATGGCCGCCGTCGATCGGGTGGGGCTGGGCCCACCCCGGTTCGGGGGTTCGGCGCAGTGTTCGCGGTACGGCGCGCACGCAGACTTGTCGAAGCGAGGCCGGGGAGGTCACGCGGCCGGCCACGGGAGAGGACTGGGACACGCCCTGGTTCTCCGCCCCCCGCGCCCGTCGCCGCGCACCGGACGCCCCCGTCCCGGTGGGCGGCGACGGGCGTGGTGGGGGTTCGGCGGCGGCGACGGCGGGGAGCTCGGCCCGGAGCCCCTCCCCCCTCGGAAGGCTCCGAACCGTTCCCGGTGCGGCGGACCCGATCACGGGGTTGTCCGGGCCCGCCGCACGTGTTCGATCATGGTGCGGGCCGCTTGGGTTTCGTTGGGCGTGCGCTTGGCGCGCACTGTCGCGCCTTCGTACGATCCCCGGCTCGCGTCGTTGCGACCCCGCCTTGTGCCGTTCATCCCTGCGCACGAACTTCCGATACTCCCGTTGGAGTACACCGCGGGGTCGGCGTCTGCGAGGGCGGTGCGGCCCTGTAGTCCCCGGGGCGGAACTTGTGCCGCGAGCCCTGTTTTCCATTGAAGTGCCTGTTCGGCCTTGCCTACCTTCGAGGCTGACACCACCAGCGTTCTCTCGGCTCGTGCGGCGATCGGTGCCTTGTGAATTCGATCACAAGCAGTGCTCGGGGGCTGATCACACCGCGGGATCGCGTACGCAACCGAGGAGACTTCGATGTTCGGACGACTCGGCAGGCTCGTCGTCCACAACCCCTGGAAGGTCATCGCGGCCTGGTTGATAGCCGCGGTCGCCCTGGTCATGTTCGCGCCGAAACTGAGCGATCTGACCAACCAGGACCAGGCGAGCTTCCTGCCCAACAAGTACGAGTCCGTGCAGGCCCAGAAACTCGCGGAGAAGGCCTTCCCCCAGTCCACCGAGCAGACCGCGCTGCTGGTCTTCAAGCGCGGTGACGGCAAGAACCTCACCCCGGCCGACAAGGACCGGGTCAAGGAGATCAGCGGCCGGCTCGGCGCGGCCGGCGTCGAGCATGTCAGCAAGGTCGAGGCGGGGGACGCCAAGGACCGGATCGCGCTGGCCACCGCGTACATCAAGGGCGATCAGCAGGACAAGTTCGTCAACGAGGCGCTCAAGGAGCTGCGCGACAAGGCCAAGCCACTGGTCGAGGGCAGCGACCTCAAGCTCGGCTTCACCGGCGGCGTGGCGATCAACGTCGACAACGAGGACGCCTTCAAGAAGGCCGAGGCGATCGTCGGCATCGTCACGATCGTGCTGATCATCGTGCTGCTCCTGGCGATCTACCGAAGCCCGATCGCCGCCCTGCTGCCGGTGGTCATGGTCGCGCTGGTGTCGATGGTCGCGTCGCCGGTGATCGCGATCGTCGGCAAGGCCACCGGCCTACAGGTGGACCAGTCGCTCAACACGATCCTGATCGTGGTGTTGTTCGGCATCGGCACCGACTACATCCTCTTCCTGCTCTTCCGCTACCGGGAACGGTTGCGCGCGGGCGACGACAAGAAGCAGGCGATGATCGTCTCGGTCGAGCGGGTGGGCGAGGCCATCGCCTCGGCTGCCGGCGCGGTCGTGATCGCCTTCGGCGCGATGTTGCTCGCCACCTTCGGCGCGTTCAAGTCGATGGGCCCGGGCCTGGCCATCGCGGTGATCGTGATGGCGGTCGCCGCGCTGACCCTGGTGCCCGCCGTGGTCTCGCTGATCGGCCCCAAGGTGTTCTGGCCGTCCAAGACCTGGCAGCACCAGCCCAAGGGCACCGCGTTCCACCGGATCGGCGGCCTGGTCGGCGGCAAGCCGCTCGCGGTGGCCGTGGTCTCCGGCGTGATCATGCTCGCCTTCGCGGCCGGCGCGCTGAACTTCAAGGCCGACTACGACCAGTTCGGCCAGCTGCCCGGGGACACCGAGTCGGCCAAGGCGATGAAGGACATGCAGCTCGACTTCGCCGCGGGCACGCTCAACCCCACGCAGATCTACCTCAAGAGCAAGAACGGTCAGCCGATCGACAAGGGCGCGGCCGAGCGGTTCGCGCTCTCGCTCAAGGGCGTCGAGGGCATCGGTGACCTGAACGGCGCCGGCGGCCCCGACGAGAACTCGCACGTCAAGGTCAGCGACGACCGGATGTCCGCCGAGATCGCGATCGTGCTCAAGGAGAGCCCGTTCGCGAACAAGGCGCTGGACACCATCGCCCCGCTGCGCGACTTCGTCCACGACCACCAGCCCGACGGCACCAAGGCGATGGTCGGCGGCCAGACCGCCTCCTTCACCGACATCCGCTCGGCGACCAACCGCGACCTGTCGGTGATCTTCCCGGTCGCCGGTCTGCTGATCGCACTGGTGCTGGGCCTGCTGCTGCGCAGCGTGGTGGCCCCGTGGTACCTGATGTTGGCGGTGGTCCTGGGCTTCATCTCGACCATCGGGGCGACCGTCTTCGTCTTCCAGACGCTGATGGGCAACTCCGGCGTGATGTTCATGCTGCCGGTGATGATCTACATGTTCGTGGTGGCCATCGGCACCGACTACAACATCCTGATGGTCGCCCGATTGCGCGAGGAGGCGAAGGAGGGCAACGAGCCGAAACGGGCCGCGGCCCTGGCCGTCGAGCACGCGGGTCCCTCGATCGCCGCCGCGGGTGTCATCCTGGCAGGGACGTTCGCGTCGCTCATGATGGCGGGCATCGACATGATGACCCAGATGGGCTTCGCGGTCTCGGTCGGGATCTGCATCTCGGCGTTCGTGATGTCGATGTTCCTGGTGCCCTCGGTGACCGCCCTGATCGGGCATGCCGCGTGGTGGCCCGGACACGCCGATCGGGCGTCCGGGCCGGTGGCCCGGGGCGATCGGGATCGGGAGCCGGTGCTGGCCGGGGACCGGTGATCAGGTAGTACCCGAGGGAGTAGGGATGGCCAAGGAAGGCCCCGCGCGAGTCGCCGTGCGGGGCCTTCCCGCGTCCGCGAGCGGTTCGCGCCAGAGCGAGTCGGGCGAGCCGCCCTCGTTCCTGCCGGTGCCCAAGGTCGTCGCGCGTTGGCTGCCCTGCCGCACGTGGGTCGGCGAGGTGCTGCTGGTCGCGCTGATGTTGCTGTGCGTGATCGGCGGTTCGCTCGGCGGGTCCACCAGGGAGCACAACACCGGGCACCCGAACGCGCTCAACCTGACCATCGCCGGCATCACCTGCCTGGTGTTGCTGGGCCGGCTGCGCTGGCCGCTCACGGTGCTGGCGCTGACCGAGGCGGGTCAGGTGTTCTACCTGGCCGCCGACGGCCTGGACGGGCCGATCCTGATCCCGACCATGGTCGCGCTGTACACGGTGGCCGCCAACGGGCAACTGCGCCGCTCGGTGCTGATCGCCTCGGCGGTCGCGGTGGTGCACACCGGGATGCGGATAGGTCTGACCCCGGACGGCTTCCTGTCCCCGGAGAAGTACCTCTCCGGGATCTGGATGTACCTGCCGGTCGCGATCGGCGAGGCGGTTCGCGCCAAGCGGGCCTACTGGGCGGAGGTACAGGCCCGGCTGGCCCGCGCCGAGCACGAGCGCGAGGACGAGGCCCGCCGCCGGGTCACCGCCGAACGCATGCGGATCGCCCGCGAGCTGCACGACGTGGTCGCGCACAGCATCGCGATGATCAACATCCAGGCGGGCGTGGCCGCACACGTGATCGACCGGGACGTGCCGCAGGCCAGGGAGGCGCTCGTGCACATCAAGGTGGCCAGCCGGGACGCGCTGGCCGAGCTGCGCACCACGCTGGGTGTACTGCGCCAGGACGGCGACAACGACCTGCCCACCGAGCCGACCCCGGGCGTCGAGGACGTGGACGCCCTGGTGGCGTCCTATCGCAATGCGGGCCTGCCGGTGCTCCTGGAGGAGTCCGGCGACGCGCGGACCCCGTCCGCGCCGGTCGGCCTCGCGCTCTACCGGATCGTCCAGGAGTCGCTCACCAACGCGATGAAGCACGGCGGCGACGGCGCGTCGGCGATCGTGCGGGTGGTCTACGGCGAACACGCGGTGGAGGTGGACGTGCTCGACGACGGTCGGGGCAATCCCAAGACGAAACCGGGCAAGCAGGCCGACGGCACCGGACACGGGTTGCTCGGCATGCGGGAACGGGCGGTCGCCGTGGGCGGTTCGCTCGCGGTGGGTCCCGGCCCGCACGGGGGCTTTTCGGTACACGCGGTGTTGCCGCACCACAAGGACGCGCTGCTCGCGCGTCGAAACGGAGATTCCTCATGACGGTGCGCGTACTGATCGCGGACGACCAGTTGCTGGTCCGGTCGGGCTTCAAGGTGCTGGTCGGCAGCGACCCCGGGTTGGAGGTGGTCGGCGAGGCGGCGAACGGCGCCGAGGCCCTGGCCCTGGCCCTGGAGACCCGCCCCGACGTGGTCCTGATGGACATCCGGATGCCCGGCATGGACGGCCTGGAGGCCACCCGCCGGATCGTCCGCGACGACGACCTCGCGGGGGTGCGGGTGCTCGTGCTGACCACGTTCGAGGTCGACGAGTACGTCTTCGAGGCACTGCGCGCCGGGGCCAGCGGCTTCCTGGTCAAGGACACCGACCCCGAGGACCTGCTCAAGGCGATCAAGACCGTCGCCACCGGCGACGCGCTGCTCTCGCCGGGCGCCACCCGTGCGCTGGTGGCCCGCTTCCTGTCCCAGCCCGAGCCAAAGGTGGCCGCGCCGGATCGGCTGGAGGCGCTCACCGACCGCGAGCGCGAGGTGCTCTCGCTGGTCGCGGCCGGGATGAGCAACGACGAGATCGCCGAGCACCTGTTCGTCTCGCCGCTCACCGCCAAGACCCATGTCAGCCGGGCGATGGTCAAGCTCGGTGCCCGCGATCGGGCACAACTGGTGGTGATCGCGTACGAGTCGGGGATGGTCCGGCCGGGACGCGGCTGAGCACCGCGTCCCGGGATCCGCTAGCCCAGGTCGTTGGCGAGCAGGGTGTGGATGCCCTCGATGTTGGCCCGCAGGTAGGCGGCCAGGCTCGCCGGCACCAGGCCCACCGAGGCCAGCCCCGAGGGGGTGAAGGGCACCCGCACGATGTCGTACTCGCCGTTCGGCTCGTCCACCTCGGGGCCGTGCCGCAGCGCGGGGTCCATCGATTCGAGCCGGCACGCGAAGAAGTGCTGGACCTTGACCCCGCCGGGCTCGGGCACGGTGTCCACGAACGCGGGCACCGGCCGGCCGATCTTGCCGCCGAGTTCCTCGAACACCTCGCGGCGCAACCCCTCGGCCACCGTGGTGTCCTCGGGTTCGACGCCGCCGCCGGGGGTGATCCAGTACGGGGGGCTGCCCGGCTTGGTGCGTTTGATCAGCACCATCCGGTCCTCGTCGTCGAGCAGGATCGCGCGTGCCGTCCGCTTCACCACTGAACGCATCGTCGGTGCCCTCTGCTTTCTTGCCTGACGTTACCCCCGTCTGAAGTCTCCCTTTCCGGTCGGACGGGTGGTTTATGCCTGTGCGGCGCCACGTTCGGGATCACGACCAGCGCGCGGCGCGCGCGATCAGCTCGCCGTGCAGATGCGCGATGTGCGGTTGGCTCAAAGTGCCCTCCCGAACCGCGAGGAACATCGTGTGCAGCGGCGGCAGTTCGGGATCCAGCAGGGCGACCACCGCGCGCCGGTCCAGCGCCTCGGCGCACAGGTAGCGCGGCAGCACCGCGATCCCGTGCCCGGCGCTTACGCACTCCAGCACGGCCCGCAGGTCGGGCACGGTGACCGCCGCCGGCGCGGTGGGCTTCGCGTCGAACACGGTCGACCAGTAGCGCCGGATCAGCGGTTGTTCCTCGGCCTCGCCGACCAGCGGCACCCCCTCCAGCGCGGCCGGCCCCTGGGCCAGGATCCGGGTCTGCGGCAGCCGCGCGGCCCAGTGCGGCGCGCCGATCAGCACGTACTCCTCGTCGGTGAGCGGCGTGCCCACGATGCCGCGGGCCCGCGGTCGCACATCGGAGATCACCAGGTCGTGCCGGGCCGCCGCCAGGCCCGTGAGCAATACCTCGCCGGGGCCCAGGGTCACCCGTAACCGCAGGCCGCGCCGGACCAGATCGGCCAACGAGGGCAACACGCGCAGCGCGGTCAGTTCGGTCGGGCCGCCCAGGTGCACGGTGCGCCGCAGCGGGTCCACACCACGCACCTCGCGGGCCGCGATCTCCTCGATCGCGTCCAGGTGCGGTGCGAGCCGGCGGGCGAGTTCGTCGGCGGGGCCGGTGGGCGCCACGCCGCGCGGCAGCCGCTCGAACAACTGTTTGCCGACCTGCTTTTCCAGGGTGCGGATCTGCGCGGTTATCGCCGGCTGCGAGAGCCCGAGCGACGCGGAGGCCCGGGTGAAGGAACCCGCGCGATGTACGGCCAGGAAAGTGCGCAACAGCGTCAGGTCCACGGGTCCCCCGTCTCGTGTCCCCCGACCACTCCCGAGAGTCGGGGACCTCACGTGATCTTGCCCGAAGTCGCAGGTCAGCCCGGGGAGGTGGAGTCCAGGGCGCGCAGGATGTCCGCGACGAGATCCGCGGTGTCCTCGCAACCGGCCGAGAACCTGACGAATCCCTCCGGTACATCGTTGCCGGCCCAGCGTGCGCGTCGTTCGGCCATGCTGTGCACCCCACCGAAGCTGGTGGCGTCGGCGACCAGTTCGAGCGCACCCAGGAACCGGCGAGCGGTGTCCGCGTCGGCGAGCGTGAAGCCCACGACACAGCCGAACCGCCGCATCCCACGGGTGGCCACATCGTAGGCCGGATCGCCTTCGAGCGCGGGGTGGCGCACGTTCGCGACGTCGGTGCGTTCGCGCAGTGCCCGGGCGATCGCCAGCGCGTTGATCGCCTGCCGGTCCACCCGCAACTGGAGGGTGGACAACGACCGATGGGCCAACCAGGCCTCCATCGGCCCGGGGACCGCGCCGGTGAGCGAGCGCCAGGAACGCACCCGGGCGGCGAGTTCGGCGCTCGCGCAGGCGACGTAGCCGAGCAGTACGTCGCTGTGCCCGGTCAGCGCCTTGGTGCCGCTCGCCGCCGAGATGTCGGCGCCGAGCGCGAGCGGGAGTTGGCCCAGCGGGGTGGCCAGGGTGTTGTCGACGGCGACCAGGGCGCCCCGCGCGTGGGCGAGCGTCGCGATCCGCTCGATGTCGCACACGTCCAGCCCCGGGTTGCTCGGCGTCTCCAACCACACCAGGTCGGCGCCGGTCAGGGCCTGCTCCAGGGCGGCGTCGGCGGTCGGCACCAGCCGTACGGTGATCCCGCGGGCGGCGAGGTGCTCGCCGACCGCGCGGGTGGCCGGGTAGCCGTCCGACGGCAGCACCACCACATCGCCCGGAGCGGTCAGGCCGAGCAGCACGGCCGAGACGGCGGCCATCCCGGACGCGAAGGTGACGGTGTCGGCGGCCCCCTCCAGCGCGCCGATCGCCTCCTCCAGGCCGACCCAGGTCGGGTTCGCGTAACGCCCGTACTGGTAGGGACCTTTCACCTCGCCGGGCAGGTGGTACGTGCCGGCGAAGACCGGTCCGGGCAGGAAGGGGTCGCCCGGCGCGTGGCCCGGGTTGCCGGCCCGGACCGCCCGGGTTCCGTCGCTCCATTCGGCCGACATCACGACTCCTTCGCTGCCTGTTTCACGTGAAACGTGGTCCGAGCCCATCACCGCGTGGCCGTCAGTCGCGGTCCAGGATCATGCTCAGGAACCAGCTCACCAGACCGATGACCAGCGCGCCGAGTAGGGCGGGCCAGAAGCCGTCGATGTGGAAGTCGAGATCCAGCTTGTTGGCGATCGCCTCGGTCAGCCACAACATCAGCGCGTTGATCACGAACGTGATCAGGCCCAGGGTCAGCACGAACAGGGGCAGTGAGAACAGCTTCACCACCGGTTTGATGATGGCGTTGACGACGCCGAAGATGAGGGCGACGAAAAGTATCGTCTTGGCCTTGGTGCCGGCCGAGGCGCCGTCGGCGAGATCGATTCCGGACACGACCCAGCTGGCGAACCAGATGGCCAGTGCGTTGGCAACCAGTTTGATGAGCAGGCTTTTCATATCTTGATGCTGGCATCCGGGTGGTCCCTCCCGCTTGAGCCTCGGCAGAAAGTGTGTCCGTGTCGGTAAGGAGTTGGTCACATGAAGGTCTTTCGGCTCGATGATCTGGACGCGGAGCGCGCGTTCGAGAACGGTGCGTACCTGAAGTTCCTCAGCGAGCGGAACTTCTCGATGGGCCTGTACGCGCTCGAACCCGGCGAGACCGACACCCAGAAGCCGCACGGCCAGGACGAGGCGTACGTGGTGATCAGCGGTCGGGCCACGCTGACCGTCGGCGAGGAGTCCACCGCCGTGGCGCGCGGCAGCGTCGTCTACGTACCGGCGCAGGTGCCGCACCGCTTCCATCGAATCACCGAACCGCTGCGGGTCCTGGTGTTCTTCTCGCCGCCGGAGGGGTGAGCGGGCGGGTACGCCGTCGGGCGCACCTGTGGGCGGCCCGGACCCGTGTACGACAATCGGACCTTGGGATCCAGTGATCGGATCTCGGGATCCGACGACCGGGAGTACACCTGATGGCGCTGCGCGACGAACTCTGGGCTGCGATCGAGGACGTCTACGCGGCGATCCTGGACCACCCGTTCATCCACGGACTGACCGACGGCACGTTGCCGCGCGAGGCGTTTCGGCACTACGTCGTGCAGGACTCGCACTACCTGCGCGATTACGCCAAGGCGCTCGCGGTGTGCGCGGCCAAGGCGCCGGACGAGGCGACGACCGTGCAGTTCGCGAGCGACGCGGCCGGCGCGATCGCCGCCGAGCGTTCGCTGCACGAGGGCTTCATGGTCGACTTCGGCAGCTCGGTGGCCGACGCCACCGCGACCGAACCGGTGTTGCCGAGTACCCGGGCGTACGTCAGCTACCTGCTCGCCACCGTGCACAACGGCTCCTTCGCCGAGGGCGTCGCGGCGGTGCTGCCCTGCTACTGGATCTACGCCCGAGTGGGTGACGCCCTGCTGGCCAAGGGCTCGCCCGACGAGTTGTACGAGCGCTGGATCGCCACCTACGGCGCCGAGGAGTTCCAGGCGACGGTGCGCGCGGTGCTCGATCTGGTCGACCGCGTCGGCGAGGACATCTCGGCGACCGAGCGGGCCCGGATGGTCGAGCACTTCACCACCACGGCGCGCTACGAGTGGATGTTCTGGGATGCCGCGTGGCGCGGCGAGCGCTGGCCGGTCTGAGCCCGTCCGGGCCGGTCCGGGCGCATCCGGCCGGCCCGGAACCGCCTGCCCGGATACGACGTGTCCTCCCGGGGAATGTGCTCCCCGGATGTGCACGTCTCGCGTGGGTTCGCGTGACTGGGGGTTGGACGATGGAGACATGGCCGCGCTGGGTGCGCATCGGCGTACCCGCGCTCGTACTGGTGCTGCTGTGCTGGTTGCTGATCTGGCTGTTCTCGGCCTTCCTGTGGGTCATCGTCAAGGGCGTGGTCGGGCTGTGCGTCACGGTCGGGATGGTCGTGCTCGCCCGCACCGCGGTGGTCGGCCGAAACCCGCGCGACCCGCTCGGCTGAACCCGGCGCTGGTCGTGCGGCCGGGGGTGTGCCAGGGTGGGGGCGCACCACACGGAGATACACGGGAGCTCGGGGCACCGGGCTGAGAGGGCGCTGAGGCCGCGCCGACCGCAGAACCTGACCGGGTAATGCCGGCGTAGGGAGCCTTTCCATGACCTCGCACGACACTTCGCTGCCCGCTGCCCCGTCGGCCGACCCGGTCGGCGCGCACACGGTCACCAGCGGACCGATCACCCCCGCCCACCACCGCGGTTACGTCGCCGGATCACGCGAGGATCTGCGCGTTCCGGTACGCACGGTGCATCTGACCAACGGCGAGACGGTTCGCCTCTACGACACCTCGGGCCCGTACACCGACCCGGCCTTCGAGGTGGATGTGCGCCGCGGCCTGCCCGCGCTGCGTGCGGCCTGGATCGAGGAGCGCGGCGACACCGTGCGCTATGACGGCCGGATCGGGGCGCTGACGCCGGCCGGGTTCGCGGTGCCCGGTGCCGGGGCCCGACCCAGGCGCGCGTCCGGCTCCGAGGCGGTGACCCAACTCGCCTACGCGCGACGCGGGCTGGTCACCCCGGAGATGGAGTTCGTGGCGATCCGCGAGGGCCTGGCGCCCGAGCTGGTCCGGGACGAGATCGCTGCCGGACGGGCGGTGTTGCCCGCGAACATCAACCACCCCGAGATCGAGCCGATGGTGATCGGCAAGAACTTCCTGGTCAAGGTCAACGCGAACATCGGCAACTCGGCGGTGACCTCCTCGATCGAGGAGGAGACCGACAAGCTGGTGTGGGCGATCCGGTGGGGCGCGGACACCGTGATGGACCTGTCCACCGGCAAGGACATCCACACCACCCGCGAGTGGATCGTGCGCAATTCGCCGGTCCCGATCGGCACGGTGCCGCTCTACCAGGCGCTGGAGAAGGTGAACGGCAAGCCCGAGGAACTCACCTGGGAGCTCTACCGGGACACCGTGATCGAGCAGTGCGAGCAGGGCGTGGACTACATGACGGTGCATGCCGGCGTGTTGCTGCGCTACGTGCCGCTGACCGCCCGGCGCAAGACCGGGATCGTCTCGCGGGGCGGTTCGATCATGGCCGCGTGGTGCCTGGCCCATCACCGGGAGAACTTCCTCTACACGCACTTCGCCGAGCTGACCGAGATCCTGCGCGCGTACGACGTGACCTACTCGCTCGGCGACGGACTGCGTCCGGGCTCGATCGCGGACGCCAACGACGCGGCGCAGTTCGCCGAGTTGGAGACGCTGGGTGAACTGGGCCGGATCTCCCGGTCGATGGACGTGCAGGTGATGATCGAGGGGCCGGGCCATGTGCCGATGCACAAGATCAAGGAGAATGTCGACCTCCAGCAACGCATCTGCGACGAGGCGCCGTTCTACACGCTCGGCCCGCTGACCACGGACGTCGCGCCGGGCTACGACCACATCACCTCGGCGATCGGCGCGGCGATGATCGGCATGTGGGGTACCGCGATGCTCTGCTACGTGACGCCGAAGGAGCACCTGGGCCTGCCCGATCGGGACGACGTCAAGGCGGGCGTGATCGCCTACCGGATCGCGGCCCACGCGGCGGACCTGGCCAAGGGCCATCCGGGCGCACAGGCGTGGGACGACGCGCTCTCCGACGCCCGCTTCGAGTTCCGTTGGCAGGATCAGTTCGACCTGGCGATGGACCCGGACACCGCACGGGCCTACCACGACGCGACGCTCCCGGCGGAGCCGGCCAAGACGGCCCACTTCTGCTCGATGTGTGGTCCGAAGTTTTGCAGCATGCGGATCTCGCACGACATCCGGGCCGAGCACGGCGACGGGGCCGCTGCGGCTGCGGCCGGGGCGGCCGAGGTGGACGCCGAGGCCGGGATGCGCGCCAAGTCGGCGGAGTTCGCGGCGGCGGGCAACCGGGTCTATCTGCCGCTGGCCGACTGACGTTTGCGTGCGCGACGACGTCCCGGGAGCAGGGTGGTCCCGGGACGTCGTCGGGCCGGTGCGGACGGGTCT
Organism: Embleya sp. NPDC005971; assembly: GCF_040629175.1. Classification (NCBI taxonomy): domain Bacteria; kingdom Bacillati; phylum Actinomycetota; class Actinomycetes; order Kitasatosporales; family Streptomycetaceae; genus Embleya; species Embleya sp. NPDC005971. The sequence continues at coordinate 56,487 of NZ_JBEXUX010000035.1, read as the reverse complement.
GGTGGTCAGGCCGGTCCGGGCGGGCCGCCCTCGCCGGCGACGATGACGCCGTGCTCGTAGGCGAACACCACCGCCTGGGCCCGATCGCGCAGGCCCAGTTTGGCGAACATGCTGCCCACGTGGCTCTTCACGGTCGCCTCGGTGACCACCAGGTGGGCGGCGATCTCGCTGTTGGAGAGGCCGCGGGCGACCAGGAACAGGGCCTCTCGTTCGCGCGGGGTCAGGGCCGCCAGGAGCGCCGGCGGGGACCGGAGCGGTTCGGTACGGGCGGCGAAGTTCTCGATCAGGCGCCGGGTGATCGAGGGCGAGAGCAGTGCCTCCCCGGCGTGGACCACCTGGATCGCCTCCACCAGGCGGGCGCGGGAGGCGTCCTTGAGCAGGAATCCCGCGGCGCCCGCCCGCAACGCGCCGAAGACGTACTCGTCCAGGTCGAACGTGGTGAGGATGAGCACGCGCGGGGGCGGTGAGATGCCCTCGGCGTGCAATCGGGCGGTGGCCTCGACGCCGTCCATGCGTGGCATCCGGATGTCCATGAGGATCACGTCCGGGCGCAGGGCGGCGGCCAGTTCGACCGCCTCGTCGCCGTCCTCGGCCTCGCCGACGACGACCATGTCGTCCTGGGTCTGGAGGAACAGGCGCAGGCCGGTTCGGATCAGCTCTTGGTCGTCGACGATCAGCAGGCGGATGCTCCGGGCGCTCATGTGGGGTCCCCCAGGGGAAGCCGGGCCGCGACCCGGAACCCGCCGTCCGTGCCGGGCCGGGCCTCCAGCTCGCCGCCGAGGACGCCGATCCGCTCGCGCATGCCGACGATGCCGTGTCCACCCGAGGAGGGTTCGGATACCGGCTCGCCGTCGTTGACGACCGCGACGTGCAGGTGGGTACGGCCGAAGTCGAGGGTCACCGCGACGTGGGTGGGCCGGGCGTGCTTGAGCACGTTGGTCAGTGCCTCCTCGACGATGCGGTACACCGACAACTCGACGCCGCCTGCGAGCGGTCGGGACGTGCCGGTGATCTCCAGGCGCGCCGGCAGCCCGGCCTCACCGTACGAGGCGACCAGCGTGGGCAGTTGGGCCAGCGAGGGCTGCGGGCGCATCCGAACTCCCTGGTCCGGCTCGCGCAGCAGCAGCAACATCCGGCGCAACTCCGCCAGGCTCTGCTCGGCGTTGGTCTCGACCCGCTCCAGCGTGTCGTCGGCCACGTCGGGCGCGGTGCGCAGCACGTCGCGCGCGCCGCGTACGCCCACCAGCGTCACGGTGACCGAGTGGGCGATGATGTCGTGCAGTTCGCGGGCGATCGCGGCGCGCTCGCGCTGGGCCGCGATGATCGAGAGTTGCTCGTGCTCGCGCTCCAGGTGGGCCGCGCGTTCCTCCAGTGCGGCGGTGTAGCGGCGCCGGGTCTGCGCGTAGGTGCCCAGGGCCCAAGCGCCGACGGTGACGGGAAACGAGCTGATGTCCGCCACCATCAGGAACAGCGCCGTCGGCACGAGGGCGGCCACCGACAGTCGTCGCTCGCGCAGTTCGGCGACGGTGTAGAGGGCCACCAATGCCGGTGCCCCGCCGGGATTGCCGCCGGTTGCCGCGAGCAGCGCCTCTACTGCGCAGACGGCCGGCAGCACGGTGAGCGTCGCGCGCCGTCGGGCGAGCAGAAGCACACCGGTGCAGGCGACGAGTACGACGAGGTGCGGCCGGACGGGTGTCGAGTCGTCGAAGGTCAGACTGAGTTCGACGATGGTGGTCACCACCGCGACGATGGCGTCCAGTACCGCGGAGCGGCGCGCGTGGATCCACTGGCGCGCCGCTCGTGCCGGTCGGGATATCGCGTACATGTCGGGTTACGCCAGGTCGCGCCGACGTTCGCCGGCGACGGCGGCGACAACCAGCACGATTGCCCAGGCGCTCAGCACCAGCGCGGCGGCACCCGGCGACAACGTCGTGTGGTGCGTCGAGCGGACCAGCACGGCGGCGGCTCCGAACGGCGTGTAGTTGGCGGCGGATTCGGCGACGCCGGCGATCAGCGGGAGTACCGCGAAGTTCACCAGCAACACCACGACCACCCCCACGACCGGACTGCGCACCATCGCGCCGACGGCGGCACCCATGATCGCAGACAGCACGAAGGCGGCCAGATTGCCTGCGGCGACCGAGGTGACCTCGCCGGGGGTGAGGTCGGCTCCCGGGTGGTCGGCGAGCAGCGGCAGGGCGAGCGCGACCGAGACGGCGACCAGCAGTGCGCCGATCAGCAGACCGGTCAGCGCGTAGGCGCCGATCCTGGCGAGCAGGAGTGCGCCGCGGTCGCGCCGGGCCACCAGCGCGGCCGGTGCGGCGGTGCGGTGGCGGTACTCGCCGGCCGCACCGACGAGTCCCCACAACATCAACAGGACCGGCAGCCCGGACAGGGCCTCCTCCTTCTCGGCCACCTCGTCCAGCCGGCCCGACGCCACGGCGATGATCACCACGTTGAGCACGGTGTATGCGACTCCGCCGGCGACGAAGGCGTGGATCGAGCGGGTGGTGCGGGTCTTGAGCAACTCGCCTCGCAGTAGCCGGTTCATGCGCGTCGGCCCTCCGTCCGAGTTTCGCTCGGAACTTCGGTCAGGTCGAAGAACACGTCCTCCAGGGATGCGGTCCGCGAGGTGATCTCCTCCAGCGGGATGCGTTCGCGCAGGGCCAGGCGGGCGACCTCCGCGGCCGGGAGTGCCTCGATCCACAGGCCGCCGGCGGCTGCGGGCCGGACGCGTCCGCCGGCGCTTTCGACCAGTGCTGAGAGCCGCTCGGGTTCGGGGGTCCGTACCGAGAGGGCGCCCTGTGCGAGATCGCCGATCGGGCCGGTGTGGACCAGGCGCCCCTTGTCGATGACGACGACGTCGTCGACCGTCTGCGCGGCCTCGCCGAGCATGTGGCTGGAGAGCAGGGTGGTGCGACCGCGCGCGGCGCGTTCGCGCAGGAGCGTGCGCAGGCGGCGGATGGCCTGGGGGTCCAGGCCGTTCACCGGTTCGTCCAGGACGAGGACCTCCGGATCGCCGAGCAACGCCGTTGCCAGTCCCAGACGTTGTCGCATGCCCAACGAGTACTTGCCGACCCGCCGTCCGGCGGCCTGCTCCAGTCCGACGGTCTCCAGTACCTCGTCGACCCGGGCGGCCGGCAGGCCGGCCAGGAGCGCCAGAGCCCGGAGGTGGGCGCGGGCGGTCCGGCCGGGGTGGGCCCCACACGGCTCGATGTGCACACCCAGCGCCCGGGCGTCGGAGGGCACCGGCCCGCCCCGGAAGGACACGTGACCGGCGGTCGGCCGGGCCAGCCCGACGATCGTCTTCAACACGGTCGTCTTGCCCGCGCCGTTGGGGCCGAAGAACCCGGTCACCACGCCCGCCCGCACGGTGAAGGAGAGGTCGTCGACCACGGTCGTCCGGCCGTAACGCTTGGTTAACTCGTGGACCGCTATCGCTGCGGTGTGTGATGGCGCCGATGTCATGCGGAAAGCATCGATGCCCCCGATCTCCCGGTCTTCAGCCAAAGGATCAAACCCGACTTGCCACTTGAGGAGGAGTGGGAAGCCGGGGATCCCTGGTGCGCCGTACCGAGTCGATCGGGTTCCGGGACGGGAGAGCCGTTCTGCAGGCGATAGAGACGCCGGATGTGAGCGTTGACCAACAGTTCGTCGTCGGCGCGGTGGATGCTGTTGTAGAGCGTGCTTGCGTTGGATGTGGGCCCGATCAAGTGGTCGTGGTTTGGGAGAGCTTCAATTCCTCGTATGCCGACCTGAGGTCCGCAGCTTCCGGCAGGCGATGGCTTTCGATCGCTTTCACGACTTCGAGGGCTCGCCAATGGCTGGAGGGCACGACGCGCTTGGAGCGGATTGCCTGTCCGGCCACATCGCATGCCTCGTCGGGGTGGTCGTGGGTGAGCAGGATCAGGGCCAGATCGAGATGTGCCACCGCGGCCCGGCGGGTCAATCTCGTGCCCGGGGCGGGGGCGAGCCGGGCGATCACCTCTCGGGCGTAATCCTCGGCAGCCGGATCACCCAGCCAGGAGAGCGTGGTCGCGGTATACGACGTCGATTTGTCGGGGTCGTAATGGTAGTGATGCTCCGGACGGTTCGTCGCCGGCAGGTGCGATACGAATCCGTGGACTCGCGCTATCGAGTCGTAGGTTTCCCGCGACCGACCCAGTCGGGCATATGCCCGCCCTTCTTGGGCGGTTGCCTGGATGGCCACCGAACTCCCTTTGGGAGCAAGGCTTCGAGCCGCACCGGACAGGGTCAGGGACCGCGCGTAGTCCCCCTGCACAAGAGCCCTCCAGGCATCGGTCTCGTAGCACCACGCCTCAAGCTCCGGCCGATCGGCCTGCTTGGCCAGATCCACGGCAGTCCTCAAACCGGCCGTCGCCGCACCCTGCCTACCGAGATCGATTTGCAGCGTCGCCCCCATCAGAGCAAGTCGTCCTCCGACGGTCACCAACCGCCGATGCTCGGCCAGTGTCTTTCGCGCGTCGAAAAGATGCGTCGCGTAGGACAGATAGCGGCGCGTCCGGACAAGGAGGTCACGCGGGGGGACCTTGGAGTAGTCGACGGCCAAGGCGTCGAAGGCGTTTTCCAGGCGGATCAGTGTCTCGTCGCCCACGTCGCTCGCCGTAGCGCGACGGCCCAATTCCAGGGAATCCATTTCGTCGTCGATCGACGGGATTTCCATCGAGCGGACAGTCGGAACGGGCGTCGGCGTTTCACCGCGCAGAGCATCGCGGCGCGATTCCCACTCCCGGGGCGCGATGCCGACCATGAGTCCCGGCACGCGGAGGGCGTCGGAAATCTGGCGGATCTTCTCGACGGTGGTGATGCGCCCTTCCCCTCGGGCGAGTGTGCCGACCCGGTCGGGCTTGATGTCGCAGGCGTCGGCGATTTTTTGATAGCTGATCCCGCCGTACTTGCGCGCCGGCCGGAAGACCGTGCCGAAGTCATGATCACGCAGGGCTTGGCGCACGTCATCGCGGTCGAGCACTCGGCGCGGTAGCGCGGTCGGCAGTACGTCACGTGTCACGACCGGTGACCCCCTGGTCCATGCTTCGTCACACTATGTGGCGAGTCTACCCATGGCAGGTACGCCTTCATGGGCTGATGACGGACATCTCGGCCGGCCATGCTCGTTGCATGGCCGGAACACAAACAGGACGAACGGGTCTGCGGCATGTGATCAGGCGGGAGCCGCCGCCGCAGAAGGAAGAGCGAGACGTCGTTTCGGAGGCGTGGTCGGAGGCGGATGGGCGGGTGAGCCCCGGGGAGCGGTGGCTGGGGGCTGTGCTTCGGGGGCCGGGGTGGGAGCCGATGTGGGTTCGGCAGCGGGCGTGGGAGTCGCATCCGGCAGCCGTGAAGGAAGCGCGGGCATTGACGTGGGCCGCCATGGCGGACTGGAACCTGCTCGAACTGACCGACGAGGCGATGTTGTGCACTTCGGAGTTGGCGACCAATGCCGTGGTGCACGCGATGATGCCGGATCAGCATGTGGACTGGTTGTGGCGGACGTTCACGGTGCGGTTGTCGTTTTGGCCCAAGCGGGCGGTGGCGATCGAGGTGCGGGATGCGGATCCGCGTCCGCCGGTGGTGCCGGGTCGGGGGGTGATGCGACCCTCGCCGGCGGAGCCGGAGCGGATCGGGGGGTCGTTGCGGGGGTTGCGGATGGTCGAGGCGGTGTCGGATTTCGTTTCGTGGGGGCCGGTTGCCACCGGTGGGAAGACCGTGTGGTGTCGGTTCGACCTTGAACCACGCGGATTGGCACGGCCGTTTGTGATGACCGGTAACCGATAGCTGAAGGTCCGTGGATCGATGACCATTCGAAGGGAACTCGACATGGGTGAGCACAAGAGTCCGATTCCGAGCGACGGGAACCAGCCCGGCCGGCCGATTCCGCCACCGATCCTTCCCGACAAGCCGCCGAATCCGGGAACTCCCAAGAAGGACAAGTGAGACCGTGGCGGATGCGACTGCGGAGCGCGGCCCCGCTCGCTTGCTTCGCCTTGTCGAGCAGGTGACGGGCCCGCTGCCGGTGCCGTGGCGGGAAGCTTTCGAGCACGTGCCTCGCGACGCGTTCCTGCCGGATGTGATCTGGCTGCGGCAGGCGGATGGGTTGCCCGATCACGAGCCCTGCGACCGGGCCACGGACCGGGACGGCTGGGAAAACGTGGCCTGGTCGGATGTGCCTGCGGTGATTCAGGTCTGCGATGGCCGCGTACCCGAATCGGGTGAGCCGGCGTGGGCGTCGTCGTCGGTCTCGCAGCCGTCGATCGTCGCGGAGACGGGCCGGCCCGCCGGTTCGCGGGCCGCCCGGGGGCGCAGGGCCGGGCCCCGGGGGCTCAGGCAACGAATGAGGTGATCGAGGGCGGTCGCCGGATGGCGCCGTTCGTTGTCCAGCAGCAGGGTTCGCGCGACGTGCTGGATGCGGGTCAACCGTTGGAACTCCTTGGGGCCGACTCCGACGGCCGGCGGGAAGCGCCGCTCCTGTGGAAGCCGCGCCGCGAGACCGCACCCCGACCCGGCCCCGACGGAGCCGGCCGCGCCCCGACCCCCCGCAGCCGCCCCGACCGCCCCCGAAGCCGCGCCCGCGGCCGCAGGACCGCGCCGCAGGACCGCGCCCCGAAGCCGCGCCCGCCCAGCCCCGACAAAGCCGCCCGCAGCGGTGGCCGGACCCCACATCCACGGGTCCGGCCACCGCTGCGGAAGATGCGTCGCGGTCAGCTCTCCGAGTCCTTCGTGAGCCGAAGCTCCGGTTCCGGGGTCGGGTCGATCGGGTCGACCTCCACCTCGATGCGGACGGATTCCTTGGGCACAGCGTCCGTTGCGGGCTTGGCGCCATTGCCGTTGCCGTTGCCGCCCGCGAGGAGTTGGCGGGCGATGCCCAGGCCCGTGCCGCCCATCGTCAGGGCCTTGGCGAACAGGTCGCCCATGCCGTCGCCGCCGTTGAGCAGGACCATGTGGTCCACGTTGCCGAAGGCCTCGGCGCCGGCCCGGACGATCTCCGGCCAGTTCTCGGCGAGTTGCTGGGCGACGACCGCCTCCTGGTTCTCCGCCAGGGCCGCCGCGCGGGCGGCGATCGCGGCCGCCTCGGCGAGGCCCTTGGCCTTGGCCGCCTCGGCCTGTGCCTTGCCGGTCGCCAGTGTGGCCTCGGCGGCGGCCAGCCCGCGCACCTTGGTCGCCTCCGCGTCGGCGATCGCGGCCAGTTCGGTCTCCCGGGCACTCGCCTCGGCCGCCGAGATCCGCGCGTCGCGTTCGGCCTGGGCCCGGGTGCGGGTCTCGTACGCCTTCGCGTCGGCCGGCTTGCGCACGTCCGCCTGGAGCTGCTGCTCGCGCCGCATGGCCTCCAACTCGGCGACCCGGGTCTCCTGGACCACCACCTCCTGCTTGGCCGCGGCGTCCGCCAGCGGTCCCGCCTGGCGCGAGCGCGCGGTGGCCTCGTCCCGCTCGGCCTGGTAGCCGGCCTGCTGGATCTCGCTGTCCCGGGTGGCCTGGGCCATCCGCGCCTTGGCGTCCTGCTCGGCTTCGGTGGCCTTGCGGGTGGCCAGCGCCTCGGCGATCCGCGCGTCCCGGATCACCGCCGCGGTGTGCGGCGCGGCCATGTTCTTGATGTAGCCGGTCGGATCCTCGATCTCCTGGATCTGCAGGCTGTCCACGATCAGCCCGAGCTTCTCCATGTCCGACCCGGACGCCGCGCGCACGTGCGCGGTGAGCTTCTCCCGGTCACGGATCATGTCCTCGACGGTCAACCCGCCGACGATCGAACGCAGATGACCGGCCAGCACCTTGCGGACCCGGGACTCCATCTGCTTCTGCTGGTCCAGGAAGCGGCGGGCCGCGTTGGCGATCGAGACGTAGTCGTCGCCGATCTTGAAGATCACCACGCTCTGCACCCGCAGCGGGATGCCCTGGGTGGTGACACATTCGACCGAGAGTTCCGCTTCGTTCAGGTCGAGCGAGAGCTTGCGCACCGCCTGCACGAACGGCAGCACCAGGGTGCCGCGCCCGGTGACGATACGAAATCCCATGCCCTCGCCCAGGCCCTCGGTGTGGTGCCGGGAGCCGGAGATGACGAGCGCCTCGTTGGGCTCGGCGACGCGCCACATGAGTTTGAAGACCACGATCAGGACCACGAGCAGACCGAGCACGGCGAGCACGGTATAGAGCACGGAACATTCCCCCTTTGGCCTGTTCCCGGAGTGTCCTCGCCATCGGTGGACCCGCCAAGAGGGAGCTCCCCAGCGGCGTGCCGGGCACCGAAGCGGGAGCCCCCACCGGCGTGAAACACACCGAACCGGGAGCTCCCACAAGGCTGTTCGTCCGTACGGGCCCGCCCCGCGCAGCGTCAGCCGAAGGCCGACGCCACGTACACCGTGCGCGGCGGCAGGTATTCCACGATCACCACCAACGACCCCACCGCGTGTTCCTCGCCGGGCAATGCCGAGTACGCGAGGAAAGCCTCCACCCCACCGCGCACCTCGATCATGACCTCGCCCACCAGCCCGGGACCGATTCCCCCGGTGACCTTCCCGCGTTTGCCGACCATGTCGCCCATTGTGTGGCCCAACCGGATCCCGACGGCGTGATCCGGTCCTCCCGCCCCCGGTGGGCGGGAGGACCGGCGCCGATCGTCGGTCAGCCGAGGAGGGTGGTGCCCTCGTCGGATGCCTCGCGCAGACGCGAGCGCATGAACGGCAGGATGCCCCGGTGCAGGATCGCCCGACGCCATTCCTCGCGCGCCAGATGCATCTCGATCTCGCCGATCGGCCGGGCCCGATTGCGCGCGGCCACCGCCAACATCGCGAGTCCCCCGATCGCCGCCGCCCCGAGCGAGATGCCCACGGCCGCCAGCGAGGCGAGTTGCATCGTGTGCTGCATGGACGAGTCGTCCACCGTGAGCGGCAACAACACGTAGCCCACGATCAGGAAGACGACCGCCGAGATGCCGGCCACGATCACCGCCATCGCGGTGGCGAGCGCGAACCAGCCGAAGCTCTCGCCGACCTCGATCATCGATGCGCCGAAGTCCTGCCGGACTCCCGCCTCGAAACGTTGCTCTGTACGTTCGTAGCGGTCGTACTCGTCGCGTGCCGCGTCCGCGATCGACGGGGTCGCGTCCAACGTGGCCGTCCGCAACTGCTCGACGTTCAGGTTGGGTACCGCCGCAAGACCGGAGAGGGTCTCCTCCAGGTGCAGCGCGTCATCGACGAACTGCTCGTACTGACGGCGGTGCTCGTCACTTCCAAACCAGTGTTGCATCGGATCCCCCGAATGAGGCCGCGCGGGCGTTTCCCGCGTCCGCCGGGCCCGTCAGGGGACCCGTGCAAGCTGTCGGTGGATCAACGACCCGCAAAAGCACCTGACGGTGTCGAGGCGGATACCAGTGATGATAAGGTGCGCCCCCGGCTTTTGGGCAGGGAGTTCCCTACGACTGGGGCTCTTCGCCGAGGTCGCCCAGGTCGTATTCACGACCCTGCGTCTCCTCCAACGCACTGGGCAGCAGGCCCGACGGGGCGCCGGTCAGCGGCAGGCGCGCGACCAGACACGGGCCGCCCAGATAGATGCCGCCGTCCAGGTTGATCACCTGTCCGTCCGCGTACACGCGCGGCTCGACGATCGTCGAGGGGTCCTCGCCCGTCTGGTACGGGATGGGGGTGTGACCGTGCACGATCCGCCGGCCGCCCAACTCGCTGAGCAGGTCGGCCGCCGCGTACGGGCCGACCTCGCCCATGAAGGCGCCGCGCCGGGTCAGGTTGCGGAACAGGTCCCACCACGCGAGCGGGTCCGGCTCGCGCAGTATGTCCGCGACCGCGCCGTCCACCTCCTCGATGGTGTCGCCGTATTCGAGGTAGGCGTTGCTGTCGGAGTGGATCAGCAGGTGTCCGTCGACCACGGCCGCGACCGGCTGCGCGGCCAGCCAGTCGGCCTGTTCCTCGGTGAAGCGGTCCAGGTCGGACTGCATGCCGCCGTTGCGCAGCCAGATCTCGCGGAAGGTGGTCGACCCGCCGGCCACCGGCACCGGGTGGTCGCCGAAACGGAAGACGCCGAGCAGCAGGATCTCGTGGTTGCCGAGCAACATCCGGGTGCTGCCGCCGACCTCGGCCGACTCGCGGGCCAGCGCCATCGCCAGTTCGACCACGCCGATGCCGTCCGGACCACGATCGGTGAAGTCGCCCAGGAACCACAGCCGGGACCGGCCGCCGCACCAGTGCGCGTCCGCGTCGATCAGATCCCGGGCCCGCAGGGCGGCCTTGAGTTCCTCCAGATGACCGTGGACGTCGCCGACCACGTACAGCGGGGCGTCCTGCTCCGCTGCGGCGCCCATCGGGGCCGGTGTAGCCGAGACGTTGCTCACCAGAAGGTTCCTTTCTTCACGATCCGCACCACCGTACGGCGGCGATGCCGACACCCGTCGTGAACCAAGACGCACAACAGCCGGGTTCGGCTGCGGCTCACCCGGTCCGATTCGGATGATTCCTGGACCGTATCTCTCGTGCGGGCACGGCGGAACGGACCACGCTCAATTGTGCGTGCAGCCGCGACGGTCCCATCCGGCGCCCCCGAGCCCGGCCCGGGCACGCGCCGGTCAGCGTCGAGTGGAGGAATCGCGCACGGACAACCGGGTGGGCACGGTGCGCTGGGCGGGCAGCAGCGGCCCCGCCCCGGCGTCCTCGATCACGCCCACCAGCAGTTCCACCGCCCACGCGCCGGCCAGCGCCGGTTGCAGGCTCAGCGAGGTCACCGACGGATCGGCCCCTTCGCCGCAACAGGCCAACAGCAGGTCGTCGGGCACCCGCAACTCGCGGGCCCGGGCGGCGGCGAGCAGTTCGGCCGCACACCCCTCGTGCAGACCGAACACCGCGTCCGGCGTGCGGTCGAGCAGGCGCGCCGCGGCGGCCCGACCGGCGCCGGGGGTGCGTGCCTCGTACTCCTCGGTGATCGGCGGCACGCCCCGGTCCGCACACCACGCGCGATAGCCGGCGATGCCCTTGCTCGCGCCCGGTCCGTCCGAGGCGGCCAGCAGCCCGATCCGGCCCGCGCCGGCCTGGGCGAGGTGGTCGAGCACACAGCGCACGGCCGCCACGTGGTCGTTGTCCACCCAGCCGTAGACCGGGGTGGAGCCCGGATGTCCGCCGCTGACCACCGGCACGCCGCGGCGCAACAATTCGTGCACGAGCGGATCGTCGTCCGTCGGGTCGACCACGATCGTGCCGTCGAGCGCCACGTTGCCCCACACGTCGTGCGGCGAGGAGGCGGGCAACACCACCAGCGCGTAGCCCAGATCCAGCGCGGTCGCGGTGGCCGAGCGGACCAACTCGGCGAACCAGGCGAATTCGGTCAGGGCGAACGGCTCGGTGGAACGCATCGTCGTGGTCAACCCGAGCAGCCCCGACCGACCGGTGCGCAACGTGCGGGCCGCGGCCGAGGGCCGATAGCCCAGCCGGTCCGCCACCTCGCGCACGTGCAGCCGAGTCGTGTCGGGCAGTCGGCCCTTGCCGTTGAGCGCGTCGGAGACCGTCGTGATCGACACCCCGGCAGCCGCTGCGACGTCCCGGATGCCCACCCGGATCCGCCGCCCCACACGCGGTACATCTGGCGCTGTCATCGTCCCGACAGTAGGCCGAATGCGCCGCCCTGGCCCGGTTCATGTCATTGCTTTACGAAGAAACGTATCGCCCCATACCTACCCCTGAACCTTCGGCGACTTCCTCGTCCGTACCGACGATCCCCTACCGGGCCGGCGGACCATAGAGTGAGACGACCGGGACGTGCGCCCAGGCACCCCGACCAGTATGCGAGGAGGACGGGCGTGACCCAGCACAACGCCCCAGGTACGGACGACAACGGCACGGTGCGGTTCCGCGCGGCCCTGGCCGGAGTCCCGGTCTACAAGGCGGGCCGCCCGCCGGTGGCCGCCGCGGGTCTGCCCGCGTACAAGCTCGCGTCCAACGAGAACCCGTACCCGCCGCTGCCCAGCGTGCACAAGGTGGTGGCCGAGGCGGTCGGTGAGATAAATCGCTACCCGGACCCGGCGAACGCGGAGTTGGCAAGGACGATCGCCGAGCGGTTCGGGGTGCCCGCGTCGCACATCGTGGCGGGCACCGGCTCGGTGACCGTGGCCCAGCAGTTGGTGAACGCGACGGCCGGCGAGGGTGACGAGGTCATCTACGCGTGGCGCTCGTTCGAGGCGTACCCGCTGCTGGTGCTGCTGGCGGGCGCGACGCCGGTGCAGATCCCGCTGCTCGCCGACGAGAGCCACGACCTGGACGCGATGGCCGCCGCGGTCACCGAGCGGACCCGGCTGATCTTCGTGTGCAACCCGAACAACCCCACCGGCACGGTGATCCACCGCGCCGAGCTGGAGCGCTTCCTGGACCGGGTGCCGCGCAACGTGCTGGTCGTACTGGACGAGGCGTACCGCGAGTTCATCCGGGACGAGCAGGTCCCGGACGGCGTGGACATCTACCGGGAGCGGCCCAACGTGGTGGTGCTGCGCACCTTCTCGAAGGCGTACGGCCTGGCCGGTCTGCGGGTGGGCTTCGCCATCGCGCACGAGGCGGTGGCCGACGAACTGCGCAAGACCGGGATGCCGTTCTCGGTGAACCGGCTGGCCCAGGTGGCCGCGATCGCCTCGATCGGCGCCGAGGCCGAACTCCTGGAGCGGGTCGACGCGTTGGTCACCGAGCGGGAGCGGGTGCTGGAGACGCTGATCGGCCAGGGCTGGACGGTCTTCGACTCGCAGGCCAACTTCGTCTGGTTGCGGCTGGGCGAGCGCACCGAGGAGTTCGCCGCGCTGTGCGAGGCGGCCGGGGTCAGCGTCCGGCCGTTCGCGGGTGAGGGATGCCGGATCACCATCGGCGAGACCGAGGCGAACACGATCTTCCTGGAGCAGGCCGCGCGGTTCATGTCGGCCTAGGCCCCGGCGGTCCGGCGGCCCGTCCGACCGCCCGGCGCCGGGCAGGTCCGGCGATCGTCGTCGTTTGGGTCCGTTCGGACCACTTCGAGCCCTCTCGGGTACCCCCCTCAAGGGGTGCCCGAGAGGGCTCGCTAGTGTTTGTGAACGGATGCACAAGCTCGACTTTGTGAACCCATTCACAAAGTATTGCCCGGTTCGATCGCAGATCCATCCCGGTTCATCCGGGTCTGTTCGACGGAGTGTCGGACGGGATCCGCGCCCGCACCGTGTGCACCGTGAACCAAACGTGCGCTCGCGTGCGAGACACGACCGGCGATCAGGAGGAATGAGGGGCCCATGGACCTCGCCGTCGAAACACTCGACGTAGCCCGGTGGCAGTTCGGCATCACGACCGTCTACCACTTCCTCTTCGTCCCGCTCACGATGGGTTTGTCCATCCTGGTCGCGTGCCTGCAGACCGCGTGGGTGCGCACCGGCAAGGAGCACTACCTCCGGGCCACCAAGTTCTGGGGCAAGCTCTTCCTGATCAACTTCGCGCTCGGCCTGGTCACCGGCATCGTGCAGGAGTTCCAGTTCGGGATGAACTGGTCCGACTACTCGCGCTTCGTCGGCGACATCTTCGGTGCCCCGCTCGCCATCGAGGCCCTGGTCGCGTTCTTCCTGGAGTCGACCTTCCTCGGGTTGTGGATCTTCGGTTGGGAGCGACTGCCGAAGAAGATCCACCTGGCCACCATCTGGGCCGCCGCGATCGGCACGATCCTGTCGGCCTACTTCATCCTGGCCGCGAACTCGTGGATGCAGCACCCGGTCGGCTACCGGATAAACCCGGAGACCGGCCGCGCGGAGCTGACCGACTTCGTCGCGGTGCTCACCAACAACACCGCGATCGCCGCCTTCCTGCACATCCTCCCGGCCGCGTTCCTGGTCGCTGGCGGCTTCCTGATCGGGATCAGTTGCTGGCACCTGCGCAAGCGCAACGAGGTCGCGGTGTTCCGCCCGTCGCTGCGGCTGGGCCTGTGGGTCTCGGTGCTGGCGGGCATCGGCCTGGCGCTCACCGGTGACATGCAGGGCAAGCTGATGTACGAACAGCAGCCGATGAAGATGGCCTCGGCCGAGGCACTGTGGGAGACCTCGAAGCCGGCGCCGTTCTCGATCTTCTCCTACGGCGATGTCAACAAGGGCCACAACAAGGTCGCCATCGAGGTCCCCGGCGCGCTGTCCTTCCTGGCCAAGAACGACTTCAACGCCGAGCTGCCCGGGATCAACGACCTCCAGGAACAGTCGGTGGTCAAGTTCGGCCCCGGCGACTACCGGCCCAACATCTTCGTCACCTACTGGTCGTTCCGACTGATGATCGGCGTCGGCATGGTCACCGCGGGCATCGGCCTGGTCGGCCTGTGGTTGACCCGGCGCAAGCGCGATCTCCCGAGCAATCCGTGGGTGTACCGGATCGGCCTGTGGACCATCGCGTTCCCGTTCGCGGCCAACTCGTTCGGCTGGATCTTCACCGAGATGGGCCGCCAGCCGTGGCTGGTGTTCGGCGTGCTCAAGACCGAGGCCGGCGTGTCGCCGAGTGTGTCCACCGGCGAGGTGTTCACCTCGCTGATCGTGTTCACGCTGCTCTACGGCGCGCTCGCGGTGGTCGAACTGGGCCTGATCCGGCGCTACGTCAAGGCCGGCCCCGAGCCGATCAAGGTGCCGGTGGACAAGGACCCCGACGATCCGTCGGGCGGCGAGGACGCCGATCGTCCGCTCGCCTTCGCGTACTAAGGGGAGAGTGACATGGGACTCAACGAATTCTGGTTCCTGCTGATCGCCGTGCTGTGGATCGGCTACTTCTTCCTCGAAGGCTTCGACTTCGGCGTCGGCATCCTGACCAAGGTGCTGGCCCGCGACGAGACCGAGCGCCGGGTGCTGATCAACACCATCGGCCCGGTCTGGGACGGCAACGAGGTGTGGCTGATCACCGCGGGCGGGGCCACCTTCGCGGCCTTCCCCGAGTGGTACGCCACCTTGTTCAGCGGCTTCTACCTGCCGCTGCTGCTGATCCTGGTCGCGCTGATCCTGCGCGGGGTCGCGTTCGAGTACCGGGCCAAGCGCGACGAGGACCGCTGGAAGCGCGGCTGGGAACAGGCGATCTTCTGGGGCTCGCTGGTGCCCGCGTTCCTGTGGGGCGTGGCGTTCGCGAACATCGTCCGCGGGGTGCCGATCGACGCGAACAAGGAGTACGTCGGCGACCTGTTCGACCTGCTCAACCCGTACGCGCTGCTCGGCGGCGTGGTCACCACGGTGCTGTTCACCTTCCACGGTGCGGTGTTCGTCGCGCTCAAGACCGACGGCGACGTCCGGGTCCGGGCCAACGCGCTGGCCGGCCGGCTCGGCCTGGTCACCGCCGCGCTCGCCGCCGCGTTCCTGATCTGGACCCAGGTCCAGCACGGCAACGGCCGCACCCTGGCCGCGCTGATCGTCGCGGTGCTCGCGCTGGTGGCCGCGCTGGCGATGAACCGGATCGGCCGCGAGGGCTGGGCGTTCGCGCTGTCCGGCGTGACAGTGATCGCCGCGGTGGCGATGCTGTTCCTGTCGCTGTTCCCGAACGTGATGCCCTCCAGCCTGGACTCGGCGTGGAACCTGACCATCCACAACGCGTCCTCGACGCCGTACACGCTCAAGATCATGACCTGGGTCGCCGGCTTCATGACCCCGGTGGTGCTGTGCTACCAGGCCTGGACGTACTGGGTGTTCCGCAAGCGGATCAGTACCAGGAGCATCCCGACCAAGCCGGCCTTCGGTGCCGCCGCGGCCGACCTGGTCGGCAAGTAAGCGCACCGACAGCGCGTGGCACCACGTAGGACCGCACCGAAGACGCACCGAGGAAAGAGCGGCTCGTGAAGCCTGTAGACCCGCGCCTGCTGACGCACGCCCGTGCCACCCGGGGCTTTCTGGCCCTGACGGTGTTGCTGGGTACGGCGGGCGCGGGTCTCGTGCTCGTCCAGGCGGGCCTGCTCGCGCGGGTGATCGTGGCGGCCTTCGAGGAGGGCGCCGCCGTCGGCGACCTGTGGCCGGAGCTGGGCCTGCTCGCGGGGGTGATCGCGGCCCGCTCGGCGATCTCCTGGCTCACCGAGGTGATCGCGCACCGCACCTCGGCGGCGGTGAAATCGCAATTGCGGTCGCGACTGCTCGCCCACGTGGTCGAACTCGGCCCGGCCTGGCTGAACAACGAGCGCTCCGGCGAGCTGACCACCCTGGCCACCCGGGGGGTGGACGCGCTCGACGGCTACTTCGCCCGCTACCTGCCGCAACTGGTGCTGTCGGTGACCGTGCCGGTCGCGGTGCTCGCGCGCGTGGTGTTCGGCGACTGGATCTCGGCCGTGACGATCGTGGTCACGCTGCCGCTGATCCCGCTGTTCATGGCGCTGATCGGGATGGCCACCCAGAAGTACATGGACCGGCAGTGGACGGTCCTGAACCGGTTGGCCGGGCACTTCCTGGACGTGGTCGCCGGGCTGCCCACGCTCAAGGTGTTCGGCCGGGCCAAGGCCCAGGCGGCGTCGATTCGCACGATCACCGACGACTACCGCCGGGCCACTCTCAAGACGTTGCGGATCGCGTTCCTGTCCTCGTTCGCGCTGGAGTTGCTCGCCACCATCTCGGTCGCGCTGGTCGCGGTCGGCGTCGGGCTGCGTCTGGTCGACGGCGAGCTGAGCCTGGAGACCGCGCTGGTGGTGCTGATCCTGGCGCCCGAGGCGTATCTGCCGCTGCGTCAGGTCGGCGCCGAGTACCACGCCAGCGTCGAGGGAGTCAGCGCCGCGGACCGGGTGTTCGCGGTCCTGGAGACCACCCCCGACGCACCGGCCGGATCCGCGCCGGTGCCCGACCCGCGTTCGGCCGAGCTGGTGCTGACCGGTCTGGGCGTGCGGCACGAGGGGCGGGCCGACGCGGCGCCCGCCGGGCTGGAGCTGACCGTACGACCGGGCGAGACGATCGCGCTGACCGGGCCGAGCGGGTGCGGCAAGTCCACCGTGCTCGCGGTGCTGCTCGGCTTCACCCGGCCGACGGCGGGTCGGGTCACCGTGGGCGGCGTGGACCTGGCCGAGTTGGACCAGGACGCGTGGCGGGCCCGGATCGCGTGGGTTCCGCAGCGGCCCTACCTGTTCGCCGGCACGATCGGCGCCAACGTGCGGCTGGCCCGCCCGGAGGCCGACGACGCCGAGGTACACGCCGCGCTGGTCGCGGCCGGCGCGGCGGACTTCGTGGCGGCCGCAGGGGGCCTCGACGCGCCGCTCGGCGAGGACGGCGCGGGCCTGTCCGCCGGCCAGCGGCAACGCCTCGCGCTGGCCCGCGCGTTCCTGGCCGACCGGCCGATCCTGCTGCTGGACGAGCCGACCTCGAACCTGGACGGCGACGGCGAGGCGGGCATCGTCGAGGCGGTCCGCCGACTGGCGGTCGGCCGGACGGTCGTGCTGGTCGCCCATCGGCCGGCGCTGCTGCCGTTGGCCGACCGGGTGGTGGCCGTGGGCGCGGGGGCCCCGGCGCAGGCGGCGCCCCAGGGCGCGCACCCGGCGGGCGCGCCCTCGGGGGTGCCCGCGGCCGAGGTCGAGGCCGCCCGGACGGCGGACGACGTCCCGGCCGTCGAGCAGCCCTTCGATGCCCTGCTCGCGGACCCGCCGGTCGCCGCCGGCGCCGGGCCCGGCCGCCGTCTGCTCGCGCTGGCCCGGCCGTTGCGCGGGCGCCTCGCGCTCGCGGTGTTGTGCGGAGCACTCGCGCTGGGCAGCTCGGTCGGTCTGATGGCCACGTCGGCCTGGCTGATCTCGCGCGCGTCGGAGCATCCGCCGGTCCTGACCCTGATGGTCGCGGTCACCGGCGTGCGGGCCTTCGGCGTCTCCCGCGCGGTGTTCCGCTACGCCGAGCGGTTGATCGGGCACGACGCGGCGTTTCGCATCCTGGCCCGGCTGCGGGTGCGGGTGTACGAACGCCTGGAACAACTGGCGCCGGCGGGACTGCCCGCCTTCCGCCGCGGCGACCTGCTCTCCCGACTGGTCGCCGACGTGGACGCGGTACAGGACTTCTTCCTGCGCGCGCTGCTGCCCGCCTGTGTGGCGGCCGTGGTCGGCGTGGGCGCGGTGCTGACCGTCGCCCTGGTACTGCCCGAGGCCGGCGCGGTGTTGCTGCTCGGCCTGCTGGCCGCCGGCGTGCTGGTGCCGTGGTTGGCCGGCCGGGTCGCCCGGCGGGCGGAACGCCGGGTCGCCGCGGTCCGCGGCGAACTCGCCGGCGCCGTGGTCGACCTGCTGCGCGGCACACCCGAACTGATCGCGGCGGGCCGTGCGCCCGCCCGGCTGGCCGAGGTGGACATGGTGGACGCGCGACTGCGCGCGACCGAGGCGGGGCAGGCCCGGGGCGCGGGCGTCGGGGCGGGGCTGGCCGCGCTGGTGTCCGGTGCGACCGTGTGGGCGTCCGCCGTGGTGGGCGTCGCGGCGGTGCACGCCGACCGGTTGAACGGGGTGCTGCTCGCGCTGGTGGTGCTCACCCCGCTCGCCGCGTTCGAGGCCACCGTGGTGTTGCCCGCCGCCGGCCGGCATCTGGAGGGCTCGCGGCGGGCGGCGGCACGGGTGTTCGAGGTGATCGACGCACCCGTGCCGGTGCACGAGCCGACCGCGCCGCGCGCGCTGCCCGCCGGGCCGCGCCCGTTGTCGGTGCGCGACCTGCACGCGCGCTGGACCCCGGACGGCCCGCCCGCGCTGGCCGGCGTCGACCTCGAACTCACCCCGGGCAAGCGGCTCGCGGTGGTCGGCGCGAGCGGGTCGGGCAAGACCACGCTGGCCAACGTGCTGTTGCGCTTCCTGGACCCGGCGGCGGGCCGGGTGACCCTGGCCGGCGTACCGATCACCGACCTCGCCGGGGACGACGTACGGCGGGTGATCGGGCTGTGCGCGCAGGACGCGCACGTCTTCGACAGCTCGCTGCGGGAGAACCTGCGGCTGGCCCGCCCGGACTGCGACGAGGACGCGATGCGCGCGGCGCTGGCCCGGGCCCGGCTGCTGGACTGGGTGGACACGTTGCCGCAGGGGCTGGACACGATGGTCGGCGAGCACGGCGCCCGATTGTCCGGCGGCCAGCGGCAGCGGCTCGCGCTGGCCCGCGCGCTGCTCGCCGACTTCGAGATCCTGCTGCTGGACGAGCCCGCCGAACACCTCGATCTGCCCACGGCCGACGCGCTGACGGCCGACCTGCTGGATGCGACCCGGGGCCGGACCACGCTGCTGGTCACCCATCGACTCACCGGGCTGCACGCGGTGGACGAGATTCTCGTGCTGGCCGAGGGACGGGTGTCGCAGCGCGGGACGTGGGAACGGTTGAGCAGCACGCCCGGCCCGTTCCGGGCGCTGCTGGACCGCGAGGACGCGGTGGCGGAGGTCGCGGCGCGGGTGTGAGGCGGGGGGCGGGTGCCGGCGCGCGTGCGAGTGCGCGTCCGGGTGCGCGTGCATCTGCGTGTGCGGACCGGCACCCGTGATCCGTGGGCGGGGATCCGTACGCGTGTCCGGGGTGATTTGCCGCTTTCATCAGTATTTGCCGACGTAGGCTGCACCCATGGTGAACGCGACGGGCAACGGCGCCGACGGCGCCGACGAGCCCGACGGGACGGATCGTTTCGGCCGCACGCCCGAAGCGTCCGCCCGCGCCTCGCTCGGCCTGGCGGACCTGGTGGCCGAGGTGGTCGAGCGGCTCGGCTCGGCGGCGGCGGCCGGGGACCGCCTCCAGGGTCTGCTCGAAGCGGTGATCGCGGTCGGCGCCGACCTGGATCTGCACACCACGCTGCGCCGCATCGTCGAGGCCGCGGCCGACCTGGTGGACGCTCGCTACGCCGCGCTCGGGGTGATCGGCAGCGAACACAACCTGTCCGACTTCATCACCGTCGGCATCGCCGCCGAGGACCGCGAGCGGATCGGCGAACTCCCGCACGGACGGGGGATCCTGGGCCTGTTGATCGACCACCCCGCACCGTTGCGGCTGGACGACCTGACCCGGCATCCGGCGTCCTACGGCTTCCCGCCGAACCACCCCGCGATGCACTCGTTCCTGGGTGTGCCGATCCGGGTGCGCGACGAGGTGTTCGGCAATCTGTACCTGACCGAGAAGCGCGGCCGGCCGGACTTCGGCGTCGAGGACCAGCAGGTGGTCCGGGCGCTCGCGGCGGCGGCCGGGGTGGCCATCGAGAACGCGCGCCTGTTCGAGAGCGCGGCCCGCCGGGAGAAATGGATCGTGGGCTCGGCGGACGTCACCACGGCCCTGCTGACCGCCCAGGACCCGGACGAGGCGCTGGCCGTGGTGGCGGAACGGGCGCGCAGCCTGGCCGAGGCGGATTTCGCCGCGATGTACCTGCCCCAGCCGGACGGTTCCTACCTGGTCGAGGTCACCTCCGGCGAGGACCTCGCGGGCCTGGGCGGCACGGTGGTCGCCGAGGGCAGCCCGATCGCGGAGGCGATCAACACCGGTCGCAGCATCTTCATCGCGGACATGAGCACCGATCCGAACGTGCTGCTGGACCAGTCCCGTTGCTTCGGACCGGGCCTGTTCGTACCGCTGATCGCCAGTGATCGCATCCTGGGCGCACTCGAGTTGGACAAGCGGATCGGGGCGGTCCCGTTCAACCGGACCGAGCGCTCGATGGCCCAGGCGTTCGGCGGCCAGGCGGCGATCGCGCTGATGCTGGCGAGCGCCCAGCGCGACCGGGAACGACTGGCGGTGTTCGAGGATCGCGACCGGATCGCCCGGGACCTGCACGATCTGGTCATCCAGCGGCTGTTCGCGACCGGGATGATGCTCCAGGGCGCGGCCCGATTGGCGAGGGTGCCGGCCGTGACCGTCAAGATCAACCAGGCCGTGGACGAACTCGACGCGACGATCCGCGAGGTGCGCAGCACCATCTTCGCGTTGCAGAACCCGCCGCGTGAGGGCCCGACCGGGGTCCGGGGTCGGGTGCTGCGCGAGGCGAGCGCGGCGGCCGGCCCGCTCGGCTTCGAGCCGACGGTCACCTTCGCGGGACCGGTGGATTCGAGCGTCTCGGACGAGGTCGCCGAGCAACTCCTGGCCGCACTGCGCGAGGTGCTCTCCAACGCCTCCCGCCACGCGCACGCCTCCAGGGTCGAGGTGAGCCTGGTGGTGGCCGACGGCACGGTCGACCTGACGGTCACCGACGACGGCGTGGGCATCCCGCCGGGCGGTCGGCGCAGCGGCCTGGCCAACCTGGCCGGTCGCGCGGCCGAGTTGGGCGGCCGGGCGTGGTTCGGGCCGGGGCCGCAGGGACACGGGACGACGGTGACCTGGTCGGTGCCGCTCTGAGGCTCCGGTCGCCGGCCGGAGCGGGCTCGCAAGTGCATGGGCAATCCCTTGACACGCTACTGGTACGCACTTAAGTTAGAGGTCATAACAAACACTAATAGTAATCACATGGAGTCGTGATGAATGCCAGCGCACCCGAGACCGCCACCGCCTCGGCCACCGAAATCGTGTTGCCGGGCATCGTCGAGCCCGCCGGCCTGGAGGTCCGGGTGCGTCCGGCGCCGGAGCCGGCGGCCGGAGAGGTGCTGGTGGCGGTCGAGGCGTCGGGGATCTCCTTCGCCGAGCAGCAGATGCGCCGCGGCAAGTACTACGACCAGCCGGCTTTCCCCTTCGTCCCCGGCTACGACCTCGTCGGCACGGTGGTGCGGGTCGGGCCCGGCGGCGATGCCGCGTTGGTCGGCCGCCGGTTCGCGGCGCTGACCAAGGTCGGCGGGTGGGCCAGCCTGGTGGCGCTTCCGGTCGCCGCCCTGGTCGAGGTGCCCGAGGGCATCGACCCGGCCGAGGCGGAGACGGTCGTCGTCAACGGGATCACCGCGTGGCAGATGTTGCATCGCATCGCCCGGGTTCGTCGGGGGCAGAGCGTGCTGGTGCACGGCGCCAACGGCGGAGTGGGCTCGACGCTGGTGCAGTTGGCCACCCACGCCGGTGTCCGGGTCATCGGCACCGCCGCGCCGCGCCACCACGACGCGGTGCGCGCCCTGGGCGCGATCCCGCTGGACTACCGGGACGCCGACCTGCCGGCGTCGGTGCGCGCCCTCGCGCCGAACGGCGTCGACGCCGTCTTCGACCACATCGGCGGTGCCGGGATCGCCGACTCGTTCGGGCTGCTCGCCCGCGGCGGCACGCTGGTCTCCTACGGGACGGCGGCCACCAAGAACGAGCCCGGCTCCTCCCGACTGCCCGTGTTCAAGCTGTTGGGCCGCCTCCTGTGGTGGCACCTGCTGCCCAACGGCCGGCGCACGCACTTCTACAACATCTGGGCGGGCAAGCGCCGCCCGGCGAACTTCCGAAACCGCCTGCGCGCCGACCTGACCGAGGTCTTCGCCCTGCTCGACACCGGCGCCATCACCGCCCAGGTGGCGGCCCGCATCCCGCTCGGCCGAGCGGCCGAAGCCCTGGCCCTGGCCGAGTCGGGCACCGTCACCGGCAAGGTCGTCCTGACCTCGGACACCCCCTGATCGGGCTCACCCGACCGAGCGATCGTCCCTTCCTCGTTCAGCGTCTCTTCTCGGCCTTCTGGCGGGCCACGTAGGCCGCGGCCTGGGTGCGGCGTTCCATGCCGAGTTTGGCGAGGAGGCTGGAGACGTAGTTCTTGACGGTCTTCTCGGCCAGGTGCATTTCGGCGCCGATCTGACGGTTGGTCATGCCCTCGCCGATCAGGTCGAGGATGCGGTGTTCCTGGTCGCTCAGGGCCTCCAGGCGGGCGTCGCCGCGCGGGCCGCCGCGCAGGCGTTCCAGGACGCGGGCGGTGGCCGCCGGGTCGAGCAGGGACTTGCCGGCCGCCACGTCGCGGACCGCGCCGACCAGGTCGGAGCCGCGGATGTCCTTGAGCACGTAGCCCGAGGCGCCCGCCATGATCGCGTCGAACAGCGCCTCGTCGTCGGAGAACGAGGTGAGCATCAGGCAGCGCACGTCGGGCAGTCGGGCCCGGATCTCGCGACACACCTCGACCCCGCTGCCGTCCGGCAACCGCACGTCGAGCACCGCGACCTGCGGCCGGGTCGCCGGGATGCGGACCAGCGCCTCCGCCGCGGTGCCGGCCTCGCCGACCACGTCGATGTCGTCCTCCAGGGACAACAACTCGTGGACGCCGCGGCGGACCACTTCGTGGTCGTCGAGGAGAAATACCCGAATACTTCCCTGATCGCTCACTTGTACAGGTTCGCACGCACACCTTCCGGCTGCCGGTTGATGCCCACGCGAGAGTCCGGGCGAGTCGGGACGGGTCCGACCCGCGCCCGTTTGTCCGGGAGCAACAAACAGTGCCGCCACGTTCGGGCCGGTCGCCACTACGTGCCGACGGGACTGGTGGGTAACGTTGCGGTGTGCGGTTTCCGAACCGCATGCCTGTGCGCAGGTGCCTCCCGGATTCACCCGGGAATTCCTAGGAAATCCTAGGAAGTACAGCCACCAATCGCCGTGTCTGCACATCAAGGTAGCCGCGCACACCCCGCGCGGAACCGGGCCCGGCGATCCGGACCCGGTCCACGGCGACCCCGCGGACCGGACAGACGGAGGAGAGAACGTGGCAGTGGACAGTACGGACGGAACATTGTTTCCGCCCGATTCCGGAGCCGGTCCGGAACTCATCCAGTTGCTCACCCCCGAGGGCGAGCGGGTCGAGCATCCCGATTACTCGATCGACCTGTCCGATGACGAATACCTGAGTCTGTACCGCGACCTGGTTCTGGTCCGGCGCTTCGACGCCGAGGCCACCGCGTTGCAACGGCAGGGCGAGTTGGGCCTGTGGGCCTCGTTGCTCGGCCAGGAGGCCGCGCAGATCGGGTCCGGACGGGCACTGAGTCCGAACGACTATGTGTTTCCCACGTACCGTGAACACGGCGTCGCCTGGTGTCGCGGCGTGGATCCGTTGAATCTCCTCGGGATGTTCCGCGGCGTCAACCACGGTGGTTGGGATCCGCGCGAGAACAATTTCCAGCTCTACACGATCGTCATCGGGGCGCAGACCCTGCACGGCGTCGGATACGCGATGGGCGTGCAACGCGACGGCAGTGATGCCGCGGTCGTCACGTATTTCGGTGACGGAGCCTCCAGCCAGGGCGATGTCAACGAGGCATTCACCTTCGCCGCGGTGTTCAACGCCCCCGTGGTGTTCTTCTGCCAGAACAATCAGTGGGCCATCTCCGAACCCACCGAACGCCAGATGAAGGTGCCGCTGTATCGGCGGGCCGCCGGATTCGGCTTTCCCGGAGTTCGGGTGGACGGAAACGACGTGCTCGCGTGTCTCGCGGTGACCAGGGCGGCTTTGGCCCGGGCCCGGCGCGGCGAGGGCCCGATGCTGATCGAGGCGTTCACCTACCGAATGGGCGCGCACACCACTTCGGACGACCCGACCCGCTATCGGCTGAATGCCGAACTGGAGGAATGGCGGCTCAAGGACCCGATCGAGCGGCTCAAGTCCTACCTGCACAAGCAGAGCATCGGGACGCCCGAGTTCTTCGCGGCCCTGGAGGCCGAGAGCGAGGAACTGGGCAAGCGCGTACGCAACGGTGTGCGCACGATGCCGGATCCGGATCCGGTGTCGATGTTCGCGCACGTGTACGCCGATGCGCACACGCTGGTGGATCGGGAACGGGCCGAGTTCGAGGCTTATCACGCGTCCTTCGTCGACGCCGGGGAGGACGGGCACTGATGGCTCCCGCACAGTCGACGGGCACGACCCGTCAGATGTCGATGGTGCAGGCGCTCAACACGGGGCTGCGCAAGTCCCTGGAGAGCGACCCCAAGGTGTTGATCATGGGTGAGGACATCGGCAAGCTCGGCGGTGTCTTCCGGGTCACCGACGGTTTGCAGAAGGACTTCGGCGAGGACCGGGTGGTGGACACCCCGCTGGCCGAGTCCGGCATCGTCGGCACCGCGATCGGTCTGGCCCTCGCGGGCTACCGGCCGGTCGTGGAGATCCAGTTCGACGGTTTCGTCTTCCCCGCATACGACCAGATCGTCACCCAGCTCGCCAAGATGCACGCCCGTTCGCTCGGCTACGTGCGGCTGCCGATCGTGATCCGAATTCCGTTCGGTGGCGGGATCGGCGCGGTCGAGCACCACAGCGAGTCGCCCGAGGCGTACTTCGCGCACACCGCGGGCCTGCGGGTGGTGTCGTGCTCGAACCCGGTGGACGCCTACTGGATGATCCAGCAGGCGATCGCCGCCGACGACCCGGTGATCTTCCTGGAGCCCAAGCGGCGCTACTGGACCAAGGCCGAGGTGGACACCGCCGCGACGCCGGCCCCGCTGTACGGCTCCCGGGTGGTGCGGCCGGGCGACGCCTGCACGGTGGTCGCCTACGGGCCGATGGTGGCGACCTGCCTGGAGGCCGCCGCGGCGGCGGCCGAGGACGGGCGCGAGTTGGAGGTGATCGACCTGCGCTCGTTGTCCCCGCTGGACTTCGACGCGGTCGAGGCGTCGGTCAAGCGCACCGGCCGGCTCGTCGTCGTGCACGAGGCCCCGTCGTTCCTGGGCATCGGCGCGGAGGTCGCGGCGACGATCACCGAGCGCTGCTTCTATCACCTGCAGGCGCCGGTGTTGCGGGTCGGCGGCTATCACACGCCCTATCCGCCGTCCCGGGTCGAGGAGGACTACCTCCCCGACCTGGACCGTGTGCTCGATGCCGTCGACCGCTCCCTGGCCTGGTGAGGAATCCCGTGTCCGAGGTGAAGAAGTTCCTGATGCCCGACGTCGGCGAGGGCCTCGAAGAGGCCGACATCGTCGTCTGGCACGTCAAGGTCGGCGACGAGGTCAGCGACGGCCAGGTCATGGTCGAGGTGGAGACCGCGAAGGCCCTGGTCGAGTTGCCGTGTCCGTTCGACGGGGTGGTGACCGAGCTCCTGGCCGCCGAGGGCGACACGGTCGCGGTCGGCGCGCCGATCATCGCGGTGGCGCCGGCCGGTACGCAGGTGCCCGCCGCGGCCGAATCGACCGGCGCCCGGGACCAGGCCCTCGCGGCGGATTTGGTGCCCGAACCGGCGCCCCGACCCGCGGCGTCCGAGCCGGCGCCGGCCGAAACGGCCGCCGCGGCGGAGAAGAAGGACACCCGCACGGCGGTCCTGGTCGGCTACGGCGTGCGCACCACGACCGGCCGGCGGCGGGCCCGCAGGACGGACACCCCCGCGCCGGCGGTGCACGCGGCCAACGGCTCGGGTCACGCGGGGCCGCCCACGTCGGGCTCGCCCGCCGGCGGCTCGATCGCGTTGGCCAAGCCGCCGGTCCGCAAGCTGGCCCGGGACCTGGGGGTGGACCTCGCGTCCGTGCGCCCCTCGGGCCCCGGCGGAACGGTCACGCGCGAGGACGTACACGCCGCCGCGCGCCCCGCGCCGGCCGCCACCCCGGCCGCCTTCACGGCGACCGGACCCGGCGAGACCATCGCGGGCGAGCGGCGCATCCCGGTCAAGGGGGTGCGCAAGGCGACCGCGCAGGCCATGGTGGCGAGCGCGTTCTCCGCGCCGCACGTCACCGAGTGGGTGACGGTGGACGTGACCCGTACGGTCAAACTCGTGCGCAAATTGCGCGAGTTGCCCGATTTCGCGGACGTCAAGGTGAGTCCGCTGCTCCTGGTCGCCCGGGCGCTGCTCGTGGCGATCGCCCGACACCCGGAGATCAACGCGTCCTGGGACGAGCCGAACCAGGAGATCGTCGTCCGTGATCGCATCAACCTGGGCATCGCCGCGGCGACGCCGCGTGGGTTGCTCGTGCCCAACATCAAGGACGCGGGCAGCAAGAGCCTGATCGCGCTGGCCGGTGCGCTCACCGAGTTGGTGGCCACCGCCCGGGACGGGCGCACCTCGCCCGCCGACATGGCCGGCGGCACGGTGACCATCACCAACGTGGGCGTGTTCGGGGTGGACGGCGGCACGCCGATCCTCAACCCGGGCGAGGCCGCGATCCTGGCGGTGGGCGCGATCCGGGAGCAGCCCTGGGTGCATCGGGGCAAGATCAGGCCCCGGCAGGTGACCACCCTCTCGTTGTCCTTCGACCACCGCATGGTGGACGGCGAGTTGGGCTCGCGTGTGCTGGCCGACGTGGCCCAGATGTTGGAGCGGCCGAAGTTGCTGTTCGTCCGCGGCTGACCTCGGGTCCGCCGCGGCGGGCGGACCGCCCACATACATACGGCCGAGCCCTTTTTCGGGGCCCGGCCGTATGTATGTCCGAGGGCGTCCCCTAATGTGTATGTACTGTGAAACCATCTGCGGACACAGCCCCCTCCCGGCTCGGTGGCAACATCGCCTGGACCATGTGGGCGGTCGCGGCTTCGGTATACGTCGTCGCGGTGTTCCACCGCAGCAGTCTCGGCGTGGCGGGAATCGACGCGCAGGAGCGGTTCGGTGTCTCCGCGTCGCAACTTTCGCTGTTCCCGATGTTGCAACTGCTCGTCTACGCCGGCCTGCAGATACCCGTCGGCGCGTTGACCGACCGGTTCGGCGCCAAGCGGGTGCTCGGCTGCGGCCTGGTGCTGATGACGGCGGGTCAGTTCACCTTCGCGTTCGCCCACGGATTCACCGGTGCCGTGTTCGCCCGGGTGCTGGTCGGCATGGGCGACGCGATGACGTTCGTCAGTGTGCTGCGGGTGGTGTCGGTGTGGTTCCCGACGAACCGGGTCGCCGTGATGACCCAGTTGACCGCGCTGCTCGGGATGGCGGGCAACCTGGCCGGCGCCACGCCGCTGGCTGGCGCGCTGCACGCGTTCGGCTGGAGCCGGACCTTCGCGGTCTCCGCCGGCGTGGGGGTGGTGGTGCTGCTCGTGGTGCTGCTCGTGCTGCGCGACAACCCCGGCGGGACGACCCGGGCGCGGCCGGTCGGCCGCCCGGGCATGTGGTCCCAGGTGCGCGCGGCGTGGGCCGAACCCGGCACCCGGCTCGGCCTGTGGGCGCACTGGGCGTGTGGGTGCCTGCCGCAGGTCTTCCTGATGTTGTGGGGCTTCCCGTTCCTGGTCGAGGGCCAGGGGCTGAGCAAGGGCACCGCGAGCGCGTTGTTGACCGTCGCGATCGTGATCAACATGCTGGCGTGCCTGGTGGTCGGCCCGCTGGTGACCCGCCGGCCGGGCAGCAGGTTGTGGTTGTGCGTGGGGCAGCCGGTGCTGGCCGTGGTGTTGTGGGCGGCCGTGCTGATTCCGGCCGAGCCCTCGCCGCTGTGGTTGCTGGTCGTGCTCGCGCTGGTGATCGGTCCGGGCGGCGCGCTGTCCCTGGTCGGCATGGAGTTCGCCCGGGACGGCAATCCGCCGCAGCGGCTGGGCACGGTGTCGGGCATCGTCAACGTCGGCGGGTTCGCCGCCGCGACCCTGTGCCTGTTCGCGATCGGCCTGGTCCTGGACCTGGTCGAGCCGGGCGGCGGCACCCACGGCCTGAACGCGTACCGCGTGGCGATGGCCGTCCAGGGTGTACCGCTGCTGCTCGGCGTGGTCCAGGTGCTGCGCTACGCCCGCAAGGTCGCCGGGCGAAGCCGCCGGGCCGAGCCGGTGTGCGTGGTGGCGGCGGGGCGCGTGCCGGAGCGGGAGAGCGTTCCCGACGCCGGCTGACGCCCCGCCCCGGCGACTCGCACGGTCAGGGGGTGACGGCCATGTTGTCCAGGATTCGTCGGGCCAGATCGGGGTCGCCCTCGACCTTGACGTCGGCCCTGGTCGCACCGACCCGGCCGCACATCAACCGGACGAACGTCTCCCAGTCGGTGGAGATCAGCACCAGCGGTCCCAGCGGCACTCGCCCGTCCAGCCGCCCCCGGCCGTCCTCGCCGACGGTGACCGTGCGCATGAACTCCACCGGCCCGTTCACGTCGAACACCACCGAGGCGCCGACCGGCGCCTTGGCGTCCTTGGCCACCACCCGGGCCAACCCGGCCAGCAGGAAATCGCGGGTGATCAGCGCGGCGGGCGAGTCGAGATTGCCCGGCACCCCGATCGCGCGCCGCACGTCCTGCTCGTGCACCCACACGTCGAACACCCGCTGGGTGAGCAGGAACCGGTACGGGACGCTGCGGCCCATGATGCCGCGCACCTCGTCCTCCGGCCCCCGGTCGGACTCGTCGAGCATGCGGCGCCGGCGCAGGATCACGTACTCCAGCTCGCCGGTCATCTCCGGCGAGGTGTGACAGCGCCGCACGTCCACGGGTATCTCCGTGTAGCGGCTGAATTCGTCGTGCACGTGCCGCAGATCGCGCGGCAGCGTGTGGATGGGCCGGGGATCGCCGAGCAGTTCCAGCTCGATCCCGATCACGTGCGACACGATGTCGCGGACCGACCAGCCCGGACATTCGGTCGCGCTGCTCCACCGACCCTCGGTCAGGGTGGAGACCAGATCTTTGAGGGAGCGGATGGAGTGCTCCCAGGCGTCGGCGTGCGTTTTCAGGTCGTTGGTCACGAACTACCTCTTGTCGCTGCGTCGCCGGTCGACTGGACGGGTGCGACCGTTGCTTTGACGTGGTCCCGGATCCTGGCAGGCACGTTACGCTGCAAAAGATCCTGCGGTCAGCCCGTTCGCGGGAAGCAAGCGGTGTAGGTGAGGGGAAAGTGCGCGTTTCGCTCGTACAACTCGACGTCGATCCGGCGGTGCCGGCCCAGGAGCGCCTGGCCGAGGTCTCGGCCCTGGTGCGCGGCCGGCGCGGCGACCACCTGGTGGTCCTGCCCGAGCTGTGGTTCCACACCGGCTGGGTCTACGACGGCTGGGAGTCGCAGGCCGAAGGCGTACGCGGACCGTTCGCCCAGGCCATGTCCCGCGCGGCTCGCGACGCCGGGGTCTGGCTGCACGCCGGCAGCATCATCGAGCGCGGCGCCGATCAAAACCTCTACAACACGTCGCTGGTCTTCGATCCGGACGGCACGCTGCGCGGCACCTACCGCAAGATCCACCGCTTCGGCTTCACCGGCGGCGAGGCCGCGCTGATCTCGCGCGGCACCGAGCTCACCCAGGTGCGCATGCCGTGGGCCGAGGTGGGCCTGGCGACCTGCTACGACCTGCGCTTCCCGGAGATGTTCCGGCGGATCCTCGACGCGGGCGCGGAGGTGCTGGTGCTGCCCGCCGCGTGGCCCGCGCGACGGGTCGAGCACTGGCGCGTGTTGTCCCGCGCCCGCGCGATCGAGAATCAGCTGTTCGTGCTCGCCTGCAATACGACCGGCACCCAGGGCGGCGAGGCGATGGGTGGGCACAGCATGGTGATCGACCCGTGGGGCGAGATCGTCGCCGAGGCCGGCACCGAACAGACCGTGCTCACCGCCGAGATCGACCCGGCGCTGGTGGCCAAGACCCGCGAGGACTTCCCGGTCCTGCGGAACCGGGTGTTCTGAGTCCGCAGGCGGGACCGCGGTCCTACAGGTGGGTGTTCTCCAGCTCCTTGCCCGCCGCGTCGAACGCCTTGAGGTCGTACGCGGGATCGGATTTGCGCGAGGTCACCACGAGTACGTAGACGCGCGTGGTGGGGGCGATCCGCACGGGCCGGATCACCACCGGCTCCTTGTGCCCCTGCCAGGTGACCTCCAGGTGGTCCACGTCGGGGGACACCTCGGCCTGGAACACCGCCGCGTACAGGTCCGCCTGGCCCGGGATCCGTCCGGTCGTGCCGCCACCGCCGAAACGGTTCCGGTCGGCCGCCTTGGCCTCCTCGGTCCGACCCGGTGTGGTCTGGCACAGCGGTCCGATTCCGTCGACCAGCCAGCGCTCGACGTCCTCGAAGCAGGTCCGTTCCGGACCCTCGGTCCAGGCCCGGAACTTCCACGGCTTGCCGGCCGCCACGCCCGCGCCCACGATGTCCGGCCCGGCGTCCGGCGGCCGGGTGCCGCCGTCGACCGAGACGATGTCGGTGGACCTGCCCTCCTCGTCCAGCACACCCCCGGCGATCACCGCACCGCCGCCGCCGACCACCAGCGCGGTCGCCAGGGTCACCCCGAACGTGTACCCGCGCCACCTACGGCGCCGGCCCGCCCGCTCGATCGCCGCCTGCGCCGTCGGCGCGGTCAGCTCGGTCGCCCGGATCTCCGCCATGAACGCCTCCCTCAGTGCGGTGCCGTCGTCGGCCATTGCCGCACCTCCGTGTTCGAAGTAGAGGGGGTTTCCGTCTGATGCGGGATCAGATCGGTCAGTTGAGGATCCTGGCGGAGTCGGGCGAGCCCCTTGAACGTCTGGCTGCGCACCGTACCCACCGCGCAACCGAGGATCTGCGCGACCTCGGACTCCGGCCGATCCTCCCAGTAGCGCAGCACCACCGCCGCCCGCTGCCCCGCCGGCAATCGGGCCAACGCGGCCATCAGCACGCTGCGTTGGGCCACCGCGCCGGTCGAATCGGGCCCGGCGCGCTCCGGCAGCCGGTCGGTGAGAAAGTGCGTCACCCGCCGTCGGCGCACCCGGGAGAGATTGGTGTTCACGAGAATGCGGCGCACGTAGGCGTCCGGATTCTCCACCGAGGCCACCCGTGCCCAGGACGTGTACGTCTTGGTCAGCGTGACCTGGGCCAGGTCCTCGGCCTCGTCGCGATCGCCGCACAACAGGTACGCGGTACGCACCAGAGCTGTTCGGCGGTCCTCGACGAAGGCCCGGAACTCGTCTTCCGCGTGGGATTTCAACCGTGCCCCCTTCCACCCGAACAGACGTGTGGAAGAGGGTCGTTCTATGCCGCGCCGCCGCGATCACCGACGGATCGGCCGCGGTTCAGTCGTCGTCGCCGCTCAACCGGTCCACGCACACCGCGATCGCGATGATCAGCGCATGGTCCCACCCGGGCGCGATGTCGACGCCGTAGGTGTCGCGCACCCGCAGCCACTTGCGGGTGATCTGCGCGATCGGCCCGTTCGGCCCGGCGATGCCGTACTCGTGGTTGAACATGTCGCCGCGCACCGAGAGTTCGATGCCCACCGCGAGATCGACCTCGAACGCCTCGTGCAGCGGGGTGAACATCTTCTTGCGCACCGTGGCGACCGTCTCGCCGGTCGCGTCCTCGATCTTCATCGCGTGGTGGATGGTGATGATCTTCTTCTTCACGGTGGCCAACACGGTGCCGGCCGCGTCCTTGAGTTCCAGCCGGTCGTGCAGCGTCAATGCCTTGCCGTCGACCAGATAGACCTTCTCGCCGGATTCGGTCGTGACCCAGAAGTCGTCGCCGATCGCGAACATCTTCTCGCGCACGAGATAGCGGCCGGGAGCGACTCCCGGATAGAGCTGGGCTGCGTCGTACTCGTCCCCGAACACTGGTGCCTCCACGATGACTACGCCTTGTCGGCAGACTGCCCGAAATGCCGGCGTTCAGTCGTGCCCACGCGCCGGTGTGCGGCGTACGGATACACCCGGTTGGGTGGGGCGCGGTCGTTACACGCGCCGGCCGGGGGTCGCCGGCCGACCCGGATGGTTCACTTCGGATCATGAGCAGCACCGCGCGCCGAGCCCGGATCCGGGCCCCCGAGTTGTCCGGTTCCGGCGGCTGGATCAACACCGACGGACCCGGGCCGACGCTCGCCGGGCTGCGCGGGCGGATCGTGCTGCTGGACTTCTGGACCTCGGCGTGCGTGAACTGCCACCACGTGCTCGCCGAATTGCGCCCGATCGAGGAGCGCCACCGCGACGTGCTGACCGTGCTCGGCGTGCACTCGCCCAAGTTCGAACACGAGACGGAACACGGCACGGTGGTCTGCGCGGTCCAGCGCCACGAGTTGCGGCACCCGGTCCTGGACGACCCCGAGCTGAGCACGTGGAAGCAGTACGCGGTGCACGCGTGGCCGACCCTGGTGGTCGTCGACCCCGAGGGCTACGTGGTGGCGCAAGTGTCCGGCGAGGGGCACGCGAGCGAGATCGAGGCGACGATCGCCGAGCTGGTGGTCGAGCACGAGGGCAAGGGCACGCTGCGCCGGGCCGCCGGGGACTTCGAGCGGACGGAGCCGCCGCGCACCGACCTGCGCTTCCCGGGCCAACTGCTGCGGTTGCCCTCCGGGGCCCTGCTGGTCGCCGACACCGGGCACCACTCGCTGGCCGAACTCTCCGACGACGGGCGTACGGTGCTGCGCCGGATCGGTACCGGCCGACGCGGGCTGCTCGACGGCGGGCCCCGGCACGCGATGCTGGCCGAGCCGCACGGGATGGCCCTGCTGCCGCCCGAGGTGGCCGCCCACGTGCGGTACGACGTCGTGGTCGCGGACACCGCCAACCACGCGCTGCGCGGGGTCTCGCTGGCCACCGGGTCGATCCGCACGGTCGCGGGCACCGGCCGCCGCCGCCGGCACGGCGCGGAGGACCACGGCGCGGCCCGGACGATCGACCTCTCCAGCCCCTGGGACGTCGCGTGGTTCGGCGGCCGGATCATCGTCGCGATGGCGGGTGTGCACCAGCTATGGGAGTTCGACCCGGTCGGCGAGGGCGTCGGCGTGCTGGCCGGCACCACCGACGAGGGCATGGAGGACGGCCCGGTCGACACCGCGAGCTTCGCCCAGCCGTCCGGCTTGGCGGTGTCCCCCGATCGACACACGTTGTGGGTGGTGGACGCGGAGACCTCGGCGCTGCGTCGTTTGGTGGACGGCGGCGTCGAGACGGTGGTCGGCAAGGGGCTGTTCGACTTCGGTCTGCGGGACGGCCCCGCCGAACACGCGCTGTTCCAACACCCGCTGGGCGTGGACACGTTGCCTGACGGGTCGGTGGTGATCGCGGACACCTACAACGGCGTGCTGCGCCGCTACGACCCCACCGACGGATTCGTCTCCACCCTCCTGGCCGACCTGGCCGAACCGGCCGCCGTGGCGGTGGTCGCCGACCTGGACGAGGACCTCTACCTGACCGTCGTCGAGTCCGCGGCCCACCGAGTCCGCAAACTCCGGATGCCGCACACCTAGGCCCCGTCCGCCGGACAGGGCCCGGCACCGGGGCGGGCTCCGACGGCGACGACCGCCGCTCCGGAGTGGGAGGGGGGAGGCTCCGGAGCGGCGGTCGTCAGGGGGGTGGTGCCGAGATGGTTTTCAGCGTCGGCGGTAGCGGCGGGTCGGCCGCTCCTCGACGATCCGCTCGACGGGCTGCTCGAGGTAGCCGTCCACGGGCGGCGGTTGCACGTAGCCGGCCGGCGGTGGGTTCAACGACATTTCGCGGCGTCGCGGCCCCCACACCATGAGAAACAGTGCGATGCCCACGACTCCGGCGATCATGAGCACGACACCGACCACGTCGATGTTGACGCCGGACACGCTCCAGTCGGTGGCGAAGGTCAGGATCGCGCCTACCGCGATCAACAGGATGCCCGCTCCGATGCCCATGAGTTCGTTCACTCCGATCCGCTGAACGTGCGGCGGGTTTGCGCTGCGCTCGATTGACTGTCGGCTCGCGCCTACCCGGAGTTCCCGGTCCCATGCCCGCTGATTCGTGCCGGCGCTCAGCCCTCCAGGAACGCGGCGGCGGCCGATGCCAGCAGGAACGGGTCGTCGGCGCCGCACAGTTCGCGGGACGAGTGCATGGACAGGCAGGCGGTGCCGACGTCCACCGTCTCGATGCCCAGGCGCGTCGCGGTGATCGGACCGATGGTGGAGCCGCACGGGATCGAGTTGATCCCGACGAAGATCTGCGCCGGCACCCCCGCGCGTTCGCAGGCCGCGGTCCACACGGCTCGGCCGAGCGCGTCCGTCGCGTAGCGCTGGTTGGTGTTGACCTTCAGGATCGGGCCGCCGTTGGGCACCGGGTGGTGGCCCGGCTCGTGCCGACCGACGTAGTTCGGGTGCACCGCGTGACCCACGTCGCTGGAGAGGTGGAACGAGTCGGCGAACGCGCGGGCACGGTCGTCCAACGATCCGCCGCGCGCGCTGACGATCCGGGTCAGCACGGTCTCCAGGAGCGGACCGGCCGCGCCCGTGGTGGACGCGCTGCCGGTCTCCTCGTGATCGAACGCGCCGAACACCGGGATGTGCGCCACGTCGTCGTGCGCGGCCGCGAGGAGCGCGGCCAGGCCCGCGTGCACCGACAGCAGGTTGTCCAGGCGCGGCGCGGCGAGCAGTTCGCGATCACGGCCGAGGTAGCTCGGCTTCTGCACGTCGTGGACCATCAGGTCCCACCCGGTGACGTCGCCGGCGGCCACGCCGCTCTCCTCGGCCACGAACCGGATCAGCGCGCCCTCGTCCACCGGGCCCAGTCCCCAGATCGGGGTCATGTGCTGCTGCTTGTCCAACTGCAACCCGGCCTCGTTGACCGAGCGGTCCAGGTGGATCGCCAACTGCGGCACGCGCAACACCGGCCGGTCCACGAACACCAGGCGCTCGCCGCCGTCGCGCAACACGATCCGGCCGGACAGCCCGAGGTCGCGGTCGAGCCAGGAATTCAACAGCGGCCCGCCGTACACCTCGACGGCGACCTGTCGCCACCCCGCCGCCCCGGTGTCCGGACGCGGCTTGACCCGCAGCGTCGGCGAGTCGGTGTGCGCCCCCACGATCCGGAAGCCGCGCGTGTTCTCGGCGCCCTCCGGCACGTACCAGGCCACGATCGCGCCCCCGCGCAGCACGTACCGCCCGCCCGACCCGCCGTCCCACGCGGCCGTCTCCGCCAGTCGCCGAAAGCCCGCCGCCTCCAGCCGCTCGGCCACGTTCGCCGCCGCGTGGTAGGGGGAGGGACTGGCACCGATGAATTCGATCAGGTCGTCGGTGTGACTCCGGTCGAAGCGAGGCGAACTCATACATACTCCAAGGTCCGCGGCCGATCGGCCGCGCAGATCGTTGCGGGTTCTCCGCGTCGAGCCTACGACCCGGCATTCCCGGAGACGCGAACGCCGGTCGGGCCGAGGTGTCGGCCCGACCGGCGTTCGGGGTCGGTTTCGGCCCATGGCCGAGTCGAGCGCGGCCGGGTCGGCGAACGCGCGACCCGGCCGGCATTCGAGCTAGAAAGCCGCCTCCGGCAGTTCCATGATCGAGTTGTCGATCTGCTCGACCATCAGGCGCTGCGGGGTGAGCAGCGGCAGGATCTCCCGCGCGAAGTGCTTGGCCGCGGCCACCTTGCCCCGGTAGAACGCCTCGTCCCGACCGGGCGTGCCGGCCAGCTTGGTCAGCGCCACCGCGGCCTGGCGCAGCAGCAGCCAGGAGACCACCAGGTCACCGGCGGCGAGCAGCAGCCGGGTGGTGTTCTGGCCGACCTTGTAGATCGAGTCGATCTCCTGCTCGGACGCCATGAGCTGGTTGATCATCGCGGCGACCATGCCCTGCACGTCCTCGGCGGCGGTCGCGAGCAGCTCGACCTCGGCGGCCAGTTCGCCCTCGGTGTGCGCGCCGATGAACTCCTGGATCTCGCCCGCCACCACGGTCAGCGCCTTGCCCTGGTCGCGGACGATCTTGCGGAAGAAGAAGTCCTGACCCTGGATCGCGGTGGTGCCCTCGTAGAGGGTGTCGATCTTGGCGTCCCGGATGTACTGCTCGATCGGGTATTCCTGGAGGAAGCCCGAGCCGCCGAAGGTCTGCAGCGACTGCGCGAGCTGCTCGTAGGACTTCTCCGAGCCGTAGCCCTTGACGATCGGCAGCAGCAGGTCGTTGACCCGGTCCGCCGTCTCGTCGCTGCCGCCGGTCAGCCCGGCGCTCTCGATCCGGTCCTGCCACGAGGACGTGTACAGCACGAGCGCGCGCATGCCCTCGACGTACGCCTTCTGGGTGAGCAGCGAGCGGCGCACGTCGGGGTGGTGGGTGATGGTCACCCGCGGCGCGGCCTTGTTCGTCATCTGCGCGAGGTCGGCGCCCTGGGCGCGCTCCTTCGCGTATTCGAGCGCGTTGAGGTAGCCGGTGGACAGCGTCGCGATGGCCTTGGTGCCGACCATCATCCGGGCGTACTCGATGATCTTGAACATCTGCGCGATGCCGCTGTGCACCTCGCCGACCAGGGTGCCCACGGCGGGCACGCCGTGCTCGCCGAAGGTCAGCTCGCAGGTCGTGGAGACCTTGAGGCCCATCTTGTGCTCGACGTTGGTGACGAAGGCGCCGTTGCGCTCGCCGAGGTCGCCGGTCTGCGGGTCGAAGTGGAACTTCGGGACCACGAACAACGACAGGCCCTTGGTGCCGGGGCCCGCACCCTCCGGGCGCGCCAGCACCAGGTGGATGATGTTCTCGGTCATGTCCTGGTCACCCGAGGTGATGAAGCGCTTGACGCCCTGGATGTGCCAGGTGCCGTCCTCCTGGCGGACCGCCTTGGTCCGACCCGCGCCCACGTCCGAGCCCGCGTCCGGCTCGGTCAGCACCATGGTGGAGCCCCACTGGCGGTCGACCATGAAGCCGGCGACCCGGCGCTGCTCCTCGGTGCCCAGCGTGTGCAGCACCTGGGCGAAGTCGGGACCCGCCGCGTACATCCACAGCGCCGGGTTGGCGCCGAGCACCAGCTCGGCCACCGACCAGCGCAGCGAACGCGGGCAGTTGGTGCCGCCCATGCTCTCGGGGAGCGCGAGGCGCCACCACTCCGAGTCCATGTACGCCTTGTACGACTTCTTGAACGCCTCGGGCAGCGTGGCCGAGTGCGTCGCGGGGTCGAACACGGGTGGGTTGCGGTCGCCCTCCGCGAACGAATCGGCGAGGTCGTTCACGGCGAGGCGCTCGACCTCGGCCAGGATCGACTTCGCGGTGTCGACGTCCATTTCCGCGAACGGACCCGTGCCATAGACCTGCTCGCGTCCGAAGACCTCGAACAGGTTGAACTCCAGGTCGCGGAGATTCGACTTGTAGTGACCCATGACAGGCTCCGCCCGTGGTTGCGTCCCTGTGGACTGCGTTGACTGAACTGATCGCTGAACCGATCGACCGAACCGGACCGAAACCCAGTGTACTGGTCAGTAACATAATGATCGTACCCATGGGTAACTTTTTCAATGCCCCAGAGGTTCCCATCGGGTTACCACCAGGTACATGTGACCGTCTCGACGGAGGGCTCAAACCCGGGCCCGGACCCGCTAGCCTCGTGGTGTGTACGGCTACGCAACGGAAGAATCCCAGCCCCGCGCGGAGGCGCCGGCGCTCACCGACGCCGTGCGCGCGTTCGCGACGGGGGTCATGAACGGCGAGGACTTCCAGTCCATCTTCATAGCGTCGAAGGTTTTCTGCCCGAGGGGTGATCGCCCGGGGTTCCTGGCCCTGCACAACACTCCCGAGCCGGTGATCCCGATGTTCAGCTCGCTCGCCGAGCTGAAGAAGTACGCCGGCGAGGAGTCGCGCCACTTCACCGTCACCGGCGCCGAGGTGCTCGACCTGCTGCCCAACGGCTACGGCTTCGTGCTCGACCTCGACGGCGAGCACCGGGTGATGTTCGACGCGAAGGCCATAGAGCAGATGATCGCCTTCGCGATGCGCCGCATGTACGGCTGAGACCACCCGGCGTCGCCCGGTCGGCGCGCATGCGAGAGCGCACCCGCGCCCGCGTGCGGCGGGCGGGGTGCGCTCGGGTGCTCTCGTCGGCCCGACGGAGTGCGTTACGGCGTCGTTCAGGCCGGCCGATGGCCGTGGTTGGCTTTGTTCTTGCGACGGGACTTGCGCTTGCGGGTCTTCCTCGACATGGCGCCCCCTTGGTCGTCGTGCCGCATGCCTACCCACGGTCGGACCGTGCTCAAGCCCGAACGCGCGTGCCGGCGCCGGGGGTTCAGTGCGCGCGGCGGCCGTGGCGCAGGAGTTCGCCGCTGTGTACGCCGGTGGGTTCGTCGTTCTCGACGGTGACCCGGCCGTTGACCAGGATGTAGCGGTAGCCCTTGGCGTCGATCACCGTGCGGAGTTGGCCGGCGGGCAGGTCGTGGACGAATTTGGGGTCGCCGTATGCCAGTTCGTCGTAGTCGTAGACGATGATGTCGGCCGCGGCGCCCTCGGTGAGCACGCCCCGGTCGGTGAAGCCCGCGCAGCGGGCGGGCAGGCCGGACAGGCGTTGGTGAGCCTGTTCGAGCGAGGTCCAGGCGTGCTTGCGGACGTACTCGACGATGTACTCGGTGCCGTACATGCCCGCGCTGAGCGTCTTCAGGTGCGCGCCGCCGTCGGACAGGCCGGGCAACAGGTATTCGTAGTCGACGAGTTCCTTCAGACCCTCCAGGGTCGCGTTGAACTGGCCGGTGTGCACCTCCGTGGTCAGCCCGTCCGCGACGGTCACATCGCACAGCACGTCCACCGGGTGCCGGTCCAGTCGGGCGCCGATCTCCTTGAACGTCAGGCCCTCGTACGGCTTGTACTCCTCGGTGAAGGTGCGATGCAGCTTCATGTCCGGGTACAGGTGGTAGAACAGCGGGTCGAACTCCCGCAGTTCGGCCCGCACCGCCGGGTCGTTCAACATCTCGATCTTCTTCTCGACCGTCTCGGCCGCGAAGATGTCGGCCACCGGCGGCCGGGTGGACACACCGCCGTACAGGAAGCTGAACGGCACCGGGACGTCGGTCGTCATCGCCTGGCCGTAGATCGGGATACCGCGCTCCTGGCAGCGGCGCAGCCACTCGATCTTGCGCTTGTACAACCCGCCGCTGCGCGAGTTGGCGATCACCGCGTTCCAGATCAGCGGGCGACCGCTGACCTCGACCAGGTGCTCGTACTCCTCCTCGGTGATCTGCGTCCCGGAGACCTGCATGAAGCCTCGACCCTGCCGGCCCAGCGCCTGGGCCAGCGCGAGCCGGGTCTGCGGCCACATGATGTCGGTGGGCATCGGCGTGCCGTCGAAGTCGCCCTGCATCAGCCGGCCGTTCGGGTTGCCCGGTTCGCCCAGACACTGCGCCGACCAGCCGCACGCTCCGGCGTCCATCGCCTCCTCCAACAGGCTGGCCAACTCGGCGTGTTCCGCGTCGGTGGGCTCGGCGCCCGCCTTCGCCCGGTCCAGCCCGAGCACCCAGATCAGCAGCGGGTTGACCGGCACGTACGGCAGCACGTTGACCGCCTTGGGCGTGCGGTCGACGCTGTCCAGGTAGTCGGGGAAGGTGACCCAGTCCCACGGCATGCCCTCGCGCAGGGTCTCGGTGGGGATGTCCTCGACGGCGGTCATCGACAACATCGCCCGCTCGCGCATGTCCTCGCGCACCGGCGCGAAGCCGAACCCGCAGTTCCCGGTGACCACCGAGGTGACCCCGTGCGGGCCGGACGTGGTCAGGTAGGGGTCCCAGAACACCTGGCCGTCGTAGTGGGTGTGCAGGTCGATGAAGCCGGGCGCGACGATCAGTCCGCTCGCGTCGATCACCCGGTCCGCGTCCGCCGCCGGGATCCGCCCGATCCGGCTGATCACGCCGTCGGTGATCGCGATGTCGCCCCGGAAACGCGGATTCCCCGAACCGTCGACGACGATGCCGCCCTTGATGACCACGTCGTAATTCGCCATGGCGTGCCTTCCTCGCAGAGCCCCTGATCCACCGGTTGAATTAATGAGTGTGTTTAATACGAGGGGTCGAAGGAGTCAAGGGGTTCGGAGCGGGGTGATCGGCGGGGGGTGTTCGGGCGGGGCCGGTCGGCTCAGTCGCCGGCGAGTGCGCCCGAGACGATCGTGGTCAGGTGGTCGTCGAAGGCGTCCGGGTCGAGCAGGCCGGTGGGCACGATCGCGTCCGGGCGGGCCGGCAGGCTGTGTCGCGCGGCGCGGGCCGCGCACAACATGCCGACCATCTGGGTGACCAGGAAGGCGCGGGTCTGCAGCGCTGTCGAGCGCAGGTCGGGCCGTGCCGCGGCGACCGCGTCCACCACGTCCTGGATGTCCTCGCCGCCGAGCAGCGGCGTCACCGGGGATGTCGCGTCCCGCAGCAACTCCACCGAGATCTGCAGATAGGCCCGGTCGGCGGGCGAGCCGTTGAGCAATTCGGTGATCGGCAACACGATGGCGCGGGCGTATCCGGACAGGTGCGGCTGCTCGCGGGCCGCGGCCAGCAGCGCCTGGCGGCGGGCGTAGACGACCGGGACGTGCTGTTCGACGATCGCGCGAAGCAGCCCCTCGCGACCGCCGAAGTGATAGTGGATCGCGCCTGCGTTGCGCTGTCCCGCCGCGCGGGTGATGTCCTGCAACGGCACGTCGAGACCCTGCCGCGCGAACAGAAGCTCGGCGGCCTCGACGATGCGGCGCCTGGT
The DNA here is from genome assembly GCF_040629175.1 of Embleya sp. NPDC005971. NCBI lineage: Bacteria > Bacillati > Actinomycetota > Actinomycetes > Kitasatosporales > Streptomycetaceae > Embleya > Embleya sp. NPDC005971. The sequence goes on along the minus strand of NZ_JBEXUX010000035.1, from coordinate 15,526 downwards.
GGGGCCGGAGTCACGCGGCATGCGCGCAGCATATGGCCTGGATGGGGGCGGGTTCGGACCCGAATGGCGGTGCTGTCAAGTGCCTGTTTGGCCAGGTTTGGATACGTTTTGGACCTAATGGGACTTTCGCCCCTGTCCGAGTGCCTCGGCGCACGGGACGATGGAGCGAGTTGCTCGTCGGTCCGTCCCCCTGCGCGTCAACGAAAGGTTTCGATACATGCCTGCCCTGGCCCTCCCCGCCGGCCGAGCCGTTCCGGTGGCAGCGGGTTTGTACGTGGCAGTGCTGCTGAGTCGGGTGTTCGCCCCGCCCTATCTGGACATGCACGCGGTGTTGATCGCCGTACCGGCCGTGGTGGCGATGGCCTACCGGCCGTGGCTGACGGCGGTGGCCGGAGCCGTGGCGCTGATCACCCGACTGTTGTTGCGGCCGGAGATGTACAGCGGCGACTACGACCAGTACAAGAACTCCACCGGCGTCTCGGCGGCGATCCTGATCGTCACCGCGTTCGGGTGCTGGGTCGGCTGGGAGCGCCGCCGCCAGGACGCCCGGCTGCACCGCGTGCAGTCGGTGGCCGAGGTCGCGCAGCGCGCGTTGTTGCGGCCGGTGCCCAGGAAGATCGGCCGATTCGGCTTCGCGGTGCGCTATCGCGCGGCGGCCGAGGAGGCGTCCATCGGCGGCGACCTGTACGAGGTGTTGGAGACGCCGTACGGGGTGCGGGTGCTGCTCGGCGACGTGCGGGGCAAGGGTCTGGAGGCGGTCGACATGGCGGCCCGCACACTGGGCGCGTTCCGTGAGGCGGCCTACGACGCGCCGACCCTGGGCGAGGTCGGGATGCGGGTGGACCGCAGTTTGAACCGGCAACTGGGCAGCGAGGACTTCGTCACCGCGGTGATGGTGGAGCTGTGTCCGGGCGAGGGCACGATGCAGGTCCTGGCGTGCGGTCATCCCTCGCCGCTGCTGGTGCGCGGCGGCACGGTCGGCGAGGTGATCGCCGAGGCGGGACTGCCGCTGGGCATGGGCCTGCTGCCGGCGGCCACGGCGCGGGCGGTGGAGCAGGTCCGCTTTCGCCCGGGAGACGTGTTGTTGCTGCACACGGACGGGGTGACCGAGGCCCGGGACACCTCCGGCACCTTCTACGCACTGGCCCAACACCTGGCCGTGCACGCGCACAACGACGCCGCGGCGATGCTGGACGCGGTCGAGCAGGGCCTGCTGGCGCACGTGGGCGGGAAGCTGGAGGACGACGCGGCGATGCTCGCGGTCACCCTGACCGGCCCACTGATGAAGGTGGTCAAGCCGGCCCGCGCTTTGGAGCCGCTCGCCCACGGGGCCTGACCCGGCGGCGCGCTCGAAGGCCCCGGAGGCCCGGCACCTTCGAGCGCGCAGGTACGTCAGGTGGTGCGGCGACGACGCCGGGCGAGCACCATCGTGGTGGCCCCGACCAGGATCAGGCCGCTCGCGCCGATGGCGAGGGCGGGGGTCTGCGCCGAGCCGCCGGTCTTGGGCAGGGTGGCCGGCAACGCCTCGGCGGCGGGCGGGGTGGTCGCGGTGGTCGGCTTGGCGTCGTCCTTGTCCGCCGCGGGCTTCGCGGGGGCGGGCTTGGCCGGCGTCGGCTTGGCGGGGGTGGTCGGCCGGGGAGCGGCGGCCTTGCCGAGGGTGAACTTCGCGGAGGCGTTCTTGCCGTTGCCCGTACCGGCGTAGAGGCTGCCGTCGACCACCTGGGCGGGAGTGCTGCTCTTGATGGTCACCTGGAGCGTGACGGTGGTGCGGCTGCCGGGGCGGCCGCCTGCGGTGATGACGAACGATCCGCCCAGGGTGGGGTCGCACCCGGGCTTGAGGGCGAGGGTCTGCCCGGCCCGGCCCGGCAGCGTGTAGCGAATGTCGACGTCCTTGGCGGTGCCGTGGTGGAGCCGATCGTCGGGGGAGTCCGTGGTGTTGTCGAGCAGGGCGACTGCGACCCCCACCGGGATCCGGCGAAGGTCCACCTTGGAGTTGTTGGTGACGGTGAGCCGGACGGTGAAGGTGGAGCCCCGGGTGACCTTGGTCGGAACACCGGACAGGGTGGCGGAGACCTTGGCCAGGTCCGCCGGGTCGACCGGGGTCGCCGGGACCTGCCCGGCCGGGCCGTCCCCACACGCGTAGGCGGTCCCGGCCATACCGGGCAGCATCGGGGTGGCCAGGGCGAGGGTGACGGCAGTGGCAACGGAGATGCCGACCCTCTTCGCGAAACGGTTCATATCGGGCATGCGCATGGCAGAGCTCTCCCCCGGGGTGGGTGTTCTCGAAGATTGTCGATGGCGAGTCGAGGCTCCTGCGGATTCCCGTTTCCCGGGTCCCGCCGCCGTCTTCCCGGCTCTTAACCGTTAAGACGCCCATCCCCCGAGGGGGTTGCCGCCGACTTCGAAATCCCTTCCGCCGCCCCCGAGTCGTGGACGCGCCGGGCGCCGCCGGACACGGCCCGGCCGGGTGTCGCGGCACCCTGCGGCGGAGTGTCGGTCGTCGGCCCGGTGGCGATGCGCAGAGCCGCGACCAGTTCCTTGTACAGCTCGTCGGTGGCCAGGAGTTGGTCGTGCGTGCCACTGGCCCGGAGTCGGCCGCCGTCCATCGGCACGATGCGGTCCGCGGTCCACGACGGTGGACAGGCGGTGCGCGATGGTGACCACGGCGCCGTGCCGCGCCACCTGCCGCATGACGTCGTGGATGGCGGCCTCCGTGCGGCCGTCGAGTTGCGCGGTGGCCTCGTCCGGCAGCAGCACGTCGGGCCGGCGCACGACGGCTCGTGCCACCGCGATGCGCCGGCGTTCGCCGCCGGACAGGCTGGTCCCGGCCACCGGCTCGTCCAGGCCGCCCGGAAGCCGCCGAACGGTCTCGTCCAGGCGTACCGCGCGCAGGGCCGCCCACGCCTGCTCGTCGCCCGCGTCCGGGTGCCGGAAGAGCACGTTGTCCCGCACCGTCCCGGCGAGCAGCGGCGTCTCCTGTTCGACATAGGCGATTCGGGCGCGCACCGCACCGATGCTCAGCCGCTCGTACGGCGCACCGGCCATTTCGATCCGCCCGCTGTCCGGCTCGTGGAACCGCGACAGGAGCGAGAAGATCGTGGTCTTGCCCGCCCCGGACCGCCCGACGATCGCGATGTGCCCCCGGTGCGGAATGCTCAGGCTCAGCTCGGCCAGGGCCGGCCGATCGGCCCCCGGGTAGGTCACCGACACCCGGTCGAGCGTGAGCGCGGCCTCGCCGGCCTCGCCGACCGGGACCGCGACGGTTCAGGCGATCGCCTCGGTGCGCACCGCGCGCACTCCGTGCCGGGCCGAGTCGCGCGCCTCGGCGATCACCCGGTCGCCCTCGCGCTGTTCCGCCCGCTGGACTTGACCGTACGCACCGCGCGCAGGCCGCCTTCCAGGATGCCGCCGAGGTTGCCCAGTGACGCCTGGGCCTGCTCCTGGGCCCGGGCGATCGGCGGCATCAGCAGCCCGACCAGGACCGCGATCACCACGAGCGCGGCCAGGGTGCACAGCAGCAGTGGTACGTCCAGCACCGCCATGAGCACGATCGTGCCGACCAGCGACACGCTCCCGTTGACCAGATTGACCAGGCTGGAGGAGGCGGCCTCGCGCAGCAGCACGGTGTCCGAGGTCACCCGGGTGACCAGCTCGCCGGGCGGCCGGTCGGGCATGACGAGAGACGCCGCCGTGGAAACCGGCACCAGACTCCGCACCAGGACCGCGATCCTGGACGCCGCCGCGACGGTGCTCGCCGTCACCCCGGCCGCCTCGCTCGGCGAGATCGCCACGGCGGCCGAGGTCGGCCGGACCACGCTGCACCGCTACTTCCCGGACCGGCACGACCTGCTGCGTGCCCTCGCTCGGCACGTGGTCGCCCTCGGCGACGCGGCCATCGGCCGGGCCCATCCGGACAGCGGCCCACCGCTCGCCGCGCTGCGCCGGGTGGTCGAGGGGCAGTTCCCGCTGGGCCCGATCCTGCTGTTCGTCTACAACGAGCCGACCATCGTCGGCGATCCCGAGCTGTGGGCCGAACTCGTCGGTGGTGAGGACCCGGTCGACGCGATCCTCACCCGTGCCGGTCGGCCGACCACCCCCGCGCTTCCCGCGGGCTGGGCCCGCCGCACGTTCTGGGCGCTGCTGTACGCGGGTTGGGAGGCGGCCAAGGAGGACGACCTGCCCCGGCACGAGGTGGTCGACGCGATCATGACCACGCTGACCCGAGGTGTCCTGGCGGCGGATCCGCACTGACCGGGTCCACCGGCACCCGCGCCCTTGTCAGGGCCCTTCCAGACCGAACACGAAGCCGAACGGGTCCACCAGTTGGCAGATCCGGCGGCCGGGTTCGATCACCAACGGGCCGCGATGATGCACGCAGCCCGCCGCGAGGAGCCGATCCCGGATCGCGTCGAGGTCGGCCACGCCCCAGTACGGGACGGTGCTCCCGCCCGGCGGGTTGCGCGCCGGATCGGCGGGGTGGAAGCCCAGTTCGACCCCGGCGATGTCCACCCACGCGTACACCGACTCCTCGTCGATGTCGAAGCGGGCCGGGACGTCGAGCACTTCGGCCCACCACCGCGCACTCGCGCGCGGGTCGCCGGCGAAGACCATGACGGTGCGGACGGTACGAAACACGGGTTCTCCAGGAGTCCGGGGGGATCGATCCCCTCGCCCCGCGGCGAGGCCGGATCGCCCGGCCGGCGCGAACCGGGTACCCACCGACCGGGGCGTGGCCACCCTTTCGTATCCGCCGCCTCGCCCGTTCACTCCGCCTTCGGCGAGGCCACCTGTTCCGTCGCCCACTGTGCCCACTCGCGCTGCACCTGTGACAGGCGAAGCCCGTACTCCAGTGCGATCCGCCCGTACACCGACAGCGGGCTGTCGTCCCACTCGACGCTCGCCTCCATCGCCCGCAGCCCGGTATGGGTGCCGGCCGCCGCCTCGGCCTGCGCGGCGAGATAGTCCCGGGCCTCGTCCGGATCCAGCGTGTCCAGGAAGAAGACCCGCAGGAGCATCCCGCTGCGCCGGACCCGCTCGGGCTCGACCTCGACCAGCCAGTGCCGCAGCTCGGTCCGGCCGCTCGCGGTGATCGAGTATTCCTTGCGGCCACGCGGGCCCTCGGCGGTCACGTCGAGCATGCCCTCGGCGGAGAGCTTGCCCAACTCGCCGTAGACCTGGCTCTGCGTGGCCGGCCACACGTTGGCCAGCGACGTTTCGAACGACTTCAACAGGTCGTAGCCACTGGCCGACCGGTTGGCGAGGAGTCCCAGGAGTGCGTGACGGAGGCTCATGACCCGGACTTTACCACTCAGGATTGACATGTCGAAAGTGGAACGTCCATCATTGACATGTCAGGAGCGCAGGGTCGAGTCAGGGGAATCCCGTGAACTACGTACGCAACTTCGCACCGTGGATCGTCTTCGCCGCCATCCCCTCCACCGCCTGGCAGTGGGGCGCCCTCGCCGCCCTGATCGTCACCCTCGTGACGGCCGCCCAGGACCACCGGGCCGGCCGCGGCGTCGACCTGCTCTCCTACAGCAGCGCGGCGTTCTTCGCGGTGCTGACCCCGATCGCGTTCGCCGTGCCCGACGCGGCCTTCCACCGCTACGTCGGCGCCGCCTCGTTCGGCTGGCTCGCGATCACCGCGTGGGGCTCGCTGGCCGCCCGCAACCCGTTCACCCTGGTGATCGCCCGCCGCTCCACCCCGCGCGAGATCTGGGGCCTGCCCGGCTTCCTCCGGGTCAACGTGGTGATCACCGCGGTCTGGGCGGCGAGCTTCACGGTCACCGCGATCGTGCTCTGCCTGATCAAGGCGCAGGACCTGGCCACGGCCGCGGCGATCGCCGTCCAGGCCGCCGGCTTCGTGGCCCCGGCGATGTTCACCGCCCGCTACCCGGCGATCGTCCAGGCCCGGCACGCCGGCTGACCCGCCCCCGAACCGGGCCCGGCCGCCGTCGGGCGCGGGCGGGCCGGTCGACTCCGGCTCAGGACACCGGCGTTCGCCGGGTCAGCCACGCCTGGACCGGCCAGTGGTCGGACGGGCAGCGGCCGTCCCTGGTCCAGGTCAGCGTGCGGGCGTCGACGACGTCGAAATCGGTGCCGGCCAGGATCCAGTCGATGCGTTCGCCCTCGACCGGCGGTTCCCAGTTGTTGTAGGTCCGGGTCGTGCCGGCCGGATCGGCGTCCCGCAGCAGCCCGTCCCCGGTCAGGATCGTGTACGGGTCGCTGTCGGTGCCGACGTTGAAGTCGCCCACCACGATCACCGGTTCACCGGCGAACCGACGCGCCAACAGCGCCCGCAGCGCGTACGCGCTCTTGCGCCGGGCGTTCGCCGAGACGTGATCCCAATGCGTGTTCACGAAACCGAACCCGCCACCGGTGTCCAGATCCCGGAAGCGGATCCAGGTCATCATCCGGGGATGCCGCCAATTGCCCCACGTGCGCGAGCCGATCAGGCGCGGGAACGCGGACAACCACAGATGATCGAAGGCCAGCGGCTCCAGGCGTTCGACGTCGTAGAACACCGCGCCGAACTCGGATCCGCTGCCACCCTCGCGCCCGAGGCCGATCCAGTCGTAATCGGCCCGCAAATCGCGAGCCAACGGCCGCAGTTGGTGCCAGCGACCCTCCTGGGTGCCCAGCACATGCGGATGCTCGCGACGGATCGACTCCAGCACGAGCGGGTAGCGCTCGCGCCACGAGTTCGGCGCCGGGTTCTCCGGGCCGCGCAGATTGAACGTCATCACGTGCAGCGGATCACTCATGTCCTGGGGACTACCACCGAGACCACCACCGCACGCCGGATGTCACCCGCCACCGACGCGTGTTCGAACCACGACCGTCGGGCCCGGACCGTCCTGCGGCCCGGCCCGTACGGTCCCGGCTCAGCTGAACGTGTCGCTCACCGCGTTGACGCCGGCCGTGACGAAGTGGTCGACCAGCTCGGAGAGCGAGGAGGCCACCTGGGTCCCGGACAACATCACCCCGGCCACGAAGGCCAGCACCAGGCCACCGATCTTGTAGTTCTTGTGGGTGACCAGGTAGAAGAGAATGAAGATGATCAGGATCGGGACACCGACGGTCACCCCGCGACCGACGCTGCTCGTCTCGGTGGTCACCGCCGAGTGGAGCTCGACGATGGAGTCGGGCGCGGCAGCGGCCACGGCGCTCAGCGACATGTGCATGATTCCCCTCCGGTCCTGCGGTCGTCCGCCGGTCCCTGTTTGCCTTGGCGTACCCGTGATATGACGGTTCGTAAGCTACTCACGTCGCTCGCACCGTCACCCGCCACCGATGGGGATGGATGCGCCGGCCATCAGACCGGCGAGCACCCAGGCCCAGCGCATGAGCCGCAACAGCGGCCATTTCGCGCTGACGATCACGATCCAGAAGCCCATCATGAGCCACAGGCAGAAGGCCGCCATGAAGTTCGCCTCGGACGAGCAGCTCACCAGGAGCCCCGCACCGTAGTAGGCGGCGAATCCGGCGGGAACCAGCATGATCAGGTCGGTCCCACCGAACGGCCCCCGACTGGGTCCGGCACTCCCCTCGGCAGCCCCCGCGAACGGCGGCTGCACCTTGGGTATGCCCGAACTCCCACCCTGGGTACCGGAGTCGGCGGCATCGTCCGCGGCGGCGGCCGCAGGACCTCGACGGACGAATCGGGCCAGACCGGAGGCGGCGGTCGAGCCGCCCGCGGTCTCGGCGGCGGGGCCCGCCCCGGCGGCGCCCGCGATCGGGCCGGCCGCCTTGGCGGACTTGCGCCACGGCAACTTGCGCGCGCTCTCCGCGGGGGTCGCGGGCGCGTTGTGGCGGCCCGGGTCGCGGGGTTTCATCACATGCCGCACCGGGGGCCGAGCCGAGCGATCCGCCACGCCGGCGGCGCCACCCTCGGCCCGCTGCGCCTGGGTTCGCCGACCCTGGGCCTGCGCTTCCTCGGCGCGTCGGCCGGCGGCGGCTCGTCCGGGGCGCGCGGACGCATCGCTCGCGCGCTCGGTCGTACGCCGGGTCTCGGCCCTGGCCGCGGCCTCCTGCTCGTGCTTCCGACGCTCCCGCAAGTCGCGCCGCCAGGAGGGCTCGTCCTCGTTTCGGGACGCGCGGGACTCGCGCTCGGGCCCGCTCGCGGCCCGGCCCGAGGGTTTGTCCGCGCGATCGTGGCGAGGCGCCGGGAAGGCCGGCTCCTCGTCGTCGGGATCGGCGAGTCGGCGTCGACGGACCAGGTCGCCGAGCCGAAGTCCGCGTGCCTCGGGGGGCGGTGGCGGTTCGTACGCGCTCATCGCCTATCCCCCTCCCGACTGACGTGGACACGGCTTGCAGGTCCGGCTGTGTCGATATGCCGCCAGTATCCACGGCACGGCGATCACGAGTGCGAACAACTCGCCATCGCGCGCACGTCCCTTGAGATGCAGGACCACCGCGAACACCGCGGCGGTGCCGAGGATGAGCATCGTGAGCGCGTTCGAGTGGATGATCTTCAGTGCGATCCAGTTCGTGGACGAGGCACGGGTCTTGACCGTGCTCTCCACGAACTTCTTGCGCCAGTCGGTGGCCATCACCGCCCCCAGGACCCGGACGCGCCGGGCCACGCACGGGTCGATCGGGCGACTGCGGACGACGCACCGGTCGAAGTCGGTGCGATCACCCGCGAAACGATCGGCGATTCGGCGAAATATGAGGTGTGGGGCGGCCGTCGGTCACCGTCGCCGATGCCGTGTGCCACCCGGGAGGGCCGGGACATACGCGGACTCCTCTCGTCCGGTGTCACATCGCACCCGTCGACCGGGGCCACTTCGGCCCGGCGGCGGAGCTCACGGTGGTGAGGTGACGGCTCCACTCCTGTTTCCGCAGGCCACGCTCATAGCGCGGCAAACCGGTACGTTCCATTTGACCTTGTTCAGTGTGGCCAGTGGGCGGGACAGCGTCAAGGGGCGACCGGTCGGCTCCGTTGCGTAGCCCACGCGCTCGCCCCTATGAGGCATTCCCTTGCACCCTAAGGGCTCTGACGGTGCGTCAGATTCCTCGGCGATGATCTTCGGCCACTGTTGACCGGCCGTCAGATCCGGTCGGCGGGGATCCTTCCCATCCGGCCCGCCTTGAAGTCGTCGAACGCCTGAGCCAGTTCGGCGTGCGTGTTCATCACGAAGGGGCCGTACCAGGCGACTTCCTCGCCGATCGGCTGCCCGCCGAGAACGATCACCTCGAGGTTCGGCTTGTTCGAATCCTGTCGTGCGTCGGCCTGGAGGTCGATCGTGTCCCCGGCGCCGAAGACCGCGAGCCGGCCGGTTTCGATCGGTCGACGTTCGGTCCCGACGGTGCCGGAGCCCGCGAGAACGTACACCAGTGCGTTGTAGTCCTTGCGCCAGGGCAGCGAAAGTCGTGCGCCCGGGTTGACCGAGGCGTGCACCAAGGTGATGGGGGTGTGCGTGATGCCCGGGCCGTCGAAGTCGCCGACGGAGCCCGCGATCAGGCGCACCAGCGCGCCGCCGTCGTCCGACGCGAGCAGCTTGACGTCACCCGCGCGGATGTCCTGGTAGCGCGGATCGGCCATCTTCTGCGCGGACGGCAGGTTGACCCACAACTGGATGCCGTGGAACAGACCGCCACTGGTCACCAGCGCCTCCGGCGGCGCCTCGATGTGCAGCAGTCCGGAGCCGGCGGTCATCCATTGGGTGTCCCCATCGGTGATCACCCCACCGCCGCCCGCCGAGTCCTGGTGTACGAACTCGCCGTCGATCAGATAGGTCACCGTCTCGAAGCCGCGGTGCGGGTGCCACGGGGTGCCCTTGGGCTCGCCCGGCGCGTAGTCCACCTCACCCATCTGATCCATCATGATGAACGGGTCGAGACGGCTCTGGTCGATCCCCGCGAGGGCCCGACGAACCGGGAAACCCTCACCCTCGACGCCGGTGGGCGCGGTGGTGACGGCGAGCACGGGACGCGGCCGCGCGTCGAGACCGGGTTCCGGCAGACGCGGCAGGGCCAGCGGGTTGGAAACGGTGACGGCGGGCATGGCCTGCTCCTCGGATACGAGTACCGACCCGGCTTTCCGGGCCTTGCTCGCTCCAACGATAGTTGCCCGCTCAACATTCCCTACGCGGAGGATCCGTTTCCGAGCAGCGGAAGGCGCCCGATCACCGCATGCCCGGCCACTCGACCCGGGGCGTTCGAGGCGGCGTACCGGCGATTCGGCCGGGCCCGCTTGGGGTCGACCCGACGCGCCGACGCCCGGCGATTCGGCCCGGCCGGCGTTCGAGGCCGACCCGGGGCAACCGACGGCCAACGTCGGACGAAAACAGGTTCGGCCCGGCCGGCGCCTGAGGCCGAACAGCCCGGCCTCAGGCCGGAAGCGCCCGATTCACACTCGGCAACGACCGCCCACCCGCAAGCCGCGCCAGCGTCGTGTCCACCGAATCGGGCGACAGGATCTGGTCCAACGCCATGAACGCGCAGCCGGTCAGGCCCGCGGCCTCGCCCAATACGCTCGGTACGATCCGCAGTTCGCGCGTGGCCACCGCCGTGGACCGCTTGTAGACGACCTCCCGCACCCCCGCGAGCAACGGATCGCCCGCGTCGGCGAGGTCGCCGCCCAGCACCACGACCGCCGGATTGAGCACGTTGACCACGCTCGCCAGCACCTCGCCGAGCATCCGCCCGGACTCGCGCACGAGTCGGACCGCCTCGGGCTGACCGGCCGCCGCGAGCGCCACCACGTCGCGCACGCTGGAGATCTCGCGACCGTCCGGAAAGCGGGCCCCGTGCGCGGCCAGCGTCTCGATCAAGTGCCGTCCGCTGGCCAGCACTTCGAGGCAGTCCACATTGCCGCACCAACACCGCACGCCGGTGCCGCCGGCGACCGGGATGTGGCCGATCTCGCCCGCCGCGCCGAGCGCGCCCCGGTAGACCTTGCCGTCGGCGACTATCCCCGCGCCGATGCCGGTGGACGCCTTGACGAAGACCAGGTCGCCCGCGTCGGCCCGGGCCCGGTACTCGCCCAGGGCCATCACGTTCACGTCGTTGTCCACGTACACCGGTACCGGCAACCGGCGTTGCAGGGCAGGCGCTATCGCCACCCCGTCCCAGCCGGGCAGCGTCGGCGCGCCGGCCGCGCGCCCGGTGTCCAGTTCGACGGGGCCGGGCACCGCCACTCCGACGCCGCGCACCCGCGCCGGGTCGAAGCCCTCGTCCGCGAGCATCGCGTCGATCCAGTCCGGCAGTCCGGTGAGCACCGCGTCCGGTCCGCCCTGGGCGGCCATTCGGGTCTCCCGGCTGGCCAGCACCCGGCCGGTCAGGTCGCAGACCGCGAGCTGACCTCGGCTGCTGCCGAGCGAGGCGGCCAGCACCAGGCCGCCGTCGGGATTGAGTTCGAGGCGGATCGGCGGTCGGCCGCCGGTGGACACGCCGTCGGCGCGCTCGGCCAGCAGACCGGCGTCGACCAGTTCGTCGATCCGGGCCGCCACGGCGGATCGGGACAGCCCGGTAAGCCGGGCGACGTCGGCCCGGGTCTCGGCATCCCCTTCGCGCACAAGGCGAAGGACCTCGCCTGCACTGCTGTGCGGGATGGGATTCGCGCGTCGGGCCATGCCATCCAGTGAACCAGGGCGGCTTTCCCTCGGTCAAAGCCCTAAGTTCACTACTTCGACACCCGAGCGTCACTCTTTTGCTTGCCAGGAAGCAAAAGTACCCCTAGTTTGGTACCCGAACCGGCAGAGCAGGCCGCCGACAGCAGGGGCACCAAGATCGTGAGCGAGCAGAGGACCCACCCGACGGTGGCCGCAGTGACGGAGCGCATCGCGCGCCGCAGTGCCGCCACGCGTACGGCGTACCTGGAGCGGATCCGGGCCGCGGCCACTGAGGCCCCCGCCCGTGGACAGCTCGGTTGCGCCAACTTCGCCCACGGCTTCGCCGCCTGCTCGCCCAGCGAGAAGCTCGGCCTGCGCGGCACCGGCCCGCAGGGCCCGGTCAAGCCGAACGTCGCGATCGTCTCCTCTTACAACGACATGCTCTCCGCGCACCAGCCGCTGCGGACCTACCCCGAGCAGCTCAAGGCCGCGGTGGCCGAGGCCGGCGGCGTGGCCCAGTTCGCCGGCGGCGTGCCCGCCATGTGCGACGGGATCACCCAGGGCCGTGCGGGCATGGAACTGTCCCTGTTCAGCCGCGACGTGGTCGCGATGGCGGCGGCCGTGGCGCTGGCCCACGACATGTTCGACGGCGCGCTGATGCTCGGCGTGTGCGACAAGATCGTGCCCGGTCTGGTGATCGGCGCCCTGTCCTTCGGCCACCTGCCGACGATCTTCGTGCCGGCCGGCCCGATGTCCTCGGGCCTGCCGAACAAGGAGAAGGCCCGGGTCCGGCAGCGCTTCGCCGAGGGCAAGGTCTCCCGCGAGGAACTGCTCGACGCCGAGGCCGGCGCGTACCACGGCATCGGGACCTGCACCTTCTACGGCACCGCGAACACGAACCAGCTCGTGATGGAGGTGCTCGGACTGCACCTGCCGGGCGCCAGCTTCGTGCACCCCGACCAGCCGCTGCGCAAGGCGCTGACCGACGAGGCGGGCCGCCGGGTCGCGGCCACCACGTCGCTCGGCGACCCGACGTCGCTGCTCCGCGAGTACACGCCGATCGGCGAGGTGCTCGACGAGAAGGCCTGGGTCAACGCGGTCGTCGCGCTCCTGGCCACCGGCGGTTCGACCAACCACACGCTGCACCTGGTCGCGATGGCCGCCGCCGCCGGGATCACGCTCACCTGGGACGACTTCGCCGAGCTGTCCACCGTGGTCCCGTTGTTGACCCGGATGTATCCGAACGGCCCGGCGGACATCAACCACTTCCACGCCGCGGGCGGCACCGCGTTCCTGATCGGCACGCTGCTCGACGGCGGGCTGCTCAACGAGGACGTGCGCACCGTCGCCGGCGACGGCCTGAACCGCTACCGGCGCGAGCCGCAACTCACCGAGGACGGCTCGATCGTCTGGGTGGACGGCCCGACCGAAAGCCTGGATCTCGACGTACTGCGGCCGTACGACAAGCCGTTCGCGCCCGACGGCGGCCTGCGGATGTTGCACGGCGATCTCGGTCGCGCGGTGATCAAGGTGTCCGCGGTCGACCCGTCGCACCACGTGGTGACCGCACCGGCGCGGGTGTTCGACGGACAGGCCGAGTTCCTGGCCGCGTTCGAGAACAACGAGCTGGACCACGACCTGGTCGCGGTGCTGCGCTACCAGGGCCCGCGGGCGAACGGCATGCCCGAGCTGCACAAGCTGATCCCCGCGCTCGGCGTGCTCCAGGACCGGGGCCACCACGTGGCACTGGTCACCGACGGTCGACTCTCCGGTGCCTCCGGCAAGATCCCGGCGGCGATCCACTGCACCCCGGAGGCGGCGGCCGGCGGCCCGATCGCCAAGATTCGCGACGGCGACATCGTGACCGTGGACGCGGTCGCGGGCACGCTGACCACGCAGGCCGATCTGACCGGGCGCCAGGTCACCGGCGCGGCCCCGACCGACGCCGAGTGGGTCGGCACGGGACGCGAACTGTTCACCGCACTGCGCGCCGGAGTCGGCCCGGCCGACCTCGGCGCCGGTGTGTTCGGCGCGGTCGCGGCCGTGGCTTTCGACGGAGCGAGCGCATGACCCCGACCGTGGCACCGCCGACCCCCGACCGCCCGTGGCTGGTCGCCGACATCGGCGGCACCAACGCGCGCTTCGCCGTGGTCACCGAGCCGGGCGGGCAGCCCGAACGGGTGCTCGGGCTGCGCAGCGAGGACCACGTGGACCTGGCCGCCGCGATCGAGGACTACCTGGACCGTTCCGGCGCGTCCCGGCCCGGCGCGATCTGCGCGGCGGTCGCGGGCCCCGTACACGGCGACCGGTTCCGGCTGACCAACGGCGCGTGGGTGTTGTCCATCGCGGAGACCCGGGTCGCGCTCGGCGTCCCGGATCTGTATCTGATCAACGACTTCGAGGCGCTGGCGCTGTCGCTGCCGCACCTCGCGGGCGACGACCTGATCGTGGTCGGCGACCGACTGCCCGACCCGACGCTGCCGATGGCCGTACTCGGCCCCGGCACCGGGCTCGGCGTGGCCGGCCTGGTGCCGATCCCGGGCGGCGGCTGGGTGCCGCTGCCGGGTGAGGGCGGACACGTCCTGCTCCGTCCGGCGCACGGCCCGGACGCCGCGGCCCTGGAGGTGCTGCGCGACGAGCGCGGCGGCCTGGGCACGGTGACCGCGGAGCACGTGCTCTCCGGCCCCGGACTGTGTCGCCTGCACCGCTGCACGGCGGCGGTGCACGGAGTCCCTGCCGAGGCGCTCAGCCCCGCGGACATCTCCTCCCGCGCCCTGGATGGGAGCGACGAGGTCTGCGTCGCGACGGTGGAGACGTTCTGCCGACTGCTCGGCACCTTCGCCGGCGGGGTGGCCCTGACGATGGGCGCTCGCGGTGGGGTCTTCCTGGCCGGCGGCATTCTGCCGCGGATCACGGAGACGCTGCTCAAGAGCGAATTCCGGATGGGCTTCGAGACCAACCCGACGATGGCGCCGTACCTGCACCGAATCTCCACCGCACTCGTGGTGGCCCCGCATCCGGCTCTGCGCGGCGCGTCCGCGTGGCTGGACGCGCGCAGCACTCGACTTGTGGAGGTGGCGGCGTGAGCACGTCCGCTCTGGACCTGGCCCCGGTGATCCCGGTGGTGATCGTGGACGACGTGGAGTCGGCCGTACCGCTGGCGCGTGCGCTGGTGGCGGGCGGGCTGCCGGCCGTCGAGGTCACCCTGCGCACGCCGGCGGCGATCGGCGCGATCGAGCGCATCGCGGCCGAGGTCGAGGGTGCGTTCGTGGGCGCCGGTACGGTCCTGACGCCGAAGCAGACGAAGGCGGCGGTCGCCGCCGGCGCGCGCTTCCTGGTCACGCCGGGCTGCACCGAGCGGCTGTACGGGTCGCTGATGGACAGCGGACTGCCCTTCCTGCCCGGCACGTCGACGGTGTCCGAGGTGCTGGAACTGCGCGAACGCGGGGTGCGGGAGATGAAGTTCTTCCCGGCCGAGGCCGCGGGCGGCGCGCCGTACCTGAAGTCGCTGGCCTCGCCGGTGCCGGACGTGCGGTTCTGCCCGACGGGCGGAATCACCCCGGCGTCGGCCCCGACCTACCTGGCGCTGCCGAACGTGGCGTGCGTCGGCGGGTCCTGGATGCTTCCCGCGGACGCGGTCGCCTCGCGCGACTGGGCGCGGGTGGAAAAGCTCGCTCGCGAAGCCTCGGGGCTGCGCGGGTAACAAATCGTCCCCTGGCGCGCTCTGCCCTGAGGTGCGCCAGGGGCACGGACCGCGGATGGTGGGCCGTATGAGGGTTCGGCCCACGAACGAGCAGGTCGTATGAGGGTTCGACCTGCGGAGACCGCGAATAGGGACCCGCTCTTCGGCGAGGAGAGCGGGTCTCTTCTTTTTTGGGCGCCTTTGGCGCCGGCTCGCGAGGCACCACTTTTTGCTCCCCCGCTGACGCTCCTCCGCAAAAAGTGGCCCCTCGCTCGTGACTTCGTGT
>NZ_JBEXUX010000034.1:0-114004 GCF_040629175.1 Embleya sp. NPDC005971 | reverse complement strand
CCCGGCGGCGGCACCCGGCTGTTGAAGGTCGAACTCGGGATGTTCGCCAACGGCCGGGTCGAGGTGACCGGCGACGGCGTGACCGAGGGACTGAAGGTCGGGGTGCCCAAGGCATGAGGAGACATCGCGCGGCATCGCGCAAGACGGCCGAATCCCTGCCGCCCGGCAGCACCGGCGGTACCCCGCCGGTGATCGAACTCGACGGTGTCGGCCGGTCCTACCCCGGCGGGGTGCGGGCGTTGATCGACGCGAATCTGACCATCGGGGCGGGCGAACTGCTGGCGGTGGTCGGGCCGTCCGGTTCCGGGAAGTCGACCATGCTGCAGCTCATGGGCACGCTCGACCGACCGACCGAGGGGGTGGTGCGGCTGCTCGGGCACGACGTCGCGCGGCTGAAGGACCGTCAGCTCTCCGGTGTGCGGGCCAACTGGATCGGTTTCGTGTTCCAGCAGTTCTTCCTCACCGAGCACTTCACAGCGGTGGACAACGTGGCCAACGGCCTCTATTACCACGGGATTCCGGTACGCGAGCGGCGCGAACGCGCGGCCGACGCGCTGGCCCGGGTGGGCTTGGGTGGTCGACTCGACCACGTCCCGCGCGAGTTGTCCGGCGGCGAGCGGCAACGCGTCGCGATCGCCCGCGCGTTGGTCGCCCGACCCGCGTTGGTGCTCGCGGACGAGCCGACCGGCGCGCTGGACTCGCGCTCGGGGGCGACGGTGATGCGACTGCTGCACGAACTGCACGAAGACGGGACCACGATCGTGGTGATCACGCACGACCCGGGGATCGCCCGGTCGCTGCCGCGTCGGGTGGAGATCCTCGACGGCCGCATCCACACGGACAGCGGTGTCTCCGGTGCGCTGCCGGTGGGGGTGCACGGATGACGACGACGGACCGGGACACCCTGGTCGGCCGGCCTGCGCCGTTGCCGTTGCCGGACACCGCGCGGCTGGGACCGGTCGACGTGGTGCGGGTCGGGCTGCTCGGGGTGCGCGGTCGGCCGATGCGCGCGGTCCTGTCCGGTCTGGGGATCGCGATCGGCATCGCCGCGATGGTCGCGGTGCTGGGCATCGGCACCGCCAGCCAGGCGCGGCTGATGGAGCAGATCCGCAGCCTGGGCACGAACATGCTCTCGGTCGGACCGGGGGACTCGATGTTCGGCGGGAAGGTGCCGCTGCCCGAGGACGCGGTGGACATGGTGCGCCGGATCGGCCCGGTGACCTCCGCCAGCGCCACCGCCCAACTGGACGGGCGGAGCGTGCGGCGCACCGACCGCATCGATCCGCGGGTGACCGGGGGCATCACCGTCGCCGCGACCCGCGAGGATCTGCTCGCCACGATCGGCGGCCGGGTGGCGAAGGGGCAGTGGTTCAACGCGGCCAACTCGCGCTATCCCACGGTCGTGCTGGGCGCGCGGGCGGCCGAGCTGCTCGGCGTCGACGGGCCGAATCGGCAGGTGTGGATCGGCGACCGGTGGTTCACCGTGCTCGGGGTCCTGGCCAAGGTGCCGCTGGCCCCCGAGGTGGATCATTCCGCCCTGGTCGGCTGGCAGGCCGCCCGCGACCTGCTCGGCTTCGACGGGCATCCGACCCGGATCTACGAGCGCTCCGCCGAGAACGCGGTCAACGACGTGCGCAACGTGTTGGCGGCGACGGCCAATCCGGCCGACCCCGCCGGCGTCAAGGTCAGCCGACCCTCCGACGCGCTGGAGGCACAACTCGCCGCCAAGAACACCTTCACCGCACTGTTCGTCGGCCTGGGCGCCGTCGCCCTCCTCGTCGGCGGGGTCGGCGTGGCCAACACCATGGTCATCTCCGTCCTCGAACGCCGCCAGGAGATCGGCCTGCGCCGAGCCCTGGGCGCCGGTCGCGGCCAGATCCGCCTCCAGTTCCTCACCGAGGCGGTCACCCTCTCCGGCCTGGGCGGCGTCGCCGGCGTGGTGCTCGGATTGATCGTGACCAGCGGCTACGCCCACGCACAGGGCTGGCCACTGGTCCTGCCGTGGCCGGCCATCCTGGGCGGCGTCGCGGCATCGGTGGCGATCGGGGCACTCGCCGGCCTGTACCCGGCCGGCCGGGCGGCACGACTGCCCCCGACGGAGGCACTCAGCTCGGGGTGAGGGTGAGGCTGAGGGCGAGAGTGGCGGATCGGGGCGGTTCGGCTTCTCGTCGGAAGCCACCTGTGTGGAACCTGGGCAAAATCTGGGCACTACCTGGGCAAGATTTGGCACGGGACGACTACCGGTATTCGGCGCGCCTGCCCACCCCTCCCGCCCTCGGCGAAGCCGCCCGCTCGTGGATCCCACCATCCACGAGCGGGCGGCTTCATCGTGTCCGAACCTCCGCTCCGCACTCCTGACCCCCCACCGGGCATTCGGCTCCCCACCAGGCGTTTTACGCCGATCCGGGGCCGATTCCGGGCCCACCCGGCCGCAGGTCTGCCGGACCATGCCGGTCGCCACACCGGGCAATCGCCGTCGCCACACCGGGCAATCGGCACGGCCACGCCGGGCAATCGGCGTCCGCGCAGGTCGGCGTGGGAGCGGAGGGGATACGTACGACCAGATGATGACGCAGGCATGGTGAAGTCATCGATTGGGTTGACGATGGTCGGCGCCGGCAGTCGGTAATCTTTGACGCGGAAAGCGGTTCACCACCTCGCATCGCCCGGCCGACCGGAAAATGTCGCAACCGCGGAGCGTCCGCCCAGCGTCAATCCACCGACGGTGTGTCGTGTCCCCGTAATCGAGGGGCGCAGCCGAGGGCAGGGCGTGGTGAACGCCACATCGCCACCGGCCCGGGTCCGTGGCCGTCGGACTCGACGAGTCGTTGGGGGTTGATCAGCAGTGTTGCGCGTTCTCGACGATGGCCGGGACGACGGCGACGGTGTCGCCGGCGGATCCGCCCCGACCGGCACGCTCACGCGGGCCCGGGTGCCGGTCGCCGCCGAGACCGCGGCCGGGGATGCCGTGCAGGCTCCGGTGGCCGGCGACGACGCGAAGACCACGCGACGCGACTGGCGGGGCCGGTTGTGGTCCGCCCCCTGGCAACTGCTGCTCTTCCTGTGGCGGACGTTGTGCGGAGAGTGGCGCGGCATCGTCGCGGATCCGGTGCGCCAACTGTGGCGCAGCCGCGGCAAGGGGCTCGCCCTCGCGGTCGTGGCCAGCTCCGCGGTGATCTTCTTCCACGCGATCGGGCAGACGCCGGCGGGCAAGACGGTGGTCCGGCTCGTCGGCGGCGTGAGTGCCGACCTGCCGCTGTGGCTGGCGCTGCTCCGGACGCCGGTGTCGTTGTTCGTGCCGGCCTTGAACCTGCCGGTCTGGGCGGGCATCACGCAACTGTTCCTCGCGTTCGCCATCGCCCAGCTCTCGCTCGGCGCGGGTCGCACGCTGATGGTCGCCTACGTGACCACCCTCGCCGGCACGATGGGGGCCAGGGTCATGATCGCGATCGGTCCGGACCACGCACTCGGCCTGCCCTCGTCGGCCGCGCACGTGCTGGACACGGGTCCGTCGGCGGCGGTGGTCGGCCTGTTCACGTACCTCTCGGTCATCCACCGCGCACCCATACTCTTCACCATCACCGGCGGCTCGATGGTCCTGGAGTCGATCATCCTGCCGAACCTGGCCGGTCGCGAACACCTGATCGCGGTAGGCGCCGCCATCGTCCTGGGCCTGCTCGCCGGCCACACCCGCCCCCGCTGGTTGGCCTGGACCGACACCCCGCGCGCCCGCCTCGCCACCTCGACCGCCGCCCCCCGCGCCCGCCTCCGCGCACTGGCCGCCGCCCCGGGCGCCCGCCTTCGCGCCCTTCGCACGACCTGCCCCAACCCCACCCCGGACCCGGTCCCCACCCCCGCCTCGGAACCGGCCCCCACCCGCACCCGCGAAAACGCCTGACCCCACCGGCGCGCCCCCACGTCCGGGGCCGAAGCCACCCGACAAGCACCACGGGGTTCACTGCGCTTGCGGCCGGGGAGGGGCCGGCCGGCCTCCCGGCTGCTGTTTCGCTCGGTGTGGGATCGGCGCCGACGGGACTTGGGCGGCGTGCCCGTCGAAGGGCCGGTGGGGCAGAGGTCCAGACCAATATTGCGTGCCGTTCCGGGTGCTGGATACCGTCGAGGTACCCCGCCGGGCGTCCTTCCGGTGTGTCCGAGGCACGTCGAGTCCGCCACTTCGTGCTCCGCTTCGTCGTAGCCGGAGGTACCACCCGTGCCCGCTTCGCCCCTGCCCACCGCCCCTGCCCCGGCTCCCGGCTCGGTGATGGCCCGTGAGATCGCGGCCCAGCCCGAAGGGTTGGCTCGGATCCTGACCGACGGGCTCGACGCGATCGGGGCGGTCGCCGCGGAAATCCGGGCGCGGGACCCGAGGTTCGTGCTGTTCACCGGGCGTGGCACCTCCGACAACGCGGGGCTGTACGCGCGCTACCTCACCGAGGTGTTGCTCGGTCTGCCCGCGGGACTCACCTCGATGTCCACCACGACCGCCTACCGCGCCCGGCAACGACTGGCCGGCTGCCTGGTGGTGACGGTGAGCCAGTCCGGCGGTTCGCCGGACCTGATCGCCTCGGCCCGACAGGCCCGCGCGGACGGCGCACTCACCCTCGCGGTGACCAACAACGCCGAGTCGGTGCTCGCCCGTGAGTCCGACCTGCACCTGGACGTACTCGCCGGTCCCGAACTCGCGCTGCCCGCGACCAAGACCTACACCGCCGAACTGCTCACCCTGTTCCTGCTGGTGGACCACCTGCGCGGCGGCACCGGCGAGGCCGCCCGGGTGTTGCCCGACGCGGCTCGCGCGATCCTGGACCGGCAGGCCGAGGTCGAGGCGCCCGCCGAGCGCTACCGGTTCGCGGACCGGCTCGTGGTCACCGCGCGCGGCTACGGATATCCGACCGCCCGCGAGGCCGCGCTCAAGATCATGGAGACCAGCTACATCGGCGCCCAGGCGTTCTCCGGCGCGGACCTGATGCACGGCCCGCTCGCGATCGTCGACCGGGCCTGGCCGGTGCTCGCGGTGGCATCGGAGGGTGCGGGCGGGCAGGCGCTGCGGCCGGTGCTGGATCGGCTGCGCGAACGGGGCGCGGATCTGTACGTGATCGGGTCCGCCGAGTCGGTGGCCGAGTACGGTCGGGGCTTCGTGCTGCCGACCGGGGTCGCCGAGGAGGTGTCGCCGATCCTGGAGATCCTGCCGTTGCAACTGCTGGCCCGCGAGGTCGCGTTGGGACGCGGCTGCGACCCGGACGCGCCGCGGGCGCTGGCGAAGGTGACCGAGACGCGATAGCGCGGTGGGCCGTCGCCGCCCGGCGGTGCCGTCAGGCGGTCCGGTTCAGGTCGGCCGACGCCTCGCGCGCGTCCAGGAGTTCGTCCCAGTGCGTCTTTGCCCATGTGCACGCGGCGGCCATCGGGACCAGCATGCTGCGGCCCAGCGGGGTGAGTGCGTACGTCACCCGGCGGACCGGGGAATCGTGGGCGGTGCGGCTGATCAGACCGTCGCGCTCCAGCGTGCGCAGCGACCGGGTGAGCACCTTCGCGGTGACGCCGTGCATCGGCACGCGCAATTCGGAGAAGCGCCGGGGACCGTGCTCCAGGCAGCGGATGATCATCGCCGCCCATTTGTCGCCGAAGCGGATCGGAGACAGGTTCGACGGGCAGACCGGATCGAACATGTCCGCGGACAGGGGCTCTTCGGTGGCCTCGCTCATGGGCCCACCGTAGTAGGTATCCGAGAGGTAACCACCGCCCTGGGTAGCTTGGCCGCGGCAGTCGCGACCAGGGATCGACGGACGAACAAGGTGGACACATGAGCAACGGCATCATCGTTTTCGGCGCGGGTGGGCGGACCGGACGCACGGCCGTCGCGGAGGCATTGCGCCGGGGGCACCGGGTCACCGCCGTGGTGCGCGATCCGGCGAAGTACGCGGATCTGGCCGGCCCGGAGGTACGGGTGGTCGCGGGTGATGTGACCGACGCCGACGCGGTGGCGGCGCTCGCGGTGGGCCACGACGCGGCGATCGCGGCGGTGTACGACCCGGCCGCGCCGATGGGCGACTTCTTCGTGCGGGCGGTGCGGGCGCTGCTCGCGGGGTTGTCCCGGGCGGGGGTCGGGCGGTTGGTGTGGGTGGGCCTGGCCTCGGTGTTGCCGACCGCGTCCGGCGAACCGCTGATGGACACGCCGGACTACCCGCAGGAGTACCGGGCGTTCTTCCTCGCGCACGGCGAGGGCAACGCGGCGCTGCGCTCGTGGGACGGCGCGCCGGAGTGGGTCGTGCTGAGCCCGGCGGGCGACTTCGACCACGAGGGCGTTCGAACCGGGAACTGCCGCGTCGCGCCCGCCGATGCGCAAAGCCGGGTGTCCTACCCGGACTTCGCGATCGCGTTGCTGGACGAGATCGACGCGCCGAAGCTGCGCGGGGTGCACGTCGGGATCGAGGACGGGCGATGAGCGAGCCGGCGCACCGCACCCGGCCCGGCGGCCGGCCCCCTGTCCGGTGGATCTTGGTGGAGCGGGCCGCGTCGTCCGGTGCGGCGAGGTGCGGTGCCGGGCGGCGCGGCCCCACCAAGACCCGCCGGACAGGAGCCTAGGCCCGCGCCGAGCCCGTGTGTTCGACCGCGAACAGGCGGTGTTCGACTCGGTCGAGGGCGACTCGTACGGCGCCGAGCGCGACGCCGTCGGCGCCCAGTGCGGACAGTTCGACGCGGGGCATGCGCAGGCACAGTCGGCGCAGTTCGGTGGTCAGCGGCGGGACCGCGTCCGCGAGGCCCGCCGCCCAGCCGCCGATCACCACGATCTCCGGGTCCAGTGCCAGCACCAGCGCGGTGACGTCGTGGATCAGGCGCTGGACGAAGCGGTCCACCGCCTCGGTCGCGGTCCGGTCGCCCTCGGCCGCGTGCCGGAACACCTCGCCGACGGCCGCCTCGTCCAGTGGCGGCAGCGGCGTGCCGGTGGTGGACAGCAGGTTCTCCGGGGTGACCTGGCGGCCCAGCAGGTGCAGCGCGCCGATCTCGCCCGCGGCGCCGCCGAAGCCGCGGTGCAGGCGGCCGTTGATGAACGAGCCGGCGCCCGGGCTGAGGCCGGCCATCACGTAGACGATGTCGTCGGAACCGACCGCGATGCCCTTCCAGCGTTCGCCGATCGCGGCCAGGTTGGCGTCGTTCTCGACCTGGATCGGACAACTGAACGAGCGGCCGAGTCGGCCGCCGAGGTCCAGGCCGGTCCAGCCCGGCATCGCCGAGGACAGCGTGACCACACCCTCGGTGTTCACGATCCCGGGCGTGCCCACGCCCACGCCCCACAACGAACCCCGGGAGACCTGGGCCCGGCGCAGCGTCTCGCTGATCAGGCCGCGCACGCGTTCGAGCCGATCCTCGGCCTCGCAGTCCTCCTCGACGGTGCGCGCGGCCCGGCCGACGATGGTGCCGGCGAGGTCCGCGAGCACGACCCGGATGTGGTGCACGCCGACGTCGATGCCGAGCAGGTGACCGGCCTCGGCGTGGAAGCGGAAGCGGCGGGCCGGCCGGCCGCGCGGCCGGCTGCCGTCCTCGCTCTCGGCGGTGGTGGTCTCCACGACCAGGCCCTCGGCGAGCAGGCCGTCGACGACCCCCTCGACGGTGGGGCGGGACAGGCCGGTGGCCTCCATCAGCGCGGTCACGGTCAACACCTCGCCACCGCGCAACGTGCGCAGGGTCGCCGCGGAGTTGATCCGCCGGACCACGGAGGAGTCCCCGCCCGTCGCCTGTGCCACAGCTCATGTCCTCTCGTCGCGCCGTCGCGCGGCACGTCCGACCGGGCCGTCGGGCCCGTCGGATACGTCGTCGCTCAGGCGCGGATGGTACCCAGGTTTCGCGTCGTGATCAGGACGCGGGCCGCAACGCGGTCGGCCCCGCCTCGGCGAACGCCAGCCGGCAGGTGTCGGCGCGGTAGGTGGCCACGGTGACCGCGGCGGTCCGGCCGAGTGCGGTGTACGTCGTCGTCACGATCAGCACGGCGGTACCGGGCGGGCGCTCCAGGTAACGCGCCTCCTCGGCCTCGGCCACGCCCAGTTCGACCGCGCGGTGCCGGCTCTCCAGGCGGTGCCCACGCAGTTGACGCAGCATCAGCGAGGCGCGCTCGAAGCCCGGGACCCGGGTGGACAACGAGGGCACCACGGCGCGGGAGACGTACAGGCATTCCAGGCCGACCACCTGGCGCATCGAGAACTGTCGGCGGCGCAACCGGTGCACCAGGGCCGAGGGGCGGCCCTTGAGGGTGTCCGCGAAGTCGTCGGTGACCGGCACGGTGGCGCAGTCGATCACCTCGCGGTCGCGCAGGTCCACACCCGGCCAGCCCTCGCCCTCGGCGCTGAGCGAGACGTCCACGCGCGGTCCGGCGACGGTGGTGCCGGCGCCGCGCTTGCGGACCAGTCGGCCTTCGAGTTCGAGCTGTTCGAGCGCGTGCCGCAGGGTGGCCCGGGCGACGCCGAAGCGGGCGGCGAGGTCGCGCTCGTTCGGCAGGATGTCGCCGGAGCTGAAGTCCGCCTCGATCGCCTTCAGCAGCGAGGTGCGCAGTTGCCAGTACTTGGGCTCGCCGAAGACCGCTTCGTCCGGCAATGTCGCCATGCTGCTCACGGACGCCCCCTCGGCTGGCCGACGCCTGCGCGGCGCGGACTTATTGCATGCTCGGTTTAGTAAAGACGGTTGAATATAACCCCGTCGGACCGCGAAAGGTCCAGACCAAGTCGGTCCGAGTTCCCGGTGACCTGGCTCACACCACCGGGCCCGAACCGCCCACACCCGAGCTGACCTGCGCGAATGTCACGCCGCGCGCGCGGGCCCGGATGCGGGCCGGCTAAACCTCGCGACACGCCGGTCGCGGCCTCGTGCCCGGAGCCTGCCCGATGGTGAAGGCGACCCGACGAAAAGGTTTCCCCGCCCGGGCGACTCCCGGGCGAACATCGGGCGTCGGTCCGCCCGGCGGCCGAGGTCGAACGCGCGGCGAAGAGCGCCCTCCGCGCTGCGGCCGAGCGTGCGATTCCAACGGTAACTGGCCCATGTACCAAGGCAGTTGACCGAGCACGCCGGATCGTGTGGAAACGTGTCGAAGCGGGCGGTGCGAGTGCGCGTCGGTCCGGACCCGGCGGAATCTCCCGGAGTCGGATCGGGTGGGCGCGCGGGTCGGTCCCGGTGGATGCGCAGGTCGGTCCGGGTGTGCGCGTCGGGCCCGGAAATTGGTCCAGTCCAATGTATTGACGGGTCGGAAGGGGAAGGCCCACCCTTTGGCCATTGGTCTATACCAAGTCCCCCGAGGGAGTCCCCCGTGGCACGTCGCTACGTCCCCGTCCTCGCCGCCGCAGCCGCGTCGGCGGGGTTGATCTCGCTGTTCGCGTTCACCGGTGGTGCGACCGCCGCCGGCCCCGCCGCGTCACCGGCGACCACCGGCATCGGCAGCAACTGGTACGCCGCCGCCCCCTACCTGATGCCGCTCGACAACGACCCGCCGGACGCCGGCGCGGTGATGGACGCCACCGGCCTCAAGGCGTTCCAGCTCGCCTTCATCCTGGCACCCAACGGCGGCGGTTGTACGCCGACTTGGGACGGCACCAAGCCGACCTCGACGGATACCGCGGTGGCCGGGGTGATCGCCGCGATCCGGGCCAAGGGTGGTGACGTCTCGGCCTCCGCCGGCGGCTACGGCGGCACCAAGCTCGGCCAGACCTGCGGCACCCCCGAGGCCACCGCCGCCGCGTATCAACAGGTGATCGACAAGTACGCGCTCAAGGCGCTGGACTTCGACCTGGAGGAACCGGAGTACGAGAACGCCGCGGCCATCCGCAACGAGATCGGCGCGGCCCGGATCATCCAGCAGCGGAACCCGGGCATCTACCTCTCGGTGACCACGGCCGCCACCGCCGACGGCACCGGCTGGTTCGGCAAGCAGATGCTCAACGAGGCCAAGGCGCAGGGCTTCGTCCCGGACAACTTCTCCATCATGCCGTTCGACGGCGGGTTCAACGGAGCCGCCGCGCAGACCTCGGCGCTGACCAACTTCAACACCATCCTGCGCAACACGTTCGGTTGGGACACCGCCACCGCCTACGCGCACGAGGGCATTTCGCAGATGAACGGACGCAGCGACACCGGAGAGTACTTCTACCAGGCCGACTTCCAGGCCGTGTACGACTACGCGATCAGCCACCACATGGCGCGCTTCACGAACTGGTCGGTCAACCGGGACCGTCAGTGCACGCCACCGGACAACAATGGCAAGACCTCGGGCGTGTGCAGCAGCGTGCCGCAGGCCGCCTGGGACTTCACCAAGTACTCCGTCCGGTTCGCGGGTGCCACGCCGCCCACCACGACCCCGCCCACGACGACCCCGCCGACCACCGTCCCGCCGAGCACGTGCAGCACGACGCCGTGGGACCGCGCGGCGATCTACACGGCGAACAACAGCGTGTCGCACAACGGTCATTCGTGGAAGGCGAAGTGGTGGACCCAGGGTGAGGAGCCGGGTACGACCGGCCAATGGGGTGTCTGGCAGGACCTGGGCGCCTGCTGACCCCGGACCCGCCGACCCGGACGCACCGACCCCGGCCGGTGCGCGACCTTCGCCGCCGCGCGTGACGACGCCGCGGTGAGCGCGAGGATGGGCCGGAGTCGCCGATCGGGCGACTCCGGCCCGTCGCCGGTGGGCGGGAACGCGGAATACTCGCTCGTCCGGTCCCGGACCGGATGCCTAGGATCGACCGATGACGACCTCGGATCATGCCGCCGTTTCCGATGCCGTGTCCGATGCCGTGCGGCGGGCCGACGTCGATTGGCTCTTCGCCCGTTTCGCCGATACGGCCTGCCCGGTCACGGTGCTGCGGCCACTGATCGGGCACTCGGACCCGGCGCTGCGTCACCTCGGCGTCGTGCTGCTCCGGGAGCGTGCCGCGAGCGCCGATCCGGGCACCGCCGCGGAATTGGCCACCCTGCCGGCGACCGTGCCCGCGCTGCCCGCCGAGACGGCCCTGGTGTCGGCCGAGGCGTATGCCCGACTGTCGGTGTCGGCGCAGGTGCCGCTGCCGGAACGACGCGCCGACGGGAATCCGACCGAGTGGCCGGCCCGGGTCCGGGTCGCCTGGTTGCGGGCGCGGATCATCGGCCGGCCCGAGGCGACCCTGGGGGCCGAACCCCCGGGCGAGGAGCTGTACCAGGCGGTGCGCGCGATCGACGCCGAGGCGCCGGCCGATCCGGACGGCTACCTGCGCGCGTTGCTCGCCCGGCCCGAGCCGGTGCTGCGCGCGGCGGCCCTGCGGGTGCTGCGGGAGGCGGTGCACGGCGCGTTGCTCGACCCGGCGCGGGCGCGCGACCGGTTGGTCGAGCTGCTGGATCCGGTCGGTGGCGCGCCCGTGGTTGCGGGCGCGTTGGCCGAACTCGCCGAGCCGTGGGCCTTCGGCGCGGCGCCGTCCGGGATCGAGGCCGCGTTGCGGCGGTCGGTGTCCGAGCACGCGCAGGCCGTGGAGACGGCCGCCCGGTTCGGCCTGTCCGGGCTGCTGCGCGAGATCGCGGCGGATCCGCGCCTGCCCGGAGAGCGGCGGCGGCGCGCGCTCACGCTGGTCGGCGAGTTCGCCGAACGCGGCGATACGGCGGCGCTGTCGGCGCTCGCCCGCACCGATCCGCTGCTGTTCGCCGAGCCGTTCGCGGCGTGTCTGCGGGCGATGCATCAACGTGGGCACTTCGTGCGACCCGGCGAGGTGCCGGCCGTCGTGGAGTGTGCGCTCGCCGACCACCGGGTCTCCCCGGTGCACTTCGCGATCGTGTTGTTCACCGTGCGGCACGAGGCACTGCGGGCGCTGACGGCGGTGTCGGACGATGATCCCGATTGGCCCCGCTGCCTGGACCTGCTGCGCGCGCTGGCCGAGCAGGGCGCACCCGAGCTGCCGGTCGGCGAAGTGCTCACCGCGCGGCTGGCCGACTCGCGGCGGCCGGAGCCGATCCTGTCCGTCCTGCGCGAACTGCGCCATCGTGACGCGGAGGACGCAGTGCTCGCCGCCCTGCCCCGGGCCCCGGGGGCGGCGCTGCGCACCCTGGAGGCGATCGGCGGCCCGCGCACGGTCGCGGCCCTGCGCGCGGGGCTGGCCATGGACGACCCGGACGGCGTGATCGTGCCGCACCTGCGCGCGGCGGCGGATCGGGCGCTGGAACTGGTGTGGCACCTCACCGACGACCCGCAGGCCCGCCGGGAGTTGCGCGCCCGGCTCGACCGCCGGGAGTTGCCCGAACGGATCGCGGCCGACCTGGGCATCCCCGATCCGGACGAACTCGCGCTGCTCACCGCCGACCTCGACGCGCGACGGCCGGTGCAGGCGCTGTGCCGGCTCGCCCGCAACGGCGACGCGCGCACCCTTCCCACGCTCGCCGACCTGCTGCTGCGCGTGGTGAGCGACCTGGTGACGGACCGGGGGGAGGAGGTCGCCGAACCGGTCGTGCCGGACGAGGTGCTCGAAGCGATCGGCGGACTCGGCGAACGGCTGTACCGGCGCCGCGCGTTGCGCCCGGTGTGTCTCCTGGACGCGGACCGGCCGGAGGCGGCACGCGACGTCCTGCTCGCCGACCTCACGTTCGATCTGCTGGACCGCGCGGGGATCACCGCCGCCGAAACGGCCGTCCTGCTCGACCTCCTGGGTCGGACCGGTGTCTCGGACGTCAAGCGACGGATCCACCACCTGATCCGGCATCGCGATCCGCACGTCCGCAAGCGCGCCATCGCGCTGTCGGCCCGCGCCGCCGCCCCCGACGAGGCCGGGTCGTTGTCCGCGAGCCTGATTCCGCTCACCTCGGCCGCCGACCCGCAGACGGTGCGGCAGGCCCTGCGGGCGCTCGGCGAGGCGCGGGCCCATGGGGCGGCCGAGGCGATCGCGGCCTGCCTGGACCACCCGGTGATGAACATCCGCAAGACGGCGGCACGGGCCCTGCTCGACGCGGGTACGCCGGCCCAGGTCCCGGCGTTGCTTCGGCTGCTCGGCCGGCACGACAACCCGGGCCTGCGCGAGTCGGCGACGGCCGCGCTGCGGGCCGTTCTGGGCGCGGGATACGCCGCGTGTGTGGTGTCCGCGGCGGAGCGGGTCACGGACGCCCGCGAGCGGGGGCTGCTGCTCGACGCGCTGGACCGCGAGTTGTCCGCACCGGCGGTGGCGGCGCTGGTCCGACGCGGCTCGCCGCTCGCCGGGCCGCTGCTCGCGGGCCTGGCAACCGGCGGACACACCTTGCGAATGGGCGCTCCGGCGGACCTGGCGGCGGAACTCGCGGCGTACGGCCACGCGCCGGCCGAGCCGGCGACGGCGGAGGACGCCGAGCTCCGGGCCGACCTGACGATGCTCGCCCGATCTTGCCGACCCGCCGGGGACGCGCGGGCGGTGTTGCGCCTGGCCGCAGGGCCGGATCGGCCGAACCGCGCCCAACGGGACGCCCTGCGCGGGGCGTTGCCCTGGTTGCTCGCGCTCGCGCGCGAGCGGCCCGCGAGTCGGGCGGTGGTCCTGCGTTTGGTGCTCGATGCCTGCCCGGCGCCCTGGTCGGATCCGGAACACCGCGCGTTCGCAGATGCGTTCGACGTGCTCGCGGCCGAACTGGGCACCGTGGACGGGGTCGGTGGGGTGCTCGAAGCGATCGCGGGCTCGTTGTCCGAGGTGGCCGGCTTCGGGTTGGCGGGTCGGATCCGCGCGTTGCCGGCGCGATCCTTCGCCGGTCGATCGCCGTTGGCGGTGCTGCGGCGCTGCGGGGCCGTACTCACCCGCGAGGACGTGCAGCGGGCGCTGGCCGGGGTGCGCCGCGGGCCCAATCCCTGGGAGGCCGAAGTCGCGTTGCTGCGCGAGGTGTTCGGGCCGGCGGATGCGGAATCGGCGACCGCCGGGGTGCCGATCGACCCAGCCGCCGCGATCCGCACCACCGCCGCCGCGGCCGCCTGGCGGTCCGCGCTCGGCGACGCGGTGCGCTCGGCCGGCGCGCTCGCCGCCTTCCGGGCTGCGGGCGAACCCGTCGACGTCGACTCCCGATCGTGTGTCGCCGCGCTGATCGACGCCTTCCCGAACGCCGAGGCGTCGACCCGGGCGTCCCTGCTCGACTGGTTGACGGAGCTTCAGCCGATCGACGCACCGCCGTGGACCCTGGCCGAGCAGGCCGCCCGCACCGCGGTGCCCACGCGTGTTCCGCAGGCCGGCGATCTGGACCAACCCCGCTCGACCGCCCAGCGCGAGCGGCTGCTCGCACTGCTCGCCTCGGCCGAACCGGCCCGCCGCACCGCCGCCGCCCGGTTGTTGGGCGAGTGGGTGGAACCGACGGTACGGCGGGTGCTCCTCGACGCCTGGCTGCGCGGCGGGTTCGACCTGCCCCCGCGGGCCGAACTCGCCCGGGAGCTGCTGTCGATCACCGATTTCGACGGCTACGACGAGGCCGGTCGGGAACGTGCCGCGGGTCTGTGCGCGAGGATGCGCCCGGACGACCTGGAGCGGATGGCGCCGTTCCTGATCTCGTGGTGGGAGGACGGCGCACCGGCCACCCGAGCACAGGCCTTCGCCGCGGCCCGTCGACTCCCGGGCGAGCTGCTCGCCGAGGCGTTGCGGACCCGGCTCGCGGCGGGCCGCCGGGGTGGTCTCGACCTGTTGCTCGATCGGTCGATCCGACGCACCCCGGAACTGACCGAGGTGGTACGCCGGTTGCGGGCGGAGGGCCACCGTGCCCTCGCCGACCGGCTGACCCTGACCGACGGACCGCTGCTGCGGGCCGGTGCTCCGGGCCGCAACGGTGCGGCGCTGATCGAGCTGCGCAGGCGTGCCGTGCCCGTCGGCGCCGAGCGTCCCACGCGCGACGAACTGATCGGCGTCGTTCGCGGCGACGCCCCCGAACAGGCCCGCCGGGCCCTGTCCCGACTCGCCGACGAGCATGGCCGCGATGCGCAGGTCCGGGAGCTGGTGGTCGAGTTGCTGAGCCATCCGGTGCCGAGGGTGCGGCTGCACGCGCATCGGGTCTCGCGGCGCATCCTGGACCGTCCCGAATACCTGCGCAACACCGAGAAGTTGCTCGACGACCCGCGTCGCGATGTCGTCCGAGGGGCCATTCGTACCCTGTCGCACGCCGGTTGGGAGCCCGCCGTGCCGACCCTGCTCACCCTGTTCGGCGACTCCGACCAGGCCATTCGCGAGGCGGCCGGCGACGGATTGGCCCGGATCGGTCCGCCGGTGTTGCCGATGTTGCGCAGGGCCGCCGCCCGCGCCCGCCCGGATCGCCGCGCCCGCTATCTCGAACTGCGCGACCGCATCGCGGCGACCCCGAGGTGATCGGGCCGGCCCCGGGGTCGGTGTGCCTCAGCGCGTGGGGGTCACCGGCCGGTGCAGCCACATGTGCAGGGTGAACGGACTGCCGCGGCGGTCGCGGACGATCGTCGGGGCGTCGGTGCGGACGAAGCCGGTGGCCCGGGCGACCGCGATACTGGCGGCGTTGTCCGGCGGGATCCGCAGGCCCACCTCGCGGACACCCACCACCCGGTAGGCGTAATCGGTCATCAACCGGACCGACTTCGCGGCCAACCCCCGGCCGCGATGGGCGGCCCCGATCGCGTACGCCAACTCGGCCACGTCGGGCTCCTCCTCGGTGCCGACGAACAGCATGACCACCCCGCACGGCGCGTCGCCGTCGAGCGTCACGGCCAATTCGATCGAGCGCTCCCGGGCCCGCGACAACCGGCCCTTGGCCAGGAACTCGCGGGCGGCATCGGTGTCGAAGGGCGACGCGAGCGGGGTCCATCGTGCCGTCTCGACCTCGTCGAACAGCTCGACCAGGGCCGGGACATCGGCGTCGGTCCACTCCCGCAACCGGATTCCGGGGCCGGTCAACTCGACGGAGGTCGACAGTCGATACGGGGGAGGGGGTTCGGTGGTCATGGTTCGAGTGTGCCCGGTGCCCGCCGGGCCCGGGCGGGATTCGGCGGGCGACGACGAACGGGGCCCCGCACCGGTGTGCGGGACCCCGTTCGTGATCGGGTGCGGCTCAGCGGCGTTGGGCCGCGGCCGCGTCGCGTGGGTCCTGGACCTTGGTGCGGTACAGCCACAGCGCGACGCCGACGATCAACACCCCGCAGGCGACTCCGAGTTCCTTGTAGCCGCCGTAGCCGGTGATGGAGAAGCCGGTCGCGCCGACCACCAGCACCACGGTCAGGAACGCGGCGAGCAGCCAGGCCAACGGGATGAAGAAGTCGGGCAGCCGGATCGGACGGGCCAGGTCGGGGCGGTCCTTGCGCAACATCGCGAAGCCGGAGATGGCCAGGATGTGGGTCAGGATGTAGCCGAGGTTGCCGGTCACGATGATCGCCAGCGGCGTCTTGAGCGCGATCAGGATGACCACGTTGACCGCGAGCGCGATCATCAGCGCCCGAGCCGGCACGCCGCGCTTGTCGAGCACGCCGACCTGCTTGATCGTGGTGCCCTCCTTGCCCATGTTGTAGAGCACGCGCGAACCGTCGGCCAGACCGGTGATCATGATCAGCAGCAGCGACGCGATCAGGAAGACCACCATCAGGTCGGCCGCGCCGCCCACCAGGTCGTTGAACGCGCCGACGTAGAAGGTGGTCGGGTCGAGCGCGATCGCACCCTCGCCGACGTACCCGGCCAGCGCCAGCGGCAGCAGGATGAACACGCCCAGCGAGAACAGCACGCCCGCGCGCAGGGCCCGCGAGGTGTCCTTGACGGTGTCCTTGTACTCCGGGGCGAAGGTCGCGCAGACCTCGACGCCGAACGACGTCCAGGCCATCACGTACAGCCACACCAGCGACTCGCGGATGCCCGCCGCGCCGTGCAGGTTCCAGTGCAGGTTGCTCGCGCTCCAGTCGCCACTGGCGAACGGCAGCACGATGAACACCGCGAGCGGCACCAGGAGCATGCCGCCGGTGACGTAGACGACCCACATCGCGACGTGCAGGCCGAACATGGCCGCGCCGAACAGCAGCACGATCACCGCGAGACCGACCACGATCGGGAAGGTCAGCTCGGCGATGCCCAGGTCCAGGGTCCAGTCCTGGCCCTTGAACCACTGGGCCTGGACGAGTGAGCCGATGATGCCCGCGTACACGGACAGCGCGGTGGTCCAGGGGAACCAGTAGCCGATGCTGGCCAGCGGACCGACGAACGGGGCGCGCTTCTTCCAGCCCTCGGTCGCGTAGTGCGCGATGCCGCCGGACGACTCGGGGAACATCGCGGCCAGCTCGGTGTAGATCCAGTTGGCGATCGTGGCCAGGACCATCGAGCCGGCCCACAGGGCGATTGCGCCCCACGCGCCCAGGCCGCCGATCGACGCGCCGAGCGAGGCGATCAGGGCGGCGGGCATGGTCAGCGACATCGCGAAGCCGTCGTACCAGCGCATCTTCTTGGCGAGCGCGGGCGGGTTCGCCGCGGTGCCGGAGGTGGCGGGGCCGGTGGAGCCGGAGGCGGCCGGCTTGGGTGATGCGGACATCTGTGTCCCCTTCGCGGGGTGGGAGCGGCCGGCGGGTGAGCCCGGGGGACGGCCGCTTGGGGGAGGGGGGTGCGGGCTGCGGTGGCGCCGTGGCCCTGCTGTCGGCCCTGTTATAGATCCGAGTTTTCGACCACGTCAAGGGTTCGTCTTTGTTCATTCGACAAATGAGACCTGTGGAAGTTGCTCATTGAGATCTATTGACAGGTCAAAGTTGCTGATGAAGTCTGAGCACAACGTCGCCCCAAGGCAGAGAGGGACCCCCGCATGAGCAGCAACGGCTCCGCCCGTCACCAGTTCTTCATCAACGGCGCCTACGTCGACGGCTCCGGCGCCGAGGGCTACGACGTGATCAGCCCGGTCACCGGTGAGTACGTCGCCACCATCCCGGTGCCCACCACGGAGGACCTGGACAAGGCCGTCGCCGCCGCCAACACCGCGCAGCGCGCGTGGGCCAGGGTCAACGTCTGGCAGCGTGCCGAGCTGTGTCACCGCATCGGCGACGAGATCACCAAGCGCGTCGACGAGCTGGCCCGCCTGCAGACCCTGGAGCAGGGCAAGCCGCTCGCCGAGTCGGTCGCCGACATCGAGGAGGCCGCGCAGCTCTTCCACCTGCACGCCGAGGACGCGGTCCGGCTGCACGGCGAGACGATGCCCTCCACCGACGGCACCAAGCGCATGTGGACCTTCTACGCGCCGGTCGGCACGTGGGGCATCATCACCCCCTGGAACTTCCCGCTGCTCATGCTCGCCGAGTTCGTCGCCCCGGGCCTGGCCACCGGCAACGCGCACGTGGTCAAGCCGCCGGCCAACACGCCGCTGACCGTGCTCAAGGCGATGGAGGCGTTCGTCGCCGCCGGCGTGCCCGAGGGTCTGATCAACATCCTCCCGGGCGAGGGCGCCACCGGCGACGCCCTGGTGCGGCACGACGGCATCGACGCGATCGGCTTCATCGGCTCCTCCGCGACCGGCGCCAAGATCCAGGCCACGGCGGGCCTCAAGCGCTCGATCATGGAGTGCTCCGGCAACGGCCCGCTGGTGGTGCTCAAGGACGCCGACCTGGACGCCGCCGCCAAGGCCGCGGTCTACGGCGCGTACCTGTGTGCGGGCCAGGTCTGCTGCGCCACCGAGCGGGTGATCGTGGTGGACGAGGTGCACGACGCGTTCGTGGCCGCCGTACTGCGGGCCGCCGAGGACGTGGTGCTCGGCGACCCGTTCGACGCCGCGACCAACCTGGGCTCGCTCAACAACGAGGGTGTCGCCGCGAAGATGGACCGGCACATCGCCGACGCGCACGAGCGGGGCGCCAAGGTGCTTCTGGGCGGCAAGCGCCGGGAGGGCATGCCGACCGACCTGTACTACGAGTTCACCGTCGTGGACCAAGTCCCGGTGGACAGTCTGCTCTCGCGCGAGGAGTCGTTCGGCCCGGTCGTGCCGATCATCACCGCGGTGGACGAGGACGACGCGCTGCGGTTGGCCAACGACGACAAGCTCGGCCTGCAGGGCGCGGTGTTCACGAGCAGCATGCGGGCGGCGTATCGCTTCGTCGAGGAGATGGCCGTGGGGCAGGTCGTGGTCAACGACAGCACGTGCTTCTGGGACGTGAACATGCCGTTCGGCGGAGCCGGCAACCGCGGTACGGGTTGGGGTCGGATCGGCGGCAAGCACACGCTCCTCGACATGTCCGATCTCCGGACGGGCGTCATCAACCTCTGAGGGACCCGATCGCCGGGCCGGGCCTCACGCGCCGGCCCGGCCCGGTGGCCTCGAACGCGGGCCGGGCTGATTCGACCCGGCCTGCGTCCGAGGTGGCCTCAAGCGCCGGCCGGGCCGGTTCGCGCGAACCGGGCCATCCAAGCGTCAGCCGAGCCATCGCCGCCCCGGCCGGCGTTCGAGGCCAAGCAAGAGCATGAATATCGGCCACGACCCGCAGGGGAAACCGCATGACCCCCACCCACCGCACCGCGCTGCTCCGGACCGCCCGGGAGCCGTTCTGGCTGGATCGGCCCGAGCACCCGGAGCCGCTGGCCCGCCAGGTCGGGGACACCCGGACCGACCTGGCCGTGGTCGGCGGCGGATACACCGGGCTGTGGACCGCGCTGATCGCCAAACAACGCGACCCCGGCCGTGACGTCCTGGTGCTCGAACAGGGCACCTGCGGCCACGCCGCCAGCGGGCGCAACGGCGGCTTCTGCTCACCCAGCCTCACCCACGGGCTGGCCAACGGCCTACAGCGCTGGCCGGACGAGATCGACACGCTGCAACGCCTGGGTGCGCGGAACCTGGACGCGTTCGAACGCGACCTGGACACGCACGGCATCGACTGCGGCTTCGCCCGCACCGGCAAGGTCGCGGTGGCCGCCACCCCGTGGCAGGCCCAGGCGCTGCGCGCGTCCGTACCCGTGGCCAATCGGCACGGCGAGCAGGCCACGTACCTCGAAGACGACGCGCTGCGGGCGTACGTCGACTCGCCGCTGTGGTCGGCGGGCGTCTGGCAGCCCGACTACGCGCTCCTGGACCCGGCCCGCCTGGTGTGGGGACTGCGCCGGGCCTGCCTGGACGCGGGCGTACGGA
The DNA here is from genome assembly GCF_040629175.1 of Embleya sp. NPDC005971. Lineage (NCBI taxonomy): Bacteria > Bacillati > Actinomycetota > Actinomycetes > Kitasatosporales > Streptomycetaceae > Embleya > Embleya sp. NPDC005971. The sequence continues at coordinate 93,973 of NZ_JBEXUX010000034.1, read as the reverse complement.
TCGTGGAACGCACCGAGGTCACCGCGATCGACACCAGGCCCGCCGATCTGATCCGGCTCACCACCCCGTACGGGATCGTCGGCGCGCGCCGGGTCGCACTGGCCACCAACATCTACCCGCCGCTGCTGCGCCGGCTCGGCCTGAGCATGGTGCCGGTGTACGACTACGCGCTGACCACCGAGCCGCTGACGGACGATCAGCTCGCCGCGATCGGCTGGACCGGTGCGCACGGCGTCACCGACGCGGGCAACCAGTTCCACTACGTGCGCAAGACGGACGACAACCGCATCCTGTGGGGCGGCTACGACGCCATCTACCACTTCGGCAGCCGGGTGGACGAGGCGCTGACCCAGCGCCCGGAGACGTTCGACGTGCTCGCCGAGCAGTTCGCCGCGACCTTCCCGCCGTTGGCCGACGTCGCCTTCTCGCACGCGTGGGGCGGCGTGATCGACTCGACCACCCGGTTCTGCATGTTCGCCGGCACCGCCGCGGCCGGCCGGGTCGGCTACGCCCTCGGCTTCACCGGACTGGGCGTGGGGGCGACCCGGTTCGGTGCGGAGGTGGTGCTCGACCTGCTCGCCGGGACCCGGACCGAACGTACGGAGCTGGAGATGATCAGACGCAAGCCGATCCCGTTCCCGCCCGAGCCCGCGCGCTGGATCGGCATCCAGGCCACCCGCTGGTCGATGGCCCGCGAGGACACGCACGGCGGTCGCAACATGTGGCTGCGCACCCTCGACCGGCTCGGCCTGGGCTTCGATTCGTGACCGAGGCGGGCGGCACCGGCGGGCGGGGCGCACCCGAGGAGCGGGAGGAACAGGGCAAGATGGCGGGCGAAGATCGAGAGGACGTGCCGAACTCGGCGCCGCAGCACACCCGGAGCAGCCGCATGAACCCCGCAGGCCCGTTGGACGACATCGACCGGCGCATCATCGCCATCCTCCAGGCCGACGGCCGGCGGGCGTACAAGCAGATCGCCGAGGACCTGGGCATCCCGGCGTCCTCGGTGCGCTATCGGGTGCAGCGGCTGGAGGAGAGCGGCACGCTCCAGATCGTCGGCATCGCCAATCCGCTGACGATCGGTTTCGATCGGCTCGCGATGATCGGCATGCGGGTCCGCGCCGGCAGCGCCCGGGAGGTGTGCCGCGAACTGCGCGAACTGCCGGAGACGTCCTACGTGGTGATGGTGGCCGGCCAGTACGACGTGATGGTCGAGGTGATCTGCCGCGATACCGACCACTTCACCGACCTGCTCAACCGCCGACTGCTGCTGATCGACGGGGTGGTCTCCACCGACTCCTTCTTCGTCCTCGAAGTACACAAGTTGGCCTACGGCTGGGGCGTCGGGGGTGTGGAGTCCTCGCTGCTCGACTCGCCGGAGATAGCGCCGGGTTCGGGGTTGGACCAGCGCGACAATCGTTGAGCCGCCGATTCGGCCACCGGCCACCGGCGCGTGCTGCCTAGAATCCGCAGCATGACCGATATGCGGGTGGGGGAGTGGCTGGTCGACGTGTCGGCGCCGCTGGGCAGCGGGCACTTCGCGCGGGTGTTGCCGGCGCGCCGGGCGCGGGCCAATCCGGCCGGGATCGTCGAGCGGCGCGCGGTGAAGATCTACCACGCGCGGGGCAGCGCGGCGCAGCGGCAGTCCGCGCTCGCCGAGATCCGGGTCCAGGAGGAACTCCTGGGCTGCCCGCACGCGGTGGCGTACGTGGACGCGTTCGTGGCCGAGGAGGGCGAGTTCGCGGGTTGCCTGGTGCAGGTGATGGAACTGGGCGATCGTTCGCTCGCCGACCACCTGGACGTCGAGGGCCCGTTGCGCTCCGGGGACGCGGCGGCGGCGCTGTCCGGGATCGCGACGGCGCTGGAACACGTACACGCACGCGGCTGGGTGCACGCGGACCTCAAGCCGGGGAACATCGTGCGCTGCCGGGGGTTGTGGAAGATCGCCGACTTCAACGTGACGTCGGCGCTGATCGGCACGTCCGCGTTCGACCTCGGCGGCACGCTGTCCTACATGTCGCCGCAACGACTCGCGGCGCCCACCGGCACGCGGCGCCGGGTGCGGCCCGAGGACGACATGTGGGCGCTCGGGGTGATCCTGGGCCAGTGTCTGCTGGGCGAACTTCCCTCCACCGTGCAGGAGTTGCGCGAGGAGGAGGCGGTGCGGCTGGCCGCGGGCATCTCGGCCGCGCTGCTGCGGCGGGCCGATGTGGATCCGCAACTCCTGCGTCTGATCGACGAGTTGACCTCCCCGGACGCCGCCGTGCGGCCCGGCGCGGGGGTCGTCGCGCGTCGGTTGCGCGACGCTTCGGCGACCGTGCCGATCGGCGGGCCGCGCCGGCCGGCGGACCCGGTGTTCACGATCGCCTCGCTGGCCGAGTCGCACAACGAGGTGTTCGCCGCCGACGATCGTGGTCTGTGGCACCGCTGGTACGTCGAGCAGCGGTGGAGCGAATGGGTGCCGTTCGACCACCCGGCGCCTGCTCCGGTGTCGGCGCTCGCCGCCGCGTCGCCGTCCTTGCATCGGGAGATGTTGTGGTTGCTCGACGACGAAGGCCGGTTGTGGCGGAGCGAGTTGGCCGTGGATCCGGAATCGCTGGTGCCGAAGTCGCCGTGGTCGCCGTGGGTGCGTGAACCGGGGCCCGGCGCGACGAGTGCGTTGATCGGGGTGCGTGCGGCCGGTGCTCCGTGGGCTCGGCAGCGGTTGTTCGCCGTCGACGCCGACGGGGGTGTGTGGTGCCGGATCGACGCGGGTCCGGACTGGCGGCGCCTGCACGATCCGGGCAGCGGGCGCGAGGTGCCGGCCGGGGTCGTCGCGATCGTGCCGTGCGTGTCCTCGGCCGCGTACGGCCTGATCGACGCGGACGGCCGGGTGTGGTTGAGCCCGGGGCCGCAGACCGAACACCTGCGCCGGCCCCGGTACGGCCCGGCACGGGCCCGGGCGATGGTGCTGCTTCCGGACGAGGCGATGGTGATCCTCGAAGCGGAAGGGGGTGTCTCGGTCGATGCCGGCAACCTGTACACGGGCCCCATCCCGTTGCCCCCGTCGGATCGTGCGTACCTGCACATCGCCGGCTCCGCCCGTCGACCTCGCCACCTCGAACTCGTCCTGGGCGACGACCGGGGCGGCCTGTGGCACACGTGGGCGTGGCGCGGGGACGACGGTTGTTGGCAGTGGCATCCGCAATGGGGGCGGCTGCGGCGGTCCGTCCAGCGCTGAGCGGTCGTGGGCCCTCAGGGCGCCGTCGGCAGGGTGTTCAGCCAGCGGTCGGCGGCGCGGTGCGTGGTGAAGGTGTGTACCGGCGTGGCCGGGTCGGTGTGTTCGGCCATCAGCCGGCGCACCCGGGGCCGCACCGTGTGGCGGTAGGCGAGCACCGAGCGGAACACGCTCGGGTTCAGCCGGTCGTGGCTGCCGGGTTCGGGGTGTCGGCGGTGGGCGATCAGATCGGCGATCGCGGCCGGCGGACCGATGTCCAGGAAGACCACGGTGTCGGCGGCGGCCAACCGCAGGGCGAGCGTCGGGGCATGGTTGCCGACCAGGATCCAGCCGGGTTGCGCGATCAGCGCTCGCTGCGCGTCGGCGAACTCCTCGGCGGTCGTGGTCGATCGGTCCTCGCGGTCGTACGGAGTGGGCAAGTGGGTGACCGGGAGCCCGAGTCGGGCGCCGAGCGCATCGGCCCACCCGGCGCGGCCGGCTCCGCCGATCCCGACGACAACGATCTTGCGCATGGTCTCGCAGCCTACAAAGGCGGTCGCTGCCGCAGGGGGAAATCCGGGGAACCGACCCTATCGGGTGGGCCGATCCCACCCGAACGCGTCGGGTCGGGCCACCGCCGGCCGGGCCGGGTACGACCCGGCCCGGCCGGCGCGAGGTGTCGTGGCCGGTGAGGGATGCCGGCCACGACACGGGTGGGCCGACCCGATCAACCGGCGGCGGCCGGGACCCGCGATTCGGGTCGCGGATCGGCGACGGGGAAGAGCACACGTTCCGCCAACAGGCCGAAGACCAGGCCGAACGTGGTCCAGATGAGCGTGTGGATGCCGAGAGAGGCCACCCGGAAGCGCCATACCACCGTGGCCGAGAACTCGGCCGGGATCTCGTTCACCGTCGGCATCGCCCACATGGCGACGCCGACCGCGACGACGAACGCCGCGACGGCGAGCGGGACGGCGTTCCAGACCCCGAGCCGCGGGGTCAGCCGCCGGGCGAGCAGTACCGCCGCCGCCGCGAACAACACGGACAGCGCCAACAGGCCGAAGTACAGCGCGGTGCGTCGCCCGATGGTGTCCGGGTCGCCGACCGCCGGCGGGTTCGCCGGATACTTCAGGAACGGCACCACGATCACCGTCACGAACCCGAGCAACGCCAGCAGCCCGGCGGTCGCACGAGGGCGGAACGGTCCGATCCTGCCGTACGCGAACGCGAAGACGAGCGCGAACAGTCCGCCGATCGCGATCCCGTACACCCCCACGCCGGTCAGCATGCCGATTGTGCTCTGCACGCCACGACTGACGATCTCCTTTTCGGGATGGTCCCCGTGCGCGCCCGCCTCGTGCTCCTCGAAGGCGATCGCGTTGCGGACCTCCGGCTCACCGAACACCCACGCGAACACCCAGGCCGGCAGCCCGGCGAGCACGCCGGTGAGCATGCCGCGGATCAACAGATTTCGCACCATGCGTGATGTCGACTTCCTGTCTGGCGACCCGCCGCGAGGACGGATCGCGCGATACCTGTTCCGTGCCGGTCACGCGGTGGGACCGCGCGGCCGTCAGTGGCAGGGGAAGCCGAGCAGGTGTCGCCCGTCGTGCACGAACTCGTGCACACCCGAGCCCGAGAAGAGCGCGACCGCGCCCTGCTCGGAGGCGACGAAGTAGATGAGGAACAGCAGAAACGCCCCGGCGAACACGGCCCAGGGCATGATCGCCTTGACCGGAATCGTGATCGGTGTGACGACGGGACGAGCGGCGGTCTGAGCCACGAAATCCTCCTGCGGGGCAACGCGCCCGGATGCGGGGTGCGTCGCGGGAGGGTCTGACTCACGGCCGCCGGGTCCCGCTCGCGCGGGGTCGGTGGCTCGATCACAGTGGCGCGCCCGTACCGGAGTCTCACCGGCTTCCTCGTCGCGACGCGAGGTCGATCGGAATCTAGGGGTCGCCCGCCGACGGGGTCAACGGGCGCGGGCCGTCGGGCGGGATCCTTGTGCAAGTCTTGAACCGGGTGCATCGGGCGGATCGGGCGGGATGGATCGTGATGAATCGGGTGGATCGGGCGAGCCGGGTGGGTTGTTGTGCCCGGCCGGTCCGGTGCCGCGACCGGAAGGGCGGATGGTGAGTACGCGCGTCACGCTGCTGTGTCATGCCGCCACCGCCGCCACCGGGCGGGCCGCTTTCCCCCTGGACGAGCCGTCCACCGCGCACGGTCGGGCGGCGGCCCGGCGGTCGGCGCCGCCGGCCGGTGGGAAGCCGCCTCGGGCGGTGCGCGGGCCGGAGTCGCGCTGCGCGGACACCGCGATCGCGATCGGCCTGGCGCACGCGCTGGTCGAACCGGCGCTGCGCGACTGCGATCACGGCACCTGGGCGGGCCGCACGCTGGACGAGGTGCTGGCCGCGGATCCGGCGGGGGTGGCCGCGTGGCTCGCCGAGCCGACCGCGACCCCGCACGGCGGCGAGTCGCTGGCCGCGGTGCTGGACCGGTCCGCGCGGTGGCTCGACGAGCAGGCGCGGGCCAGCCACGGGCGGGTGGTCGCGATCACCCATCCGATCGTCGCGCGCGCCGTCGCGGTGCACGCGCTCCGCGCCCCCGCGAGCGTCTTCTGGCACCTGGACGCGGGCCCGCTGACCCGGGTCGACCTGACCCACAACGGTCCCCGCTGGGCCCTGCGCGGATTCGGCGGTCCGGCCACGTGACGCGCCGTCGGCGCGCGTGCGGAGCGCTCAGTTCGCCGCCGGGCCGGTGAGCCGGGTCGGGGTGAGGCGGATGACGATCCGGACCGACTCGGCCGGCAGCGCGAGATACTCCTCGCCCGCGCCGGGGCCCTCGTACTTCTCGGCCAACGCGACGGCGAGCCGCCGGTCGACGTCCTCGGTGATCGTGGTGGTGCCGCGCACCTCCAGGTAGACGTCGGAATCGGCCGGATCGTAGATGGTCAGGCTCGCGCGCGGCTCACGGCGCAGGTTGCGCTCCTTGAGCCGGCCGGCCTGCGAGGAGATCACCACGTCGTCGCCGTCGAGTCCGATCCACACCACCGAGGTCTGCGGGCTGCCGTCCCGGTTGACGGTGGCCAGCACCGCGGGGTGCGCGGCGTCGAGCAGTCGGCGGGCGGTCCCGCCCAGAGAGATCGTCATGATCGCGATCCTAGGTCGTGCTCCTCGGGCGGGGGAGTGTCCGCGCTCCTTCGTCGAGCGCCGTTCGCGCGCCTGCGTGCGCCGGTGTCGCGCCGGGGTGAACCGGCACGCCGCACGCACTACCGCGCACACCACTACGGGATGACTTCGTGGAACCGGAGGGTGGATCAGGGCCGTTGCAACCGATATCCATAACCTCCCGGACCGAGAGGGGCGCCGTTGTCGCCGAACGACGAAGCCGAGGATCGCCGAATTCCCGAGTGCCCGAACACGACCGAACCCGCCCCGGAACAGTGGCCCGCCCGCAGCTTCCTCGGCCGCCTCTCGGCGCCGGTCTGCCGCGAACTGCTTCGGCTGGGCACCCGTTGCCGATACCTGCCGCAGGAAACGATCCTTCGCGAGGGCGACGAATCACACCACACGGTGTTGCTGCGCAGCGGAATCACCAAGGTCACCGCCGCGCTGGAGAACGGGCACGAGTCGCTCTTGGCGATCCGCGTCGGCGGCGACGTGGTCGGCGAACTGGCGGCGATGGACGACGCGCCGAGGTCGGCGACCGTGACGGCCTGCGGCCCGATCGCCGCGAGTGTCGTACGCCGCTCGGAACTTCGGCAGTTCCTGAGCGATCACCCCGAGGCGGCCATCCTGATCGCCGGGGTCGTCGCACAGAAGTTGCGCTGGGCGAACCGCCGACGCATCGAGTTCGGCGGCTATCCGGTCAAGGTGCGGCTGGCCCGCGTACTGGCCGAACTGGCCGGTGAGCACGGCATCCCGGAGCCGCGCGGCGTGGTCATCGGCGTCACGCTGACCCAGCCGGAGCTGGCCGCGCTGGTCGGCTCGGCCGAGGTCACCATCCACAAGGCGCTGCGCGAGCTGCGCGAGGACCGCCTGCTGACCACCGGCTACCGGCGTACCACCGTGCTCGACCCGGCCCGGTTGCGGGCACTGGCCCAACTGCCCCCGAACGGCCGCTGACCGCAACGCCCGGCCGCCGCCGACGCCGGCAAAGGCGTATTAGTACGACTCGCTGGGTGATTTTCGGTGCCCGGTCGCACAGTTGACCCACCGCGCGCCCCTTCGCCGCGCATTTCCCCCTCGGAACGGACGAGTTGCCGATGACTTCGAACCTTGCCATCTCGCGCCTGCTGTGCCTGGCCACCGACGTGGAGCAGTACAGCCGACTGGACACCCCGCAACAGGAGTGCGCACAAGCCGACTTGCTCGCCATCCTCGACCGCGCGGCGGCTCGCGCCGGGATCGACCGCTCCCGGTGGGTGCGTCAGGCGCAGGGCGACCAGGAGTTCGCGGTGTTGCCCCCCGACACGCACGAAAGCGTGATCGTCGGCGACTTCGTCCGACACCTCGCGGGCTGCCTCGCGGAACGCAACGCCAACGTGCCGACCCGGGATCGACTGCGGCTGCGGATGGCGGTGCACGTCGGCGTGGCCCGTCCGGCCGCGCTGGGCCACGCCGGGCAGACCCCGATCGCGGTGGCCCGACTGCTGGACGCGCCCGTACTCAAGCGGGTGCTCGCCCGGACGCTCACCACCGACCTGGTGGTGATCGTGTCCGACTCGCTCTATCAGGACGTGGTCCGCCTGCGCGAACGGGGCCTGGACCCCGCGCAGTACACCCGCATTCCGGTCCGGGCCAAGGAATACGACGGCCACGGCTGGGTGCACGTCCCGGAGCACCGACCCGCCGAACTGCGCGGATTCGAGCCCGAGGAAGACCCGGCCGAGCAGCCGCGGGCCGCGGACACCGCCGACCGGCGCGGCACCCGGCCCGAACCCGAGCGGCCCGGCTCGCACAGCTCCGGCGCGGGCACGCACGTACATCGGATCAAGGACGTCGGCGGTGTCACCTTCGGCGCCGGCAGCCACGCGGCGCACAACATCACCATCAACGGACGCGACTGACGGACACGACAGGTCATGGACAGCGAAAGCGACACCCCGAGCACCGGCGGCGACCCACCCGCGAGTCCCGGCACACCCGATCCCACCACCCCACCCCCTGCGGACGGCGCCGAACGCGACGCCCGCACCGGCGCCGCGCCCGACGGCGATGCGGGCGCGGCGCCGCCCACCGACGTCCCGGACGACGACATCGACGCCGAGGCGGCGGAGGCGGCGAACAGCCGCGATCTGCGCCGGGCCCGCCTCGACTACCGGGGCGCGCACGTGCAGGGCAACACCCGGATCCGTGCGGGCGGGGTCGCCTACGGCGCCGGGTCCTACGCGGCGGAAACCATCATCAAGAACTTCTACTCCGACGCCGGCCGGCCGATCGACCCGGTCGACGGACCCATACCCGGCGACACCCTGGACCGCTTGCGCGAGACCTACGAGCGACCGGCCTCGCACACGTTGCTCGTCGCCACCTTGAAGAGCAAGGGCGTGGCGATCCTGTGCGGGGCCGTCGGCACCGGCCGGGGCACCACGGCCCGGCTGGCCGCCGAGGAGGCCCGCCAAGACCTCGAACGCGGCGGCGTGGTGGTCCTGGACCCCGACCTGGATCCACGGGACCTGGCGGCCACCGGCCGACTGGAGCACGGCTGCGCCCACGTGCTGGAGGGCGACGGCGCCCGGTGGGCCCAGCGGCTGCGCCCGCAACTCCTGCACCGGCTCGGCGGCCAGACCCTGGACCGGCCCCTGGTGATCGTGCTCGACAAGCGCGTACCCCTGGACCGGGACGGCCTCGCGGGCTACCTCGTCGAGCATCGCCCGCCCGAGCGCGAAGCGGTGCTGGAACGCCACCTGTGTCACCGCCTCACCGAACGCCCGGACGCCCCCGCCAAGTTGCTGGCCGCCGAGGCGGTGGTGGACGAACTGGGCGGACTGCAAAGGTTCACCGAGATCGTGGCACTGGCCGAGCAGTTGGCGATCGACGAACTCGACGACGTGCCACCGGACGAGCTGGCCGAGGGACTGCGGGCCAGGTTGCGCACGCGTGCGCAGTTCCTGTTGGGCCCGCCGGTGAAATCCGCCGCGGGCGGGGAGTCGGCCGGCGGCGGCCCGGACGAGAGCATCTCGCTGTGGTCCAAGGCGTTCCTGCTGGCCTGCGTCGTGCTCGACGGCCTGTCGCCGACCCGGGTGAGCCAGGAGTCGCAACGACTGGCCGCCCTGTTGCACGGCGTGCGCTCGCCCTCCTCGCCGCCCGAGATGCCGCTGTTCCACGAGAGCCTGAACGACTGGACCGCGCACGAGGAGGTGTGGTTCACCGACCCCACCGGTGGTCGGGTCCGCAAGATGCCGAACGACCCGGGCTGTCGGGTGGTGGTGCGCCAACGCGGCCTGGTGCCGGTGGTGCTCGAAGTCCTGTGGCACGACCACGGCGGTGCGCGCGCTCCCCTCCTGGAGTGGCTGGCGGAACTCGTGGTGCGGGACGAGGAGCGCATCCGGGTGCCGGCGGCGCAGGCCGTCGGGCTGCTCGCCACCTTCGACTTCGACTTCGTCGAGTCGGAACTGCTCCGGCACTGGGCCGCCGCCGATCGCCGGGTCGACCCACTCGCCGTTCGGCGGATCAAGGCCGCCGCGTGGGCGCTCGAACGTGCCGCGACCGACGATCGCCTCGCCGGTCGCATTCGCCGACTGCTCAAGGGCTGGTCCGCCACCCACCGGTATCAGGACTGTGCCCTGGAGGCGTACGGCACCACGATCGGCGCGCTCTTCCCGGTCGACGCACTGGACGGCCTGGAGCGGATCGCCAGGTCTCGACAGCGCAGCGTGCGCGGTGCGGTGGGCGAACTCTACGTCGCGGGATCGACCACCCAGGTGCTGCAACGCCTGGCCCTGTGGTCGGCATCGCCCTACCCGCTGTTGCACATCGACGCCGCGATGTGCCTGCAACTGATCAGCCGGCTGCCGGCCGACCGCAACGTGCCGGCGCTGACCCAACTGCTGCACGAACCCAACGCGCGAGCAGACCTGTTGGTGCTGACGCGGCAGATCATGCACAGCGCGCACGACGGCGTCCGGCGGCGCGGTTGGGACATCGTCCGTCAGTGGGTGGATCGGGCCGGCGACGACGAGCGCCTGGTGGCGGCGGTCGCCGAGTTCGTCGGCGACCTGTGCGCCGACCCGGACCGGGGACTGCGCACCCGGCTGCTGTTCCACCTGCGCCTGTGGGATCACCAGCGGGTCGGCAACGGCGCGGCCGCGGACATCGACATTCTCGTTCAGGAAAGGTGGTAGGCATGAGCTTCACGCCCGGCACGACGCGCACCTTCGGCGGGTCCCCCCGCCGTCGCGGACTGCGGACCTGGCTGCGTTCGGTCTTTCGCTCACCCGTCCACGTCGGGGCGGACCTTCCCGAGCTGCTGACCGTGCACCGCACGACCACGATCTCCCTGGAAACCCCGGCCAGGGGCGGCGGGTTCATGTTCCACCTCGACATTCGCTGCGACTGGTGCGCGGAGGGACGACACGACGAGGCGGCCCTGCAGCGAAGCATCGACACGTACCAGGAGGGGCTTTCGGACCGGCTCGCCGACCGCATCCGCAAACCCGCCCAGGAGCACGAGCCCTATCGGGTCGAGGACGCCGAACGCGCCGTCAACGCGGTGCTCGCGGACGGCGAGTGCTTCGAGAACGGACTGGTGCGCTGCGCGACCCTCGCCCGGGTGCAACCGGCGCCCGAGGTACGCGACCGGGAACAGGAGGCGGCGCTGGGCCGGCAACAGATCGAGCACGAGTACGACCTGTCCCGGCTGCGGGTTCGCCGACTGCGCGAAGTCTCGGCGCACTGGCGGGACTTCCTGGCCGAGGGACTGGTCACCGGCATCGAGGGCGGCGCCGACGGCACCCGCACCCGGGCGCTGACGCCGCACGAGGTGGAGACGTTGTCCTGGACCACGCCGTGGGCGGTACTGCTCGCCGAGCGCCCGCAGGAGGCGGCCGTCCAGGTGGCCCGGATGTTCGACGAGCGCACCGGGCAGGTGCGGTTGTTCATCGACTACCTCAGTGCCCAGACCAAGGCCTACCAGCAGATGGACATCTTCGACTTCGTGGTCACCAACGAGGAGCAACTCGGGCGCGCCATGAAGGTGTTCGGGATGCCCATGCCGGGTGGCCCGACGTCCCGATCCGGACCGCCCGAGCCGCTGCCCCGGTTCGACGAGCGCTGAGCGAGCAAGCCGGACGGCGGGCCGACCCCCGCCGCCCGGTCAGCCGAGCAACGGGCCGACCAGGAACCACGATCCGCCCGCGACGGCCATCACGCCCGTGCAGACGATCGCCCGGGCGACATGGCGGTGTTTGATCACCGCCACCTCGGCCACCACCCGGGCGAACTGCCAGATCTCCCGCTGTTCGCAACGATCGCCACCGGTGGGCGGGGTACCGTCCCCGGCGGCCAGCAGGGGCAGGCTGAACCGGTTGGGCGCGGGCGGCGGGTTCAACCGGGGACGCAACGCCTGGGCCACGCAGTAGATCCCGGCCACGAAACCCGACACCTGGGCCGCGAGCAGGACGACCGCCAGCCACCCGATCGCCCCACCTCGTTCCCAGGCATCGCGGACCGCGTCGGCCCGGGGAATCGCGGTCGCCAGGATTCCCGCCTGGACCGCGCCCAGGATGCCGACCTTCGTGTCGGCGAACTGGGTGGCGGACTGGAGGGTCGCGAGCACGGCCAGGTCGGAACGGGTGTCCGGCGGCCCGACCCGGGGCCCCGCGGCACCGGCCGGTCCCGGCGTCGGCGCATCGGCGGTCGGGTCGGTCGTCGGTGTACCGGTCGTCGGGTCGGTCGTGGTCGAGGAACCCGGGTTCGGGCCGGCTGACATCGCAACTCCCGTGGGTCGGTGGGTCGGTGGGTCCGACACCTCCAGTAACCGCCGGTCGGGCGGGTTCGGAACAGCTACGAATGTGGATTCCCCCTCGAATCATCAGGAATTTCCCGGCACCGGGAATCTCCCACCACCGCGAACCTCGGATCGCGGGGACTTCGGACCGCCGGGATTCCGATCGCCGGGACTTCGAACTGCCAGGACTTCGGATCGCCAGGATCGCCAGGATCGCCAGGATCGCCAGGAATGAGGACACGGTGACTGCCCAGACGGCGGCGTCTCCCCGACGCCGGATCGCGGTCACGATCGCGATGATCGTGACGCTGCTCGGCACCGCTACCGGGTGCGGGGCCTTCGAGACACCCCAGGCGCGCCCCTGCGCGTGGTTGGGCAAGACCGACAACGACCGGGACGTCGGTACGGCGCACACCGCCGTGCTGGTGGACCGCACGGCATCCACTCGGGCCGGCAGGGACACGCCGGCGGGCCGCGAGGTTCCGGACTGGCCCGCCACCGTGCTGGCCGCCGACTACCTGGCACCCGAAGCACTGGAAGGCGGCGATCTGTCCGTCTCCGGCTTCGACGGCACCCGAACCTCGATCGGCTGGGAGGTCGATCGGGCGGTCGTCACCCCCGTCCGCGGCGTCGCCCGGCGGCGCGCGGACGAGCGGCAGCGCCGAACCAACTGCCTGCGACAGCGCATCGGCGAGGTCGCCGGCGGCACCGCGCGCACCCCGAACACCGACCTGCTGGGCGCGCTCGCCGCCACCCGCGAACAACTCGGGCCGCAGGGTCGCCGACGTGTGCTGGTCGCCACCGACGGGCTGGTCAACACCGGCTGCGCGGACCTGCGTTCGGTCGGCTTCGACCGTGCCGAGATCGCCACGATCATCGAATCCTGTGCCCGGGCAGGGGAGTTGCCGGACCTGGCCGGGATCGACGTGGCCATCCGCGGCATCGGCCACCTCGGTACCGGCAACCCGCCCTCGTCACCGCAGACCGCGTGGCTCGTCGACCTGTGGCAGGGCATGTGTGCCGCCGCGAAGGCGGCCTCGTGTCGGGTCGAAGGCGCCGCGCGGATCGTCTCGGCCGGCGGGCCCGCCGATCCGCTCGCCGAACCGGCGATCGACTTCCCCACCGGCCGGACCACGACCGCCGGACCGGTGACCACCATCGTGCTGCCGGACTCGCTCCTGTTCGCCACCGACCGCGCCGAACTCTCGCCGGAGGCGTTGGCGCAACTCGACGACGCCGCGCACCGGCTGATCGGGCTGGGCCGGGTGCGTGTGGTGGTGACCGGCAACACCGATTCGCGCGGCAGCAAGGCCCGCGGCGAGGAGCTGTCCCAGGCCCGAGCGGACGCGGTGCGCACCGAACTCCTCAAGCGCGGCGTCACCGACGTGACCGCCCGGGGCGACGCCGACCGGCATCCGATGTGCAGTCCCGAATATCGCGGCACGGTGCCGGACTACCGGGCCATGGCCTGCAACCGTCGCGTCGAGATCGTCGCGACCGTGCAGCCCTGACCGGGGCGACGACCGGGGTCGGGGTGGCCGCCCCGACCCCTCCCGCCGCCGCGAGGACGCGGCTCGGTCGGACGCCTCGGTCCTACCGCGTCCGCGTCCTGCTCCCTCGTACCGCTTCCCACCGCTTCGTCGTACCCGAGACAACGAGAGGTCCAGCGTGTCCATCACCCACCGATCGCCGACCTGCCAACACGGCTGCGGTTGTGAGATCAGAAACCTCGTGCAGCACGCGGAACAGGCGCCCCCGCACGACGCCGAGCTGCTGGACAACGGCGAGATGCAGGTGCTGTTGCGTGCCGTTCGGGAAGTCGCCGAGATCGTCGGCCACAACCGGGAGCGACTCGCCCGGGGCCGGACCAAGGTGATCGAGGCCCACGCGGCCGGCGAGCAGGCCGTCCGGGCGTTGGCCCGGTTCGAGTCGGCGAACACCCTCGCGGCGGCCCGGAGCGCGCAGGCCGCCGTCGAGGCGCGCCATCGCGCGGACGGCGCGCACGACCGGCGTCGCCGGGACGCCTGGATCCAGATCCTGCGCTGGCCGATGGTGCTCGCCCTGGGCGCCTTCGACGCGTGGTTCTTCAGGCAGGTCTTCCAGGACCTGACCGTCGACGGCGAATCGCCCTCGCGTGCGGAGCAGGTCGTCTCGTTCCTGCCCGGAGTGGCCCTCGCGGTGGCGATGTTGCTGGCCGGGCACGTGATGGCGTCGCCGCTGCATCGGTGGCGCGACGCGCTGCGGGAACGCTTCAAGGACCGGCCGGGGATGGCGATCCTGGCCGGTTTCCCGCTGCCGCTGCTCTATCTCGCGAGCGTCATGATCACGGTGGCCATGTGGGCCGTGTTGCGGGTCGGGGACGCGGCCCAGGAAGCCGACGCGACCATCGCGCAGCGCTACCCGGCCGGTTCGGTGGCGGTGCTGATGCTCGTGCTCGCGCTCACCGCGATGGCGATGAAGGTCGTCGCGCACAACCCCTACGCGGACAGCGCCACCGAGGCCCGGCGGCGGTTGTGGCGCGCCACCCGCAGCTATCGGCGATTGGCCTGCCGGGTCGAGGACAAGCTGTGCGCGCACGACAAGGAGTGCAGCGACCTTCAGGCGATGTGCGACGAACTCGCCGCACAGGTGCGGCTGGAGAGCATGCGGGTCTGGGAGGGCGCGATCCTGCGGGCGCGGATGCTGCACGGCCGGGCGGGACACCTGCCGCCCGCGCTGGAACCCGGCGGGGTGACCGCCCAGGCGGCGGCGGCCTCCGCGTTGTTGTTCCGGGGGGTGGCCGAACCCGGGCCCGAGTTGGGGCCGTTGGTGGAGGCGCGGCGGGTGCTCGCCGAGTATTCGCCGACCGGACTCAAGGAGCGACAGGAGCGACTGGTGGCCAGGCTCGACGAGCGACCGGAAGCGAGTGGCTGAGGCGGGTACGGGTGGGCCGGCCCCGGGCTACGGGTGGATCACGGTCTTGCCGAGGGGGCGGCCGGCGACCTGCTCGCGCAGGACGGCGGGTAGTTGGGGGAGGGTGATCTCCTCGGTGATCAGACGTTCGACGGGCAGCCGGGGAAGGGAGGACAGGGCGGCGGTGAAGTCGGCCGGGGTGGTGCCGTAGCTGCCGGCCACCGTGACCCGGTGGCCGGACCAGGTGGTGTGGACCGCGTGTTCGTGCCGGCGCACGTGGTCCAGGTCGACCGGCAGGCCGCGGAGTTCGTCGCCGGGGGCGGTACCGCCGTAGAGCAGGGCCAGGCCGGCCGGCACGAGGACCCGCAGGGCGTCGGCCAGGATGTCCGGGCGGACGAAGCTGGTGGCGATAACCGCCGCGTCGAAGGCCGCGGCGGGCAGCGTCGCGATGGCGCGCACCTCGAAGCCGCGGTCCCGAAGGAACTTCGCGCGGTCGGCACTGCGGTTGGCCAAGGTGACTTCGGCGCCCGCCAGTTCGGCGGAGCCGGCGATCAGCAACCCGGCCGCGCCCGCGCCGAGCACGACCAGCCGGCGGCCGGCCACGGGCATGCCCAGGTGGCCGGCCAATGCCGCGACGCAATGTTCGGCGCAGGCGAGCGGCTCGGCGAACACGGCCTGCCGGGCCGGGAGTCGGTCCGGGACCGGATGCAGCGCGGTGAGCAGGTGCTCGGCCGGTCCGGCCGCGTACATCTCGGTGGCGAAGCCGGTGGTGCGGGCGAGCCGGACGTTGGGGTCCAAGGCCACCCGCAAGCCGGTGGGCAGTCGGCCCGCAAGCGTGGACTCGTGTATCACGCCGACGAGTTCGTGGCCGAACTGGCTGGGGCCGTGCCGCTCGCGGGCCACCTCCTTGAGGTCGGAGCGGCACAGTCCGGCCAGTTCGATCCGGATCGACACCCGGTGCTCGCCGGCCGGCGGGTCGGGCCGGTCGAGCCGCAGGCGGGGGCCGTACGGGCCCAACTCGACCCTCATTCCGCCGAGTCCGAGGCGGTGGTGGAGGACGTCGTCGGGGCGGAGTGGGCCGGTCGCGTGGCCGAGCACGACGCCGGTCGGCCCGCCCGTGCTCCCGGGACCACCCGCGTCGCGGGCGTGGTGGATGCGGTGCGCTTGCGCAACATCTCCAGCGCCTCGCCGAATCGATCCGCGATCAGGTGTGCGTCGGTCGGCGTCAGGATCAGCGGCGGCCGCAACTCGATCACATTGCCCAGGCCGTGTTCCGACACACGGGTGAGCACGCCTCGCTCGTGCAGGAGGTGTTGGAACGCCTGGGCCAGCTCCGGTGCCTTCGAGCTGTCCGGGCGGACCAACTCCACGCCGATCATCAGGCCCGGCCCACGGACGTCCCCGAGCACGGGATGCTCGCGCTGGAGCACCCGCAGGCGGTCGCTCAAGATCGCGCCGACCCGGCGCACGTTGGCCAGGAACCCCGGGCGGCGGACGATCTCCAACGTCTTGACCCCCGCCGCCGCGGCCAGTGTGTGGCCGCCGTAGGTGAAACCGTGCAACGACCGGTCCCAGTCGGCCATGCGCTCCTCGGTCAGGATGGCCGCGAGCGGCAGGCCGCTGCCGGTCAGGCCCTTGGCGACGGTCATCATGTGCGGGGTGACGCCGAAGTGGTCCGCCGCGAACATCTCGCCGGTGCGGCCGAACGCGGTCTGGATCTCGTCGAAGATCAACACGATCCCGTGCTCGTCGCACAGCGCCCGCAACGCCTGGAAGTATCCGGGCGGCGGCACGATGTTGCCGCCCATCCCGCTGATCGGCTCGATCAACACACACGCGACGCTGCCGGAACTCGCGTACGTGATGAAGTCCTCGATCCGTTCCACGCACAACATGCCGCAGGTGTCCGGGGTCTGCCGATAGAAGCAGCGGAAGCAGTACGCGTCGGGCACGTGCAGGGCGCCGGCGGCGTGCACCGGGAACGGCGCGCGCATGCGGCTGCTGCCGTTGAACGCGGTGGCCGCGATGGTCTGTCCGACATGGCCCCGAAACGGCACGATCACATCCCGCCGTCCGGTGTGATGCCGGGCGATCTTGATCGCGCCCTCGTTCGCGGTCGACCCGCCGCTGCTGCGCAGGTTCACCCGGGTCAGGCCGGCGGGCGCGAGGGCGACCAGATCGCACATCAGCCGGTCGGTCGGCTCGGTGCGGAACGACGAGGAGGCGAACACCAGTTCCTCGGTCTGCTCGCGCACCGCCGCCATCACCTCGGGGTGATTGTGCCCGAGCACCAGGTTGAACGTCCCGGATACGCAGTCCAGATACTCCCGGCCGGTGGAGTCCCACGAGCGAATGCCCTCGCCGCGAACCAACACCGCGTTGCCCAACTGGTATTGCGCGACCTGGACGGCCCCGGCCGACGGCCCCTCCATCGGCTGAGGCATCGGTCGGGGTGTCGATCGGGGTATCGGCTCAGGCATCGTGGTGGTCCGCGTCCAGCCAGGCCAACTGGGTGCGCACCCAGGCCTCCAGGGTCCATGGCTCGGCGACCCGGCGGCGCCGCTCGGCCGCCGCCTTGCGCTCGGCGGGGGTCGCGGTCAAGGCGGCGATCAACGCCTCGGCCTGCTCGACCAGGTCGAACGGGTTGACCGTGCGGCAGACCGGGGCCAGGATCTCGGCCGCGCCGCACATCTCGGACAGGATCACCTCGGCGTCCCGCTCGTTGACCAGCGGCGCCTCGAAGGTGCTCAGATTCTGGCCGTCCACCGTCGAGTTGAAGATCAGCACGTCGGCCCGGCGGAAGCAGCCGATGGT
Organism: Embleya sp. NPDC005971; assembly: GCF_040629175.1. NCBI lineage: Bacteria > Bacillati > Actinomycetota > Actinomycetes > Kitasatosporales > Streptomycetaceae > Embleya > Embleya sp. NPDC005971. Next base: position 76,122 of record NZ_JBEXUX010000034.1, on the reverse strand, counting down.
GTGCTCGACTTCGTTGTCGCAGTGCAACCGCACGGTGTCCGGGCCCAGTTCGGCGTTCGCCTCGGCGATCGTGTACTCCACCCGGCGCAGGTACTCGGCGTTCGCCTCGACGTAGAGCCGATTGGGATTCATCCGGATCAGCAACCTGGACGAGCGCACCGCCGGCTCCAGGCGATGCGCCGACACGAAGGCCCGGACCGCGCGTTCGGCGTTCTTCATCGGGTCGGTCCGGCCGCTGTGCACGACCAGTGGTGCGTCGCCCGCCCACTCCGCGATCCCCTCCGGGAGACGTGGCCGATCCGCCTCCAGGGCGAGGGGGCTGTAACCGAGCGGCATCGTGCGTACGCCGGTGCGCCGGCCACGCCAGTGCACCAGGCCCGCGTTGCGGTCCACCTGTGCGTCGGGGATCAGATCCGCCACGCAGTCCAGGAAGTTTCGGCACCAGCGCTCCGCGAAGAAGCCGATGGTGGTCGCGGGCAACATGCCCTCCAGGATGCCGACCCGCATCGCCTTGGGCAGGATCCGCCAATAGTCCGGCGACGGCCACGGGATGTGCACGAACAGCAGGATCGGCGCGTTCGTCCGCACCGCGCGCAATCGGGCCGGGACCCCGACGAGTTGATAGTCGTGCACCAGGTAGGTGGGGTCCGCGACGTCTGCCGAGTCGGCCAGCAACGCACCGGCGAAGTCCTCGGTGAACTCGGCGAACCGCTCCAGGCCGGCATACGTCTCGGTACCGAAGGTCGGCGTCTTCCACCGATCCCAGCCGTAGTTGTTCGCGGCCCACATGAGCTGGGCGGTGAGGAAGTTCTGCACCACCTCGAAGGTGTCCCGATCGTGCCGCAGCAGACGGACCCGGATGTCCCGGCCCGAACGCAGCCGCAGATCCAGGCCCTCGGGATTCTCCCGGGCCGCCCGATGATCGTCGTCGGTGTCCGCGCTGGCGATCCAGGTGACGTCGAGTACGCCCGCCTGCTCGGCGACCACGTTGCCGGTACCACCGGGGGCGAGCCATGGTCGCAGCGTGCCGCTCTCCGGATCCGGGGCGAAACTGACTGCGGCGCGCTTGCTGGCCAGGAACAGATGACGGTCCATCAGGGCTGGTCCCTTCCGAAGACGGCTGAAGCGTCGAAGGCGGCTGGGGTGTCGAAGGCGGCCGGGGCGTCGAGGGCGGTCGGGCTCCCGGGCGGCGCGGGTGGTTGCGGTCCCGTCGGCCCGGCGATCAGCGCGGCGTCCGCGGCGAAGACGTCCACCGGGGCCAGACCGCGCAGTTCGGGCAGATGCGCGGCGCGCTCGCTGTGCAGACACGCGTTGCGCGGGCGGCACGCGTACGCGGTGTCCCCCTGCGGTACGGCGGTCACCAGCGCGGGGTCCACGCCGTAGGTGGTCGCGATGTGCCGGGCCCACCGGAGCCGGGAGAGCCGACGCGGGCCACCCAGGTGCACCACGCCGGTGTGCGGCGAGTCGAGCAGCGCGGTGGTCCAGGCGGCGACGTCGTCGATCAACACCGGCGTATTCCAGTGCGCGTCCGGCACCGCGACCGGTTCGCCCACGGCCAGGCGTTCGGCACACGTGGTGAAGAAGTTCGGTCGCAATCCGGCCCGGTCCCATCCGTACACCAGGCTGACCCGTAACACGAGCGCGTCGCCGCCGGCGAGGTAGGCGGTCTCGGCGGCCAGCTTCGCGCGGCCGTAGGCGTTGGCCGGTGTGGTCGGGTCGGATTCGCCGCAACTGTCCGCGCGTCCGGCGAACACGTTGTCCGTGGAGATCAGTACGGTGCGCGCGGTCCGGCCGGCGAGCGCGGCGACCACGTGTCGGGCGCCCGCCGCGTGCACGGCCGCCGCGCCGGCCGGATCGGCCTCGCACCAGGTGATGTCCGAGGGTCCGTGTGCGGCCACCACCGCGTCCGGGCGGACCGCGTCGACGACGGTACGCACCTGGCGCGGATCGGCGACGTCCACCGGGAGCCAACGCAGACCCCTGGTCTCCGGGGTACGCGGGCGGCGCCGCGAGCCGAGCACGACACCGTGGCCGAGGCGGGCCAATCGGGTGCCGACGTGGCCGGCTATGTATCCCGAGCCGAACACCAGGACCCGGATCATCGGGAAACCCCCTTCGGGTGCGGCCGGTTCGGCCGGCCGGGTCGGTGCGACCCGCTCGACCCGGGTGGTTCGTCCGATGCGCTCGCCGAACCTCGTTCGCCCGCGCCGGCGTGGTCGGCCGCGCGATCGGCCCGGCCCGGCGGGTCCGTCGACGGATCCGTACCCCCCTTCGGCGCCGGATCACCCGTCTCCTCGGCCGGCAACAGGCGCAGCGACCGACTGCCCGCCGCCACCACCACCGCTCCGCACAGCGCGACGAGGCCCAGGACGGTGCCCAGGCCGAGTTGCCCGGCCAAGGTGCCGACCAGCGGGGGAGCGCCCAGGAAGCCCGCGTAGGACACCGTGGTGACCAGCGAGATCGCCTGCGCGCGCCGCTCGGGGGCGACCGCGCGCCCGGTCGCCGCGAGCAGCGTCGGGACGACCGGGGCAAGTCCCACGCCGGCGAGGGCGAACCCGGCGAGCGTGCTCGCGGTGGACCAGGCCGCCGCCGCGAGGGCCAGCCCCAGGCCGCCCAGCACACCGCCCACCAGGACCAGCGCCTGGTCGCCGACCCGTTCGCCGCGCCACTGGGCGAGCAGGCGACCGGCGGACAGGCCCGCCATGTAGGCGGCCGGGCCGCACGCGGCCAGGAAGGAACCCGCGCCGAGGCCGTCCGCCAGGTGGATCGCGCCCCACTGCTCGACGGTGTTCTCCATCAGCAACACGGTGCCGCCGACCGCGCCGACCACGAGCAGGCCGACCAGGAGTCGGCCGTGCGCGCGGTCGGTGTGCGCGGCCGGCTCGGGGTCCTCCTGCTCCTGCCATCGCCGCCGGTCGATCGCCGGGATCGCGCTGAGTGCGACCAGCACCGCGATCGTCACCAGGATCGCCCGCGCGGACGCACCCAGATGCAGGGCCAGGCCGACCGCCGGGGCGGCGAGCACCATCGCCAGCGGGGTGGCCGCCTGGACCTTGTTGAACAGCCGCTCGCCGGTGAGCGCCTCGCGGGCGGCCGTGGTGGCGTTCAGCGCCACCTCGATCGCGCCGCTGGCCGCGCCGATCAGCAACAGCGCGGCGGCGAACGTCCACCGGGACCCGGCCGCCGCGACGGCCAGGATGCCGCCCGCGAAGGCGGCGGTCACCAGCGGCAGGGTGCGCGGCCCGAGTCGCCGGGCGAGCGGCCCGGTGAGCAACATCGCGGGCACCGCCGCGACCGGGACCGCGAACAGCGCCAGACCCAATTGCCGGTCGTCCAGGGAGAGTTCGTCCTTGATGGTGGGAATCAGTGCGGCCCAACCGCCCCAGAACAGCCCCCAACTCGTCGCGGGAGCGACCAGCCCGAGTACACCGTCGCCGTGCCGCATCGACGCTCCGTCCATGAGGGGTGACCGAGAGTGTCGTCCACCGTACTGCCTCGCCGGCACCCTCGGCCGGCAACGTGCACCGGTAGCGTGGCCCGGAACATTGCTTTTCGACGGACTGCGGAGGCTTTCGACTGTGGGACACCGGGCCGGCGGATACTGGGCGATCGACGCCGGCGGCACGCGCACCACGGCGCTGGTGCTCGACACGATCCGGCACACCCGAGGGTCGGTGAACCCCGCCTCGGCCGGCGCCGCCGCCGAGGAGACGCTGGTGCGGCTGTTGGCCGAGATCGCCGCGGACCTGAGCGGTACGGCGGTCGGCTGGTTCGCGAGCTCGGCGATCACCATGGACACCGCGCCGGCGGCGATCGACCGACTGGCGGTGCTCGCGCGCGAGCAGGGCCTGCCGGGTCGGCTCGTGGTCTCCGGCGACGTGCCGCCGCTGCTGCTCGCACCGCCGCTGTCCGGGCGCGGCGTCGTGGTGGTGGCCGGCACCGGCTCGGCCTGCGTGGCGAGTGCCGGGCCGGACGCGGGACCCCCCGTCGTGATCGGCGGCTGCGAGTATCTGGGCAGCGACCAGGGCAGCGCGTACGCGCTCGGTGAGGCGGGCCTGCGGGCGGCCGTGCGCGGGGCGGACGGGCGCGGGCGGCCGACCACGTTGTTCGCCGCGGCCGAGCCGCGCGAACTCGCCCGTCGGCTGGCCGCCGAGCCGTTTCCCAAGGCCGCGGTGGCCGCACTCGCACCCGAGGTGTGCGCGGCCTGGCAGGCGGGCGACGCGGTGGCGGGCGAGGTGGTGCGCGCCGGTGTGGACGAGCTGATCACGGGTGTGCGCGCGGCCCGGGACGCGGCCGGGCTGACCGGGACGTGGCGGGCCGTGCTCAACGGCGGTGTGTTCCGCGGCTGTCCGCCGTACGCCGCCGAGCTGAGCCGGCGGATCGTGACCGAACTCGGCGCGGCCGAACCGCCGACCGTGATCGTCGATCCGGTCGCCGCGATATATGCCGCGTTGCTTGCGAACGATGGTTCGCCGCCCAAGAGTTGGGCACATATCCGCAACCTCTGAGGTGCCGGGGCGCAGTCGAGCGAAGGGGATCGCCGATGACCGGGAAACCGGACGAACGGGCCGCCCGCGACTTCCCGCGACAGCGACAACAACAGCGCGGGCAACCCGGGTACCCCGAAACGGAGTTCGCCGCCGGCGACGCGAACGGGCACGCGGCCGGCGCGCCGATCCGGCTCGGGTTGTGCCTGGCCGCCCTGGCGCCCGTCGGGCTGGGCGAGGCGTTGCGGGTGGCCCGGGACGCGGAGGTGGGCGTGGTGGATCTGCCCGCGGACGGCCACTTCGCGCTGGTGGAGCCCGGGCGGCTCACCGATCCGGGGCTGCATCGCGAGATCCGCGCACAGTGCGCGGCGGCCGGGGTCGAGGTGGGCTGTGTGAGCAACAGCCGGGACACCCAGTTGGTGCTGGGACCGCACGGGCCGCACACCGACCCGGTGTTCGCCGGGACGGCCGACGCCAAGCGGGCGCACGGGTCGCGTGCCGCGCTCGACACGGTACGGCTGGCCGCCGGCCTGGGTGCGCCGCTGGCCCGGCTGATGCTGGGGGTGCCGGACCTGACGCGCTGGTTGTCCTGGTCCGGCAGCGCGGTGAGTTGGCAGGACAACGTGGACGCGTGGGCACTCGCCGCCCGGCCGATCCTGGAACTCGCGGACGCGCTGGGGGTGCGCGTCGTGTTCGAACCGCACCCGAAGCAGGTCGCCTACGACCCGGCGAGTACCAGGGCACTGCTCTCGGCGGTGAGCGGCGTGCGGCTGTGCCTGGATCCGGCCAACCTCGCCGCGACCGGCCACGACCCGGTGGCGGCCGTGCGCGGCTGGGGCGGGCGACTGGCGGCCGTACACGCGAAGGACCTGCAGCGCTGGTCCGGTGCCGAATCGCCGCGCGGCGCGGGCTGGTCGCGCTATGGACCCGGCCCGGCGATCCGCTTCCGCGCGCTCGGCGCCGGTGACCTGCCGTGGCCGGCCATCGTGGCCGCGCTGCTCGACGACGACTACCGGGGAGTGATCTACGTGGAACACGAGGACGCCTTACTGCCCACGGAGCAGGGCATCGCCACGTCCCTCGCGCTGCTGCGCACCCTGGTACCCGCAGGGCAGGCGCCGGGGCGGACCTGGTGACGCTCGACGGAGTACGCGGCGCCCTGCTCGCGGGCGGCCTGGGCGAGCGGATGGGCCCGCTCACCGCCGACGTGTGCAAACCCCTGGTGCCGTACGCCGCCTCGTGTCGACTGGTGGACTTCAGCGTGGCCAACGCGATCCGCTCCGGCCTGCCCGAACTGGTCCTGCTCTCCCAGCACCGGGAATCCGACCTGGTCCGACACCTGGTCACGCACTGGGACCGATACCCGGGCACCCGGCTGCACTTCGGCCCGCACGACGCCCTGGCCCGCAGCGGCCCCGGCGCGATCCTGCCCGCCCGCCCGGCCGAACGCGGCACCGCGGACGCGCTGCTCGCCAACGCGCGCCACCTGTTCGCTCCGGGGGCGACCGACCTGCTGGTGCAACACGCGGACCACGTCTACGTGTTCGACTACGCCCCGCTGGTGGCCGCGCATCGGGCCGCGAACGCGGACTGCACGATCGGCGTCCAGCGGATCGAGCGTCGCTACGTGCACCTGTTCGGGATGGTCGAGACCGATCCCGACCTGCGGGTCCGGGCCCTGGTGGAAAAGCCCGCACGGCCGACCTCGGACCTGGTCTTCACCGCGTTCTGCGTGTTCCGGATCGACGCGCTGCGCGAGGTGTTGGCCGACCTGGCCGCGCTGGGCGAGGACGGCTGGCAACACGACATCAGCCGCGACGTGTTGCCCGCGATGATCGCTCGGGGCCGCCGCGTGACGGCGTATCCGGTGCGCGACTACTGGGCCGACATCGGCACGGTCGAGCGCTACCGCACCGAGCAACTGCGGCTGCCGGCCCTCCCGCACCCGATCGCGGCCGAGGAACTCCCGCGCACGCTGGCGGACCTGCCGGACGGCTACCCGCGGTACGAGGCCGGGAGTCTGCTGGGCACCGAGATCCCGCCGGGGGCGCGGGTCGAGGGCAGTGTCGTGCACCCCGGGTGCCGGATCGAACCGGGTGCGACCGTACTGCGCTCGGTGCTGTTGCCGGGGGCCGCGGTCCGTGCGGGAAGCACCGTCCGGGATGCCGTCGTCACGCCGGCCGGCGTGCTCGCGTCGGCCGCGCCCACCGACCCGTCGCCCGAACCGCCGCCCGGGGGCGAGCTCGCTCCCGACCCGGTCAGGAGAGCGCACGGTCCAACTCCTTCGCCGTGATGAACGACGTGTGCGTGCCCGCGGTCCGCACCGCGTGCGCGCCCGCGTGGGTGCCCGCGGCGGCGCAGGCCGCCCAGTCGCGGCCGGCCAGGTAGGCGTACAGGAAGCCCGAAACATAGCTGTCCCCGGCGCCGTTGGTGTCCACCACCTCGTCGGCCCGCATGGCCAGCGCCGGCACGTGCCGCATCGGTTGGTCGGGCAGCACCAGGTAGCTGCCCCGACCGCCCGCCATCGCGACCACGACCTCGGCCCGGCCTCGGGCGAGCACGTCCCGAGCGGCCTCCTCGACCCGGTCGCCGAGCCGGTTCGTGGAGGTGAAGACCAGGCCGGCGCCGTAGGCGAAGTCCGCCCGGGCGGGATCGTGCCCGTCCCAGCCGTGCAGGTCGGTCGAGGTGGACACGCCGGCTTCGATCGCCTCGGCCAGCGCGGGCCTGGACCAGCCGCCGATCGACACGTGCGCGTGCCGGGTGCGGGCGATCGCGGGCCGGTACAGCTCCGGATCGACGACCAGGTCCGCGGGCAACCGGCTGTCGTGCAGCGAGAGCCGTTCGCCGTCCGGGCCGACCAGGTTGACGCTGAGCGGCGTGCCGGCGGGGTGCGAGACGTGCGCGAACGACAGGCCCTGTTCGGCGTAGTGGGCGAGTACGAAGTCCGCCTCCGGGTCGGCGCCGAGCACGGCCGCGAAGTGGGTGCGCAGGCCCAGCGCCCGACAGCCCAGGGCCACTCCGTTGCCCGTGTGCGCGACGTATCGGCGGATCGGCGGCACCTTGAAGTCTCGTATCGGCAAGGGAAGTTCGGGAACCCGAACGATGATGTCCAGGCCGACCCCGCCGATCACGAACACGTCCAGCTCAGTCATCGGTGCCTCCGTGGGTGCGGGCGAACGAGACCTCGGCGGCGGGGGAGACCACCAGCGCGGCGTGGATCTCCTCGTCGCTCACGTCGTCGGTGATCACCGTCTCGCCGAGCGCGGTGGGCAACACGAACCGCAACCGGCCGTCCCGGATCTTGCGGATCTGGCCGAGTGCCTCGACGGTGGTCGCCGGGTCGAGGCGGGCGGGCAGCGCGGCCAGCGTGGTGGGCAGGTGCACCCGGTCCAGCAGCCCGGTCACCCGCGCCCGCAGGGCCGGGTCGAGCAGCCCGCGTCGTTCGGCGATCCGGGCCGCACAGGCCATCCCGAACGCGACCGCCTCGCCGTGCAGGATCGGGCCGTAGCCGGTCGCGGTCTCCACCGCGTGACCGACGGTGTGCCCGAAATTCAGCGGCCGGCGCAGGTCGCGCTCGTAGGGATCGCGGGCGATCAACCGGCACTTGAGCACACTGGAGGCGTGTACCAGGGCGGCGGTGGGGGCCGGCTCGGCGGCCAGGATGGCCGGATGCCGGCGCTCGATCAGCTCGAACAACTCCGGCGAGGCGATGATCCCGGTCTTGATCGCCTCGGCGAGCCCGGCGCGTAACCCCCGGCGGTCCTGGGTGCTCAGATACCCGACGTTGGAAACCACGGCCCTGGGTTGGTAGAACGCGCCGATCAGGTTCTTCGCGGACGGATGGTCGATGGCCACCTTGCCGCCGAGCGCGGCGTCCACGTGGGCCAGCAGCGTGGTGGGCACGTTGATGTACGGGATGCCGCGCATGTACGCGCTGGCCACCCAGCCGACCGTGTCCATCACGACGCCGCCGCCGACCGCGAGCAGGATGTCGCGGCGGGCGAGCGAGGTGCCGGCCAGCCAGTCCAGCAGGGTGCTCGCGGTGTGCAGGCTCTTGCTTGCCTCGCCGGCCGGGAACGACGTGTGCACCACGTCCAGTCCGGTCGCGGTCAGTCGTTCGGTGAGCCGGCGCGCGTGCAGCGCGTAGACGGTGTCGTCGGTGATCAGCGCGACCCGTCGACCGTCGATCTCGGCGCACAATCGGGCGAGCGCGGTGGCCTCGTCCAGGCATACGTGTACGGGGTACGTGTCGAGCCGCCGGGCGGAGGCCATGATCGGATCGACCGGACCGCGTGGCAGCGCCAACTGTTCGGACACTCGGACGTATTTGGTCATATATTCACACCCCGGCGGCTCAACGATGACGTCGTAGACAATCCGGATATTCGCTGCCGAAATAATTACGGCGGGCGCTACGAAAAGTCAACAACGACTCACCGAGAGTGCGCCCGCGCGGTTATAGCAGACCACTCGGCGCTATTCCCGGCATTCGCCGATGCCGAAAACTTCGCCCGGAAACGACCTACGCGGCGGGCACCGCCGGGTCCGGCGCGCCGGCCGGCGCGGGCGCGGTCGCCACGATCTGTTCGACGTGGTCGTGTCCCCACACGCCCAGCGGCAACAGCGCCTCGTTCAGCGACTGCCCCAGCGCGGTCAGCGAGTAGACCACCTTGGGCGGGACCTCGCGAAACACCTCGCGGTGCACGATTCCCCGGGCCTCCATCTCGCGCAACTGCTGGATCAGCATCTTCTCGCTGATCCCGGGCACCGCCCGACGCAACTCGCCGAAGCGGCGCTCCTCGACATGCAGCGCCCACAGAATCAGCGCCTTCCACTTGCCGCCGATGACATCCATCGCGGCATCCAGGCCGCACTGGTAACGCCGAGCCATGCGCGTCTCCCGTTCCGGGCGATCCCTGCCGATCCCCGTCGATCCCGAGCCATCCTTACCGACAGGTAGGTACTGCTCCATATTGTCCGTACGCATTCGGCCGAAAGCAAAGCAATCCCCGACACGACCGTGTCGGGGACCCGGAACCGGACCGGCGTTGCGCGAGCATGACGGCATGAGTGAGAGCGTCGTGTCGCGGATTTTCGAGGTCGCCACCGGGCGGCGGGAACGGGTGTACGACCTGACCGGTATCTGCGCCGGGTTCCTGCGGGAGGTGGCCGGCGGGCGGGACGGGTTGCTCAACGTGTTCGTGCCGCACGCCACCGCGGGAGTGGCGGTGTTGGAAATCGGGGCGGGCAGTGACGAGGACGTGCTCGCGGTGCTGGCGGACCTGTTGCCGGCCGACGAGCGGTGGCGGCATCGGCACGGCAGTCCCGGGCACGGGCGCGACCACGTGTTGCCGGCGCTGGTCCCGCCGCACGCGACGCTGCCGGTGATCGGCGGCCAACCGGCGCTGGGCACCTGGCAGTCGATCACGATGGTGGACACCAATCGGGACAACCCCGATCGCACGGTGCGGCTGACCTTCCTGGGCTGAGCCGGCCCGGGCCGCTCGGCCGGCCCCGCGCCGTTCTCGGCCATCGGGCCGAAGGCACGATCGGTCCGGCCCGCCGGGGAAACGATCCGGCCAATCTGTCGAATGTGTGCATGGATCTCCGTGGCAATGGATATTTCTTGTATCGGCTCGATCACGTTCTGTTTTCCTGTCGGCCATGTACTTTCCATCCGGGAAATGCGAGGCAGTATTCCGCTTTTGCCGGTGGGCCGGCTGCCGAGCGTCACCGACACGGGGGAAATTCCATATGCCGAAAATGCCGACGATGGCGGTCGACGCAAGCCGGATCGACGGATTCGCCGAGTGCGGATACCTGCTCCTGCCGGGTTTCCTGCCCGGCGGACTGGTATCCCGGCTCGAAGTCGAGGTGGACCACTGGGTGGACTCGGGACTGCGCGAGCGGTCGATCGCCGCCTGCGTGGACACCGGCCGGTCGGGACCGCCGCCGTCGGTCGAGATCGAACTCGCCGCGCATGGCGAACTGGCCGCCTACCCGCCCCTGTTGACCCTGGTCGGGGCGTTGATGGGCGCCGACTTCGTGTTCCACCATCTGCACAGCGACCGGCGCCCGGCGGGCGCGGACGGCAAGGCGTGGCACCACGACTACGAACAGACCCCACAGCGCGATCGGGCGTTCACGATGATCCACGCGCTGCACTACCTCGGTGGACTGGACGCCTCCGTCGGCGGGTTGGCGGTGCTCCCGGGCTCGCACCGCGAGGTCGCGGACAAGGACGCGAGGGCGCACCTGGGCACCGCCGCACTGCCCGGCGAGGTGCTGATCGACCGGCTGCCGCCCGGCTCCACGGTGCTGGTGCACTCGGCCCTGTTCCACGCCCGGCGTCCGGGCCCGGCGAGCGGGGGCAGGTCGCGCTACATGGTGGACGGCTCGTACGGGCAGTGCGGCACCCGATGGCCGCCGGTGAAGCCGTACTGGCGACACGTGCTCGGTCGGGCCCGGGAGCTGGACCTCGATCGCGGACGGTGGCCCGAACTCTTCGCGGAACGCCACTTCACGCGCTACCCGGCCTGAGCGCGGACCGGCGAACCGCGCCCGTTCGCTTTGTTGTTCGGCCGCCCGTCGGCCCGCCACCCGAATGGATCCGATTCTTGAAGGTTCTCGAAACCGTGTGCTTCGACGTCGTCTTCGACCGATTCCGGCACGACCACCCGGTCGAGGGCGGCCACGCGGGGAACAGCAACGCCGAGGGCGAGGAACTGCTGCGCCTGGCCGACGCGTTGCCCGGCGGATGGCTGCGGGTGGAACTGGACCGGGCCACGCTGCTCGGCGTCGTCCTGCCGTGGCACCTGGGCGAGGGTGGCACGTTCGAACTGGTGCCGCCGCGCGGACTGACCTTGGCCGCGGCGGTGCGTCGGCTGCGCTCGACCCGCGGGCGTTACGCGCACAGCAATCCGGTCTGCGCGGACAAGCTGGCCTGGCAACGGGACGCGCCGATGACGCCGTTGTACCTGTGCACCCGCGCGGTCGAGACGGTGGACTACGCGGGGCTGGCGGTGCGCGAGGGGATCGTGCACCTGGACGGGCTGCATCGGATGATCGCCTGGGAACTGCACGGCCGACTGGCCGGCGGGACCCGGGTCGAGGCGTATCTGGCCGGAGCCGGCGGCGAGTTCGGGGTCACGGCGGGGCGCGGAGGCGGCTCCGCGCCCCGATTCGGCGGGGCCGCCGGGCTCGGGTCAGCCTCGGCCGACGTAGGGCATCGCGCTGGGGATGACGGTCACCGACTGCACGTTCACCCCGACCGGCAACCCGGCCATCACGAGCACCATGTCCGCGACGTGTCCGACGTCCATGGTGGGCTCGACCCGCAGCGAACCATCCGCCTGCCGGACGGCCGGCTGCGGCCGGTCGATCGGCGTGACGTTGCCGATGTCGATCTGCCCGCAGGCGATGTCGTGCGGCCGGCCGTCCAGGGCCAGCGACCTGGTCAGCCCGGTGACGGCGTGCTTGGCGGCGGTGAAGGCGATCGAATCCGGGCGCGGGACGTGGGCCGAGGGGGCGCCGTTGTTGATGATCCGGCCGCCGCGCGGATGTTGCTCCTTCATGATCCGGAACGCGGCCCGCGCGCACAGGAAGCTGCCGGTGGCGATCGAGTCGAGCACCCTTCGCCAGTCGTCGAGTTCGACGTCCTCGGTGGGCAGGTAGGCCATTGTGTCGGCGGCGTTGTTGAAGAGCAGGTCGAGTCGGCCGAAGTGCTCCACGACGGTCGCGAACAGTCGGTCGACCGCGTCGGGGTCGGTGATGTCGGTGGGCACCGCCAGGGCGCGGCGCGGATCCCGGGCGAGGCCGGCGGTCTCCTCCAGGGCGACCTTGCGCCGACCGGCCAGGCCGACCGACCAGCCCTGCTCGATCAGGGCGAGTGCGCACGCGCGGCCCACACCGCTGCCCGCGCCGGTGACGACGGCGACCTTCTCGATCATGGGTGACCCCCCGGAATCGGTACGACCGGCCCGTTCGCTTTCACCGCGACGGTACGGAGAGAAACCCTGCGTAGTGTCCATGGCGGGTGTCAAGAGCGAAGGTGGCGTATTCCGTGATCTCGGCCGAGTCGACCGAAACCAGTCGGATGCTTTTCGATCGGGCCCGACGCTCACTGGCGGGCGGAACGGCTTCCTCCGCACGCACGACGAGCACCGGTCCCTTTCCCTATCCGCTCTATATCGCGCGCGGCAAGGGCGCGCACATTTGGGATGTGGACGGGAACGAGTATGTCGACTACCTGATTTCGTACGGTTGCGCGGTCATCGGGCACGCGAATCCGTCCATCGGTGCGGCGGTGGCCGAAGTCCTGGCGAGCGGCACCATGTTCGGCGCGGGTACCGTCCCGGAGATCGAACTGGCGGAAATCATGCGGTCGATGATCCCGTGCGCCGACCTGGTCCGGTTCGCCAACTCCGGGTCGGAGGCGATCCAGGGCGCGGTCCGGGCCGCGCGCGGCTTCACCGGGCGGGACAAGGTGCTCAAGTTCGAGGGCCACTACCACGGATGGGCGGACTCGCTCGCCGTCTCCAACCGGCCCACCGCGGCCGAGGCCGGACCGTACACCCGGCCGCACGCGCACCCGCATTCGCCGGGGGTGCCGGCCGGCGTGGTCGCCGACGTGGTGATCTGCCCGTGGAACGACGCCGAGGTGTTGCGCGAGATCCTGGACGCGCATCGCGGCGAACTGGCCGCGGTGATCTGCGAGCCGATCGTGGCCAACAACGCGTGCACGATGCCGCTGCCCGGCTACCTGGAGACGCTGCGCGAGGAGTGCACCCGACGCGGGATCGTGTTGATCTTCGACGAGGTATGCACCGGCTTTCGCACCGGACCCGGCGGCGCCCAGGGGCTGTTCGGGGTGCTCCCGGATCTCGCCGTGTACGCCAAGGCGCTGGGCGGCGGGTTGCCGATCGCGGCGTTCGCCGGGCGCCGGGACATCATGGACGAGGTCGGTGCGAACCGGATCAAACACGGTGGAACGTACAACGGTTCGCCGCTGTGTGCGGCCGGGGCCCTGGTGACGCTGGGCGAACTCGCCGATCCGGCGGTGGTCGCCCACATCGACACGGCCGGGAACCGGGTGATGGAGGCGATCCGGCGGGCCGCCAGGGACCACGCGATTCCGTGTGTGGTGCAGGGTGTCGGGGCGATGTTCCAGGTGGTCTTCTCGGCCGACGGCATCGCGCCGCGCAACTACCGGGACCTGGCGGCGAGCGACGACGCGCGCTACGCGCTGTTCCGACACGCCCTGTTGGAGCGCGGAGTACACGTCAACGCGGTCGGCTCGGCGTGCTGGTTCGTGTCGGCGGCGCTCACCGACGACGACGTCGCGGCCGCGTGCGCGGCGGTGGACGCGGCGTTCGTACTGCTCGCGGGGGTGTGAGGGGTCGCCGCTCGGCGTACGGGTAGGCCGCCTTCGGCTGTTCGGGGGTCGGTCGGGGTGTCGTACGCGCGGGTCGCCCACAGGTCGGCCGGGGCCATGACTAGCCTTACGTAACCGTCCTGATCATCGGGACGGCGTCCCCCACACAGGTAAGGATTCGCCGATGGGTTTGAGGAGTCTGCTGCGCAACGTACTTCGTTCGCGGGCGTCCCGCGAGGCGGCGGAGACACCCGAGACGACGGACGTGGCCGCCGCGCCGACCGACCTCGACGCCGCACCGACCGTGTCCCCGGTCGTCGCGCCCGAGCCGGTCGCCGAAGCGGAGTCGAAGCCGCGCGTCGAGCCGACGAGCGGCCGCGTCGAACCGCAGGTGCGCCCGGAGCCGGTGATCGCGCCGGAGCCGGTCGGCCCCGCGGCGCAGGAGGCCGTCCCGGAGCCGGTTGCCGTTGTGGAGCCGGTCGTCATTTCCGAGCCGGTCGTCACCCCCGAGCCGGTGGTCGTCCCGGACCCGGTGACCGTCCCGGAGCCGATCGTCATCCCGGTGTCCCGGGCGGAGTTCGACGCCTTTGGGCCGGCGTCGATTCCCGTACCGGCCCAGTCGATCGCGACACCCGTCGAGGTCGAACAGGCCGAGGTGACGACGGTCGTCGAACCGGCCGCCGAGGTGTCCGAGCCGGAGCCGGCGACCGAGATCCCGGCCGAGGTCGAGGTCGAGGTCGAGCCGTTCGTGGTCGCCGAGGCCGCGCCGGTACCGACCGGCATCGCCGTGGTGCCGTCCGCCCGAGCCGAAGAGGCCGTGCCCGGCTTCGGTGCCCGAGGCGAGGCCGCCGCGGCGGCCGTGGCCAAGTGCGGGCTCACCGGCCGCGATGTCGCCGTCTACCTCGTCCTGGACCGCTCCGGTTCGATGCGCTCCTACTACAAGGACGGAACCGTGCAACACCTCGCCGACCAGACGCTCGCGCTGTCCGCGCAGCTCGGCGAGGCGGTCGTACCGCTGGTGTTCTTCTCCACCGACATCGACGGCGTCGCCGACCTCGATCCCGACAACCACGTCGGTCGGATCGAGGAACTGCACGGCTCCTACGGGCACATGGGTCGGACCAACTACCACTGGGCGATCGCCAAGGTGGTCGAGCACTACCGCGCGTCCGGCAGCACCGGCCCGGCGCTGGTGATCTTCCAGACCGACGGTGCCCCGACCAGCCGTCCCGCCGCCGCGAAGGCGCTGTGCGAGGCGGCCGGGCTGCCGATCTTCTGGCAGTTCATCGGTTTCGGCGACCCCGAGGCCAAGGGCTTCGACTTCCTGCGCAAGCTGGACGAACTCACCGTGCCGGAACAGCGCGTGGTCGACAACGCGGGCTTCTTCCACGCCGGACACGACCCGAGGCTGCTCGCGGACGGGGAGCTGTACGACCAACTGCTCCTGGAGTTCCCGGAATGGCTGAACGAGGCGGTCGCGGCGGGCGTCCTGACGGCGAACCCGGTGGACGCGTTGGTGTAGGAACGAGTACGAAACACGCCCGACGGTCGGCCGAAGCGGCCGACCGTCGGGCTTTTTTGACGGGCAATCAGGTCCCGGGTGTGCCGGGCTCGGGCTCCTCCAGCGCGCGCACGGCCCGGGCGAGGTCCGCCTCCGTCGCGCCGGGCAGCACCACCTCGACCTCGCCGCGGCGGATCACGATGTCGGGCCCGCTCGGGCCGGCCATCGGTGCCCGGGTGCGGCGCCGGCCGGCGATCGCCACCATCGGGCCGCCCAGGCCGACGCCGTTGCTCAGCACGATGTCGACCACATCGAGCGTGGTTCCCATCGCGCCGACCGTGCCGTCCTCGGCGTAGCTGGTCGCGGTGCCGCCCCGGACCTCCGGATCCATCGCCAACCAGCGCTGTAGCGAAGCGACTTCGCAACCCTCGTCGCCGACCACGCGTACCTGCACGAGCACTTGCCGCCACCCTTCGGAGACCGTCGGGGGCCCGCGCGGCGGGCCGACCTGCCCGGGCATGATGCCGGCATCGCTCGGCGGTGCTTCGGGGCCGCCGGCGCGGACCGCGGCCGGCGCCCTATGCGCCGGGTGCGGTCGGGTCGTCGACCAGGGCGAACGCCTCGACCTCCAGCAGCAGATCGGGCCGGAACAGGGCGACCACCTGGACCGCGGAAGCGGCGGGCAGCCGGGTCGGGTCGATGAACTCGTCGCGCGCCGAACGCACCGCCGGCAGGTGCCCGACGTCGGTGAGGAAGTAGGTCAACTTGATCACGTCGTCGAAGGTCGCGCCCGCCGCCGCCAGGCAGCGTCGCAGGTTCTCGAACACCTGTCGGGCCTGGGTGCCCGGGTCGTCCTTGCCGACCAGGTTGCCGTCCTCGTCGAGAGCGATCTGCCCGGAGACCGCGACGAGCCGGCCGGTGCCGGTGACCACGTTGGTGTAGCCGGTGCCCGGTCGCACGCCCTCGGGTGCCGGGATGTGGGTCAGGCGATTCGATGTCGTCATGACGCCCATCCTCGCCCGTGGGCCGGCCCGCCTGTCGCGGTTTTTCGTCCGTATGGCCGCCGAACAAGATCGTTAAGCCTGCGACGGTGCCTTTCACCAGATCGAGCGAGAACCGATCCGTCGTGCGCTCCGGCGGGTTCGCGCGACCTACCGTGTGCCCTGGCGAAAGGAGCGCACGGATGCCACAACCCTTCGAACTCCCGCATTTCTACGTGCCGTACCCCGCGCGGCTGAACCCTCATCTGGAGGGCGCGCGCGAGCATTCCAAGACCTGGGCCCGCCGGATGCGGATGATCGAGGGCTCGGAGATCTGGGACGAGCACGATTTCGATTCGCACGATTACGCGCTGTTGTGCGCCTATACCCATCCGGACTGCACGGGGGCGCAACTGGACCTGGTCACCGACTGGTACGTCTGGGTGTTCTTCTTCGACGACCACTTCTTGGACATCTTCAAGCGCACCCGCGACCTGGCCGGTGCCAAGGGCTACCTGGAACGCCTGCGCGCCTTCATGCCGGTGGACTCCACCGCCGAGATCCCCGAGCCGACCAACCAGGTCGAGGAGGGCCTGGCCGACCTGTGGGCGCGGACCGTGCCGAGCATGTCGCGGGAGTGGCGGGAGCGGTTCGCCGAGAGCACCCAGGCGCTGCTCGAGGAATCGATGTGGGAACTGGCCAACATCAACGAGGGCCGGATCGCCAACCCCGTCGAGTACATCGAGATGCGCCGCAAGGTGGGCGGCGCGCCGTGGTCGGCCAACCTGGTGGAATACGTGGCGAACGCCGAGGTGCCCGCGGTGATCGCGGCCTCGCGGCCGATGCGGGTGCTCAAGGACACCTTCGCCGACGGTGTACACCTGCGCAACGACCTGTTCTCGTACCAGCGCGAGGTGGAGAACGAGGGCGAGAACGCGAACGCGATCCTGGTGTTCGAGAAGTTCCTCGGCTGCACCACGCAGGAGGCGGCCGACGCGGTCAACGAGCTGCTCACCTCGCGCCTGCACCAGTTCGAGCACACCACGTTCACCGAACTGCCGCCGCTGTTCCTCGAACACGGCCTGGACCCGCAGTCCTGCCTGGACGTGATGGCCTACGTCAAGGGCCTCCAGGACTGGCAGTCCGGCGGGCACGAGTGGCACATGCGCTCCAGCCGGTACATGAACGGGGCCGGTGCGGAAGCGGGTTCGGCGGATGGGTCCCACGTGCCGACGGTGACCGGGGTGTTGGCCGGACCGCAGGGCCTGGGCAATTCGGCGGCGCGGATCCTGCCGGGACTGGTGGCCGGGTCGCACAACGGGCTGCGCGCCTACACGCGCGTGCCGTTCCAGCCGGTCGAGCCGTACGACATCCCGGACTTCCACCTGCCGTTCGCGCCGCGACTGAATCGACACCTGGACGCCTCGCGGGAGAACATCGTCGAGTGGGCCGCACGGGTCGGCATCACCGGCGAGGGCCTCTGGGACGAGGAGGCACTGCGCGGATTCGACCTGCCGCTGTGCGCGGCGGGCATCGCGCCGGACGTGAGCCCGGAACAACTCGACCTCGCCTCCGGGTGGTTGACCTGGGGCACCTACGGCGACGACTACTACCCGATCGTGTTCGGCCGCTCGCTCGACCAGGCCGGCGCCAAGGTGTACACCGAGCGACTCAAGGCGCTGATGCCGGTCGACGGCGAGCCGACGCCGGTGCCGACGGACGCGATCGAGCGCGGGCTGGTGGACCTGTGGGCCCGTACCGCCGGGCCGATGTCGCCGCGGTCGCGCCGCAGGTTCCGGCGCACCATCGAGGAGATGATGGACAGTTGGCTGTGGGAGTTGGCCAACATGGCGCTCAATCGGGTTCCGGACCCGGTCGACTACATCGAGATGCGTCGCCGTACGTTCGGCTCCGACCTGACCAAGAGCCTGTCCCGGCTCTCGCACGGTGACGTGGTGCCGGACGAGGCGTACCGCTCGCGTGCGGTGCGGGCGATGGAGAACTCGGCCGCCGACTTCGGCTGGATGATCAACGACGTGTTCTCCTACCGCAAGGAGATCGAGGTCGAGGGGGAGTTGCACAACCTGTTGCTGGTGGTGCAGAGCTTCTTCGGTTGCGACTTCGCTCGCGCGCTGGTGATCGTGAACGACCTGATGACCTCCAGGATGCGTGAGTTCGAGCGGGTGGTCGCGGTGGAACTTCCGGCGATGTACGAGGACCTGGCGCTGGACGGGATGGCCAGGGCGGCGCTGGACGGGTACGCGGTGGCGCTGGGTGATTGGAACGCGGCGATCCTGAAGTGGCATCAGGACTGCCTGCGTTACGCGGACCCGAAGCCGCTGGTGCCGTTTCCTTGGCAGGTGGCCGGGGATGGGGTCGGCTCGCGCGCGGTTCCTGTGGCGCGGGGTGGCGGCGGGGCGGCGACGGTGCCTCGGGTGGGTTATGGGCCTCGTGGGCTGGGGACGTCGGCTGCGCGGTTGTCGGGGGTGCGGGCGGGGGTTGCGGTGCGGTGAGGGTGGGCGGGTGGGCCGGCCTGCGGCCCGCCTTGTCCTCAAACGCCGGACGGGCTGGGGGTGCCTGGGCGGGCGGGGGTCGGTCCGGTCGGTTGTCCTCAAGCGCCGGACGGGCTGAGGGGGTGCCTGGATGGCTGGGGGGTGCCTGGGCGGGCGGGAGTCGGTCCGGGTGGGTTGTCCTCAAGCGCCGGACGGGCTGAGGGGGTGCCTGGATGGCTGGGGGTGCCTGGGCTGGGGTGCCTGCGTGGGCTGGGGGGTGCCTGGGCGGGTCGGTTGTTCTCGGAGGCCGGGTCGGCTAGGCGAGGGCCAGGGGGGCGGACATCAGGTGGTCGACGAGGGCCAGGAGGACGTCTCGGCCCGATGTGCGGATGCGCACGTCGCAGGGGACGATCGGGACGTCGGGGGCCAGGTCGAGGGCGTCGCGAACCTCTTCGACCGTGTACTCGACCGCGTCGTCGAAGCGGTTGATCGCGACCACGAACGGGATGCCTCGGCGTTCGAAGAAGTCGATGCCGCCGAAGCCGGCCTCCAGCCGTCGGGTGTCCACCAGCACGATCGCCCCGAGCGTGCCTATCGCCAGGTCGTCCCACAGGGACCAGAACCGCTCCTGGCCGGGCGCGCCGAACAGGTACAGGACCAGGTCCTCGGACAGCGTGATCCGGCCGAAGTCGAGGGCCACCGTGGTGCGGGACTTGTCCTCGACGCCCACCAGGTCGTCCACGCCCACGCCGACCTCGGTCATCACCTCCTCGGTGTGCAGCGGCGGTACCTCGCTGACCGTGCCGACCAGGGTGGTCTTGCCGACCCCGAACCCGCCCGCGATCAGGATCTTGACCGCCGCCGCATGCTCGGGCAACCGGTCAGAGCCGAAGGAGACCATCACGTACCTTCTTCAACAGTGCGGGATCGGGGGTTCGGGCCAGGGCCAGCGGGGCGCGTACGGTCACCAGGCCGTCGCGGAGCAGGTCGTCGACGAGCACCTTGGTGATGCTCACCGGGAGGTCGATCAGCGCGGCCACCTCGGCGACCGCCTGCGGCTCCCGGCACAGTTCCAGGATCTGTTGGTGCTCGGGCTGCCGGCCACGCCCGTCCCGGGCCTTGCGGCGCGCGGCCGCGGACGGATCGTCCGCGGCCGGGGCGCGGCCCCCGGGCTCGTCCGGCGCGACCGTGGTGACGAGCGTGATCAAGGTCAGATCCGCGTCCCGTATGGCCTTGGTGCGCCCCCGGGTGAGCGTGTACGGCCGTACCAACGGGCCGGCGTCCTCATCCCAGGACTGCTCCCACCGGGACGTCATGCCCGACCACCCGCCGGATCGCCCGCCCCGTCGCCGCGTGGCTGTGTCCCGAGGTACTCGCCGACCTTCTTCACCAACATGTTCATCTCGAACGCGACCACTCCCACGTCCGCGCTCTGTTCGGCCAGTACGGCCAGGTGCGCGCGCTTGCCGGCGGCGGTCAGGAACAGGAACGCGTCATCCATCTCCACCAGCGTCTGGCGCACCGAACCGCCCGCGAAGCCCCGGCCGATGCTGCGTGCCAGGCTCTGCAACCCGGCCGCCGCGGCGGCCAATTGCTCGGCGTCGTCGCGCGGGATGGTCTCGGATCGGCTCATCAGCAGCCCGTCCTCGGACAACACGATCGCGTGCCGGGTCTGATGCACGCGTTTGACCAGGTCGGTCAACAACCAGTCCAGCCGATTGTCGGTTGCGGTGGTGGCCGTGCCGCCGGCGAGATCGTGCGTGTTCGTCATGACGGTTCCCCAGGGTGCGTGGTGCTTCCGGCGGCGGGGCTCGGGCCCGGTGCGGGCTCGGCCCCGGTTCCGGGTTCGGTGTCGATCGCGGACTCGTCGCCGGCCGCGCTCGGTTCGGACGCCTCGCGCGCTCGTTGGCTCGCGAACCGGAACGAGGACAAGGTAGCCGCAGCTTCGCGCGGAGTGGAGGGCTTCGACCCGGTTCCCGGGTCGCTCTCGCCTCCGCCGGCCGCCTCGGTACGCAACGGCATCGGCAGATTGCGCTGCCGGACCCGACGCGGCAATGCCCGTCGGCCGTCGGCGGTGGTCTCCTCGGCGGTGGCGACGAGGCCACCGGCGGGTACGGGCGCGGCCGGCACCCGCTCCAGCGAACGCAGCACGGGCTCGGGGTGTTGCCGATCCGGCGAGTCCGACTCGACGTCGTCCCGGGGCGAGCGCGCCGCACCGACCACCGGGGTCGGGTCGATCGCCGACCCGACCGAGGACTGCATGTCCGACTCCGACTCCGAATCCGCCGCGAGCGCGTGTTCGAACGGCCCCGCCGCCCGGTCCGGTTCGCCGGACGCACCCGAACTCCGGGTGATCAATTCCTCGGGCAAGAACACTATCGCCAGCGTGCCGCCGTACGGCGAGGGCCGCAGGGTGACCTCCACCCCGAGCCGATCGGCGAGTTGGGCGACCACGAACAGGCCCATCCGCACGTCCTCGGCGAGCGCGATCACATCGAAACTCACCGGGACGGCCAACTGTCGATTGGCCGACTCGTACTCGTCCGTCGACATGCCCAGGCCGCGGTCCTCGATCTCGATCGCGAGGCCCTTGGCCACCGAGACCGCCCGGACATGCACGGGTGTGTCCGGCGGCGAGAACGTCGTCGCGTTCTCCACGAGTTCGGCCAGCAGGTGAATCAACCCACCCACCGACGGCCCGGACAGTTGCAGGTCACGGTCGGAATACACCTCGATCCGGTGATAGTCCTCGACCTCACCGACCGCACCGCGTATCACGTCCACGATCCGGACCGGGCGACTCCAGCGCCGGCCCGGCCGGTTGCCGGTGAGCACCACGAGGTTCTCCTCATAGCGGCGCAGACGGGTGGCCAGATGGTCGATGGTGAACAACTCGCGCAACAGTTCGGGGTCCTGGTGCCGACGCTCCATCGCGTCCAACTCACCGATCTGACGGTTGACCAGCGACTGGGTGCGCAGCGCCGTGTTGACGAACACCTTTGCGAAGCCTTCGCGCTGGCGGGCCAGTTGCACCGCACCGTCGAGCGCGGCCCGCTGCGTGGCGTTGAACGCCGAGGCCACCTGGCCGATCTCGTCCCGCCCCACCGGCACGTCCGGCGCCTCCACCGCCAGGTCCACCCGCTCGCCGTGCTGCAACCGGTCGATGATCAGCGGCAGCCGCCGCGAGCCCAGTTCCACCGTCGCGTCGCGCAGCCGGGACAGGCGCAGCCGCACCGAGCGGGTCACCCGCCAACACAGCAGGGCGCCGAGCAGTACGAAGCCCAGGCCGATCGCGCTCAGCAGATACACCTGATTCCAGGTGTCCGAGGTGGCCGCGTCACCCGCCGCGAACACCTGCTCGACCCGGGCGAAGTCGAAGGCCGTGTTGGGCATGGCGAGCTGATCGAAGGTCTCGCGCCACTTCGCCAGTTCGGCAGGCAGAGGTATCCCGGAGCCGGCCGCGGCCCGCTGGTCCCTGGGGGCGTCGACGGCCGCGATGATCGCGTCCTCCATCGCGGTCAGGTCCCGCCAGGCCGGGCTTTGCGTCAGCGCCACGTACAGGGGCCGCAGGTCGGCGGGCAGGAACGGCTCGACCTCGTCTTCGAGGGTGTGCCGACGCACGCCCACGTTCTGCACGAACGAGGCGAAGTCCGGCTGGGTCAACCGGCCTCCGGCCTGCGCGAACGTGACCGTCATGTCTTCCTGTGTCAACGCCTCCCCGGCGCGGAACTGTATGACCAGGAACTGACCCGCGAAGGTGACGTCGGTGTCCGAGGTCTCGGCCAGCGCCTGGACCATGGAGATCTGGTTGGCGACCTGCTTCGTGTAGTAACCCAGCCAACGATCCCGCCCGACCGCGCCGGTCGCGTCCACCTGGCGGCGGGCGTCGGCGAGTTGGGTCAACTGAGGCACTATTTCGTGCGCCCGGCGCACCACGTGCCCAGGCGTGTCCCGCGCATCGCTTTCGGCGAAGGCGACGAACTGGCCCACGGCCTCGTCGGTCCTGACCCGCTGCGCCCGCAGCGCCTCGGCCGTCGCCGGCGTCGGCTTGGCCATCCAGCCCGCGGTCAGCCGCCGTTCCAGTTGCAGATTCACCATTGTGGCGTAACTGGGGTTGCCGGCCCGCTCGGCCACCGAGACCTCGTTGTCCAGGCTGCTCGCGTGGTCGACCAACCGGTAGGTGGCGATGCCCCACAGGGCGACCATGGCCATCGAGGGCACCACGGTGAGCAGTACCAGCAAGGTCCGGATCGACAACGTACGACCCGGCCGCGAGCGAGCCGCTCGGGTCCGACCGACCCCGGGGACACGCAACAGTTTTTTCATCGACTCTCCCGCAAGGGCAACCCGGTCCCGAATGCGGTTGCCGCGACCCGGCCGAAGGTACCTGCGGGGCAGCCGACAGAATCCACGCAGTGTGCGTGGGGAACTTCCCGCCCGTGCGGTACAAACGGCGCAGAACGACGATGATACGTCGGCCCGCGGCGACTCGGTCACCGGACGCGCACTCGGCAATACCCAAAGGAGCGGCCCGACATGCAGACGGCGCCCGGAATCGGCCGGCGAATCGCCTACTGGCGTACACGTCGTGGCCTCACCCAATCCGAATTCGCCCGTTTGATGGGCCGATCCGTGCGCTGGGTCGAGGACGTGGAGGCCGGCCACCGACAAGCCGACCCGCGCGTGTCGATGCTCGCCGAAGCCGCACTCGTCCTGCACATCGGGATCGACCGACTGCTGCCCGCCGCACCCGACCGGGAGGCCCGCAACCACGATCCGCTCGCCGCGGTACGGGCGGCGCTGCGCCGGGCCGACACGGCGCTGGCGGGTGGCACCACCGGGCCGCCGGTCGACCTCGGGGTGCTGCGCCGGGAGTTGACCTACGGCTGGACCGCGTACGCGGCGGCGGACTACGGCTGCCTGGACCGGGTGGTGTCCTCGGTGCTGGAGGCGACCGCGGGTGCGGGGGCGACGACGCGGGCGAGCCCGGCGGAGTCGGCGGCCGACTCCGCCGAGAGCGCCGGGAGCACGGCGCCCGCCGTGGCCGTCGTGCGTTCCGCCGCGCTCGCGCTCGCCTCCGCCGTCGCGCACGTGTACGGCGAACCGGCGCTGGCGTGGCGCGCCGCCGACCGGGCGGTCACCTCGGCCGGCCGCAGTGCCGACGTGGTGGTCCTGGCCCGGGCCGCCCATCGGCTCACCGGCGCCATGGTCGGGCACGAAGGCGCGGGTGCCGCCGTCGAATTCGCGCTCGGCGCGGAGGCGGACCTGGCCCCGGCGCTGGGTGCCCGCGGCCGGCCCGGCCGGGCGGCGCTGCGCACCCTGCGGCTCGGCGCGGCGCTGGCCGCGGCCCGGCTCGGCGATCGGCCCGCCACGCGCGACCTGCTGGAGGGGGCCGAGCGGGCCGACCCCGGCGCGATCCAGGTGCGGCTGCATCGGGTCACCGCGCATGTCCTGCTCGGCGAGTACGCGCGGGCCATCGCCGGTCGGTTCACCCCGGCCGCGCTCGCCGTACTGCCGCGCGGTCGGCAGGCCCGGCACCTGATCGACCTCGCCCGTGCCCTCGCCGCGGTGGGCCGCCGCAGCGAAGCCGTCGGCGCGCTCTTGGAGGCGGAGGCCGTCGCGGCCCAGGAGGTCCGCTGCCGGCCGATGAATCGCCGCTTCGTCCAGGAGATCCTGCGGCTGGATTCGTCCACCGACGGCGACGAGTCCCGATTGCGGGCACTGGCGGCCCGGTGCGCGGGAAATGGGTCGTCGGGGCCGGAGCGGGCATGGATCATGTAGCACAGTCGAAGCGCCGGACCGGACAATCCCCCAGGGGGCACCGTGATCACGATCATCTCTTTCGTTCTCGTCCTGATGGCGCTGGTCACGGTCATCGCCGTCACGGTCGGCAAGCGCGGGCACACCACGAGCCACGAGGGCCTCCGGATCGAACAGGAGCGCACCGGCCGGGCGGAATCCTCCGGCGGCATCTTCGGTGTGCACGCCAATCACGCTTCCTTTCCGGGCGTGGAAGAGAACACCAAGTACTTCGGCTGACCTCTTCGCGGGCGCCGGCGGCCCCGCGCGTCGGCCGCGGCGCTACCATCGGCGCGCGCCATCGTCGGCCGGCGCACGACACGGGAGGTTGTGCCGCATGGGTCTGTTCACGGTCGACGAGGCACGCGCGGAGCTGGCCCGGCTGTTGCCGGTGCTCGACGAGCTGATCGCCGTCCGGGCGGACGCCGCGGAGGTCGCGGTCGCGCTGGAACGCGGCGAGACGCGCTGTGAGCTGGGCGGGTTGCCCGAACTCAAGGGCATGCAGGCCCGGCTCGACGAGCTGATGACCGAGGTCCAGCAGACCGGCGCGGAACTCAAGGGCTTCGCGCCGCTGCTCGTGGACTTCCCGGCCGACCTGGACGGCGTACCCGTGTTGTTGTGTTGGCTGGAGGGCGACCGCCGGCTCGGCTGGTACCACCGCCTCGACCTCGGCTTCGCCGGCCGCCGACCGCTTCCTTAGCACGCGAGCACGATCGCACGGGGCCGATTGCCGAGAGGAAGTGCACGAAACCAGGGTGATCGCGTCGAATCGGGCGATTGTCCCCGCCGCCGCGTAGCGTTCCCCGAGTACGGAACGCTGCCTGGAGGTCACCATGACGAATTCCGTCCTGCTCGCCATCGGCACCCGCAAGGGCCTGTGGATCGGTCGCTCGGATGGCGACGGATCCTGGGCCTACACCGGGCCGCACCATCCGATGACCGGCGTCTACTCGGTCGCGATCGACACCCGAGGGCCCGCGCCCCGGGTGCTGGCGGGCGTGGTCCACGAACACTTCGGCCCGGTCGTGGTCAGCAGCGACGATCTCGGCGCGACCTGGCGCGAACCGGACCTGGGCCGGGTCGGGTTCCCGGCGGACGCGGGCGCCTCGGTCGAGCGGGTGTGGCAACTGGTGCCCGGCGCCCGCTCCGAACCCGACGTGCTCTACGCCGGCGTCGAACCCTCCGCGCTGTTCCGCTCCACGGACGGCGGGCGCTCGTTCGAACTCGTGCGGGCGTTGTGGGACCACCCGCACCGGCCGCACTGGGAGGCCGGCTTCGGCGGCCAGGCGATCCACACGGTGTTGCCGCACCCCACCGATCCGCAACGGATCCTGGTCGCGATGTCCACCGGCGGGGTCTACGTCACCGAGGACGGCGGGGCGAGCTGGCGCCCGTCCAACACCGGCATCCACGTCACGTTCCAACCGGACGAGTATCCCGAGTACGGCCAGTGCGTGCACAAGGTGGCCCGGCACCCGGACCGCCCCGAACGGCTGTTCCTGCAAAACCACCACGGCGTCTACCGCAGCGACGACGCGGGCGCGACCTGGGAGTCGATCGCCGACGGCCTGCCCGCCGACTTCGGCTTCACCATCGTGGTCCACCCGCGCCGCCCGGACACCGTCTACGTGGTCCCGCTCACCGCCGACGCGATGCGCTTCCCGGTCGACGGCCGATGCCGCGTCTACCGCAGCGACGACGCCGGCAAGTCCTGGACCGCCCTGGCCGACGGCCTGCCGGACGACTTCTGGACCGCCGTGATGCGCGACGCGATGTGCACCGACGACGCGGAGGACACCAGCCTGTACTTCGGCTCCCGCAGCGGCGAGGTCTACCGCGGCCGACACGACGGCGACCACTGGGAACGCATCGCCCAACACCTCCCGGACGTCCTGTCGCTGCGCGCGGCGGTGATCTGACCGGGCCCGGCCGCACCCCGTGCCGTTGGGGTCCACACACGTTCACGTGCGCGCAACCCGATCGTGGCACTGCGCTCACGTCGGGCTGAGAGGGTCGTGACGTCCTCGCCTCAGCCCATCGAAACGAGTCAGTGTGTCCGCCGTATCGCCCGCCGCCGTGTTGTTCGACATGGACGGGACCCTCGTCGACACCGAGCAGTTGTGGTGGGAGGCGGTGGCGGACGTGGCCGGCCGGGTCGGCTACGCGTTGGGGGAGACGGACGCGGCGGACGTGGTCGGGCACGCGATCGGGCACACGGCGAGCTACCTGCACGAGGTGGTCGCCGAGGCGCCGTGTGTGCACGAACTGACGGACGCGCTGGACGCGGCGTTCACGACCCGGGTCGAGGCCCGGATCGAGCCGCTGCCGGGGGTCCTCGCGCTGCTGGACAAACTGGCCGCCGCCGGCGTGCCGTTGGCGATCGTGTCGGCGTCGCCGCGTCGGGTCGTGGACCTGGTGCGGGACGCGTTGGGGTCGGCCCGATTCGCGGTGACCGTCGCGGCCGAGGACGTGCCGCGGACCAAGCCCGACCCCGCCCCTTATCTGGCCGCGGCGACCGCGCTCGGGGTCGAGCCGAGCGCGTGCGTCGCGGTCGAGGACACCATGGTCGGCGTCACCTCGGCGGAGGCCGCCGGGTGCGCCGTCCTGGCGGTGTCCTCGACCGTCGCGATGGAGCCCGCCCCGGGCCGCCGGGTGGTCGAGTCCCTGGCCTCGATCGAGGCCGGCGAACTGGCCGTGTCCGCGGCGGCGCGGGCGTAGGTCCGGTCCGGCGGATTCGCGGCGGGCCGCGAATCCGCCCACGTCACAGCTCGGCGCAGAGCCGATCGATCTCGGCGATCTCGGCGGCGGTCAGATCCGGCTGCCCGACGGCGGACAGATTCTGCTCCAACTGCCGTACGCTGCTTGCCCCGACGATCACCGACACGACCCGCTCGTCGCGCAGGATCCAGGTGAGCGCGAGCTGCGCGAGGGTCTGATTCCGGCCCTGGGCAAGCTTGTTCAGCGCGCGAAGCAGGGTCAGACGCTCCTTCGTGAGCTGGTCGGTGGTGAGGAAATGACCCACCGCCATCCGCGAATCGCTCGGCACACCGTCCAGGTATCGGTCCGTCAACAGGCCCTGGGCCAAAGGCGAATAGGCGATCAGCGCGGTCCCGGTCTCGCCGATCGCGTCCAGCACGCCGCGCTCGGGTTCGCGGTCCAGGATCGAGTAGGCCGACTGGTTGAGCAGCACCGGTGTGCCCAGGTCGCGCAGGATCTCGACCGCCCGACGGTGCTCCTGCGGACCGTAGTTGGAAATGCCGGCGTACAGCGCGCGTCCGGAGCGAACCGCCGTGTCCAGCGCGCCCATCGTCTCTTCGAGCGGGGTCTCCGGGTCGTAGCGGTGCGAGTAGAAGACGTCGACGTAGTCGAGCCCCATCCGGGCGAGCGACTGGTCCAGACTCGCGAGCAGATACTTGCGCGACCCGCCGTCGCCGTACGGCCCCGGCCACATGTCCCAGCCGGCCTTGGACGCGATGAACAACTCGTCGCGGTACGGCCGGAAGTCGGCCCGGAAGTGCACCCCGAAGTTCGCCTCGGCCGACCCGTACGGCGGCCCGTAGTTGTTCGCCAGGTCGAAGTGCGTCACCCCCAGATCGAAGGCCCGCCGCAACACCGCCCGTTGCACCTCCATCGGCTGGGTGTCCCCGAAGTTGTGCCACAACCCGAGCGACACGGCGGGCAACCGCACCCCGCTGCGCCCGGCCCGGCGATAGCGCATCGACTCGTAACGATCATCGGAAGCTTTGTGGATCATGGCCCCATCTTCGCCCGATTCCCTGGTCGGCGGCCATGCCGCCGCGCGGTCGGCATCCGACCTCGACTCACAGGCCGCGCACGTGGAGCATGGTGACCACGAGGACGCCGGAGCTGACCTCGTATTCGGTGATCACCCCGGCCAATACCGCGGTGCGCCGGTCGGGGTTGCCGCGGATCGCGTCCCCGTGGGTGCGCGGCGAGTGCGACATGGCGTCGACGGCTCGGTCGAATTCCCGGCGAGTGGAGGCGGTCAGGGCGTTGTACCCGGCGAGCGCGTTGTCGGTGTACTGCACGCGGTATTTGCTCACGGCTCGACCGGTGTGCCATCGGGGTGGTACAGGCCGCGGTGGTCGCCGGTCGCGACTCGGGCGGCGACGGCGTCGTCGTGGTCACGCATCTCGGGAGTCTTGGCCCAGGCGGAGGCGACCGCCGGCAGGTTGTCGATGGCGGCGTGCTGGATGTCGTGGTCGAACGCGGCCCGCTCGTGCTCGGGGAGGGCGGCGCGGATGTCCGCCAGGGTGCCGGGCAGCTCGACCACACGGCCGTTGTGGTGGGCGTGGATGACTGGGCGATCACTCATGGCGCCAGCGTGACACGGGGCGGCGCGGCGCCGGTAGCCGGCGCGCGGCGGCGGACCCGCTGAGCCGGTCGCGCGCCGTGCCGCCTCGGGGGTGGGCGGTGGATCGGTCCTTTACGGACCCTTGACAGCCCAAAATGTCCCTCGTAGGGTCCAGATCATTCTTTGGCAGGAACAGACGAAGACCACCTGTCGGTGGCTTCGCTGTGCCCTCCTACGCGTTAGCGCTCGCGTGTCGCCGACTGGTCCTTTTTTCCGAGGACGGGTACATGGCACAGCAGCAGAGCGTCAGAGGCGTCAAGGACGTCGTCGCGCTCATCGACCGACTGGGGAGAATCTCCGGTCGGGCCAAGGTCATCTGGTTCCTCGTGTTCGGGGGCCTTTTCCTCGACGCGTATTCCAATGCCGCGCTCGGCGCCGGGCTCGCCCCGATGACGAAGCAGATGGACCTGAGCAGTACCCAGGTCTCCATCCTCACCGCCACCGCGCCGGCCCTCGCGATCTTGTTCAACCCGATCGGCGGGTGGCTGGCCACCCGGATCGGCCGGGTGCCCCCACTGTTGCTGGCCAAGCTGTTCGCGCTGGCCGGCGCGGTGATCGCGGCCACCGCGGACGACTTCACCGTGGTGTGGATCGGCCGGGTCCTGGTCGGCGTCGCCTACGGGATCGACTTCGCGGTGGCGATGGCGCTGCTCGCCGAGTACACCCCCAAGTCGCTGCGCGGCCGGCTCAACCTGTGGCAGGGCATCTGGTACATCGCCACCACCGGCAACCTGCTGCTCACCCTGATCTGCTTCAAGTTCGACGTCGGCGCGGACATCTGGCGCTGGTCGGTCGGCTCGGCCGGGGTGATCGCGTTGTCGTTGTTCCTGCTCCAGTGGGCCTTCCTCGTAGAGAGTCCCACCTGGCTGGCCACCAAGGGTCGGCTGGAGGACGCGGCGCGCAACCTGCACCGGATCTACGGGATCGAGGCCGTCGCCGCCAAACCGGCCGCCGCCGGCGCCGCGCACGACGACGCGGACGCGGACGAGGTGCCGCCGAACGTGGGCATGAAGCAGGCCGGAATCCTGTTCCGCGGCAAGTACCTGCCCCGCACCCTGCTGTCCTCGGCCATCTCGCTCGGCCAGTCCATGCAGTACTTCGCGGTCGGCTGGTACCTGCCGGTGATCAGCCTGGCGATCTTCGGCAACAGCTTCGAGAAGGCCACCATCGGCTCGATGGTGTTCAACGCCTTCGGCATCGTCGGCGGCATCCTCTCCGCGTACTTCGCCCGCAAACTGGGCCTTCGGGTCAGCTCGGCGCTCGGCTTCGGCGGCGTGTTCGTGATGCTGGTCGGGATGGGGCTGACCTTCGACCGGGTGCCGACCTGGATCGCGTTCATCCTCCCGGCGCTGTTCATCTTCTGTCACTCGGCCGGCCCGGGTGCGAACGGCAAGTCGATCGCCGCACTGTCCTACCGCAGTGAGGTGCGCACCCTGGGCACCGGCGTCACCGGGATGATCGGCAGCTTCGGCAGCGTGGCGGGGCTCTACCTGTTCCCGCAGATCAAGGACGGCATCGGCCTGGACAAGACGTTCCTGGTCCTGGCGATCGTCCCGCTGCTGGGTCTGCTCACGTGCATCGCGATCAAGTGGGACCCGACCCGGGCGATCTCGCCGGACGAGGACCCGGACGTGCCCACGCTCACCGCGTCGCCCACCGATTCGGCCGGCCCCGCGAACCCCGCGTTGCTCGCCCGCTGACGCAGACCTCCCGCGAAAGACTCGCACGCGGAGATCGCAATCGCATATTTCGGACCGAAAGGGCTGTGATGACGAAGACGTTGCACGCTCCCGGACGGCGCCTCGGCATCCTGTCCGTCGACGAGGGCACCACGGGGACCCGGGCCGGAGTCGTGCTGGACTCCGGGACGGTGGGCCACGTGGCGTACCGGCAGATCGCGGTGCGGCATCCCGATGAACACTCGGTCGAACAGGACCCGGTGGAGATCTGGACGGCCACCCTGACCGTCTGCCGCGAGGCGCTGGCCTGGGCGCACGCGAACGACGTCGAGATCGCCGCACTCGCGCTGTCCACCCAGCGGGCCACCGCGATGTTGTGGGACGCGCGCACCGGCCGGCCGCTGGTGCCGGCCTGTGTGTGGCAGGACCGGCGGTACGCCCGGGACCTGCTCGCCTACGAGGCCGAATGGGACGAGCCGCTCACCGCCAGGCTCGGTCGCCCGGTGGGCAGCCGGGCGCCGTTCCTGTGGGCCGCCCGGCAACTCGCCGAGCAGCCCGAGGTGGCCGCCGCCCACGCGGCCGGGACGCTGCGGTTCGGCACCGTGGACACCTGGCTGGCCTGGAAGTTCACCGGTGGGGCCGCGCACGCCGTCTCGGCGAGCAACGCCGGTTCGGTCGGCGCCTACCTGCTCCGCGAACACGCCTGGGACCACGAGTGGGTCGGGCAACTGGGCTACCCGCTCGACCTGTTGCCCGACCTGTTCGCCGACGACGACCCCGGCTACGGCCGGATCGACCCCGAACTCCTGGGCCTCGACCTGCCGTTGGCTGCGGTCATGGGCGACCAGCACGCGGCGCTGATCGCGCTCGGCGGGCTGGCCGCCGGGCAGGGGATGTGCGTGTACGGCACCGGCACGTTCGTGGACGCGGCCACCGGGGACACCCCCGCGCTGCCGATCCCGGGCGTGACCGGGGTCCTGGCCCAACCCGGCTGGCGGCAGGGCGAGACCACGCACTTCAGCCTGGAGGCGTACTGCTCCACCACCGGGTCCGCGCTGCGCTGGTTGTGTGACGACCTGGGCTTCTTCGCCTCGCCCGCGGAGATCGGCGAACTCGCCGCGCAGGCCCGGGGAACGGCCGAGTCGGGCCGGCGCGAGTGGTTCGTGCCCGCGCTGGCCGGGATCCGCACCCCCGCATGGCGACCCGAGGCGCGCGCCGCGCTCAGCGGCCTGACCCTGGCCACCACCCGGGCCGATGTGGCCCGCGCCGTGCTGGACGGGATCGCCCACTCGGTCTGCGACCTGATCGACGGCGTCGCCGAGACCATGCGCGCCCCCTTCGGGCGGTTGCGGGTGGGCGGCGGCGTGGCCGGCAGCGACACGCTGATGCAGATCCAGGCGGACGTCGTCGGCCTGCCGCTGGAGCGCGCCGCCGACTCGGCGACCGCGAGCCTGCGCGGCACCGCCTATCTGGCGGGCGTGCGCGAGGGCCTGTGGTCCTCGCTCGAAGAGGTGGTCGAGGCGCAACCGCGCGGCCGGGTCTTCGCGCCGACCACCACTCCCGGACAACGCGAGGAACAACGGGCCGCCTGGCGGACCGTGCTCACACCGCACCTCGACTGAGGCGCGGACCCGCAGTCGGCCGCGAGGCCACCCGCAACACGTACCACCCGGCGACCGGTCATCGAACCGCCGGACAGATTCCAGGAGTTGATGTTGTGATCACCTTGCCCGCCCGCAAGCCTCGGCGTGCGTCAGCGGCGGCCACGAGAGGGAAGCCGCTGCTTCTCGACCGGAGCCGGGCCAAGCGCCGGCTGGCGGACCACGTGTTCGACGTGCTCGTGATCGGCGGCGGCGTCACCGGCGCGTACGCCGCACTCGACGCGGCCTCGCGCGGTCTGGACGTGGCCCTGGTGGAGAAGGACGACTTCGCCTCCGGTACCTCCTCCAAGTCGTCCAAGATGGTGCACGGCGGCCTGCGCTACATCGAGCAGGGCAACGTCAACCTGGTCCGGCACTCGTTGCTGGAGCGGCACCGCTTCCGCAAGAACGCACCGCACCTGGTGCACCGGCTGCCGTTCCTGTTCCCGATCCTGGAGAAGGAGGGCATCTTCGATGCCCGGCTGGCCAAGGGCTTCGAGGGTCTGCTGTGGACCTACGACCTGGTCGGCGGCTGGCGGATCGGCAAGCTGCACCAGCGGCTGACCGTCGACGAGGTGCTCGCGCACGCGCCCACGCTGCGGGCCGACCACCTCAAGGGTGGGCTGATGTACTTCGACGGCCGCGCCGACGACGCGCGGCTCGTGCTGACCATCGTGCGCACCGCCGCCGCGCTCGGCGCCACCGTGCTCAACGGCGCCAAGGTGGATCGGGTCCTGGACGAACGCGGTCGGGCGGCGGGCGCCCGGATCGAGGTGGACGGCGAGCGGTTCGACGTGCGCGCGTCGGCGGTGGTCAACGCGACCGGCGTCTGGAGCGACGCGGTCGACTCGATGGCCGACGGCACACACGAGCCGCAGGTACGACCCGCCAAGGGCGTACACATCGTGGTGCCGTGGAGCAAGGTCCGGATCGACTGCACGGTCACCGTGCCCATCCCCGGCCGGGCACGCCGCGCGACCTGCACCCGCTGGGGCGACTCGGTCGTGTTGGGCACCACCGACGAGGACTACCGCGGCTCCGTCGACGACGTGCACTGCACCCGCCCGGAGATGGAGTTCCTGCTCGAAGGCGCCAACACCGCCTTCGAGGGCAAGCTCACCCCGGACGACGTGGTCGGCAGTATCGGCGGGCTGCGTCCGTTGGTGGGGAAGAAGGAGGGCGCCACCCTCGACATGAGCCGCGACCACCACATCGCCGTCGGTCGCGGCGGCATGGTCACCGTCACCGGCGGCAAGCTCACCACCAGCCGGCACATGGGCGAGCTGGTGATCGACAAGGTGATGCAGGTGCTCGGCCGCAAGGGCCGCAGCCGCACCGCGAACCTGCCGCTGATCGGCGGCGCCGGCTACGACGCCGAGGCGGTCGCCGCCTCCGGCGGGCTGGCCGCGCACCTGGGCGAGCGCTACGGCACCGAGGCGCGCTTCGTCTCCGACCTGCTCGCCGAGGACGCCACGCTGGCCGAACCGGTGGTCGCGGGCATGCCGTACATCCGGGCCGAGGTGGTCTACGCGGCCCGCTCGGAGCTGGCCCGCTCGGTGGACGACGTGCTCTCGCGCCGGACCCGATCGCGCCTGTTCGCCCGCGACGCCTCGGCCGCCGCGGCGCCCGAGGTGGGCCGGCTGCTCGGTGCCGAACTGGGCCTGTCCGAGCCGGAGATCGAACGCCAGGTCGCCGACTACCTGGCCGCCGTGCGGCACGAGAAGGCGGTGCTGCTGGGCGACTTCGAGCCGGCCGAGGCAGCGCACGCGTCCGCCGGGGCCGGCCGACGGGCGTGACACACACGGCGGATCGTGCCGCCCGCCCCCACGACACCCGGTGTACCCCACAACTCGCTCGACCCGAAGGAGCAGACCAGTGATCAGCAGGCAGACCATCACCAACCCGTTCAACCGAGGCGACTACATCGTCGGCGCGCCCACGCCGCCCAAATGGGCCCGCAACACCCCCGTCGGCACCGGCGACGCGTCGCTGCAGGGCGCCGTGGTCGAGGTCCCCGCGTCGGTGATCACCGACCTGCAGGGCGTCGCCAAGGCCGTGTACACCGACCGCGAGGACGTCGTCACCCGCACCCGCGACTGGTGGGCCGGCACCATGATCGGCGAAACCGACGGCCGCCCGGCCACCCCGGACGCGGTCGTGGTCGAGGTCGTCGACGCCGACCAGGTCGCCGCCGTACTGCGGATCTGCAACGCGGCCGGCATCCCGGTCACCGCCTCCGCCGGCCGCAGCAACGTCACCGGCGCGGCCCTGCCCGTGCACGGCGGCGTCGTGCTCGACCTGTGCGGACTCAACCGGATCCGCTCCTTCGACGCCGAATCGCTCGTCGTGGACGTCGAAGCCGGCATGTTCGGCGACCTGTTCGAGCAGGAACTCCAGGAGACCTACGGCGCCACCACCGGCCACTGGCCGTCCGCGTTCGCCGTCTCCACGGTCGGCGGCTGGATCGCCTGCCGCGGCGCCGGCCAACTCTCCACGCGCTACGGCAAGATCGAGGACATGGTCGTCGGCATCGACGTCGTGCACGCCGACGGCACGCGCGCCACCTACGGCGACTACCCGCGCGCCGCCACCGGCCCCGACCTGCGGCAGATCTTCATCGGCTCGGAGGGCACGCTCGGCGTGATCACCTCCGCCCGGATCCGGGTGCACCCGCTGCCCACCTACGCCAAGGCGCTCGCGTTCGGCTTCGAGACCTTCGCCGAGGGCCTGGACGCGTGCCGCAAGATCATGCAGCGCGGCGCGACCCCGGCCGTGCTGCGCCTGTACGACAAGCTGGAGAGCGGGGTGCACTTCGGCCACCCCGAGACCAACCTGCTGCTGATCGCGGACGAGGGCGACCCGATCCTGGTCGACGCGATGCTGAAGGTCAGCGAGGAGGTCTGCCTGGCGTACGGCCCCGAACTGGACAGCGACGCGGTGTTCGAGCGCTGGCTCAAGGAGCGGATGCTGGTCGGCAAGTCCTCCGACGGCTTCACCCCCGGCCCCGGCTTCGTCGCCGACACGCTGGAGATCGCCGGATCCTGGACCGCGCTGGCCGAGGTGTACGACGAGGTGGTCGCGACGATCCAGTCGGTGCCGGGCACGCTGGCCGCGTCCGCGCACCAGTCGCACGCGTACACCGACGGCGCGTGTGTGTACTTCTCGCTGCGCGGCGACGTGGACCGGCCCAGGCGGCGCGAGTGGTACCGCGCGGTGTGGGACGCGGCCAACGAGGTGCTGATCCGCCAGGGCGCGGCGCTGAGCCACCACCACGGCTGCGGCCTGCTGCGCGGTCCGTACCTGCCCGCCGCGCTCGGCGCCGGTTTCGACACGTTCGTCAAGGTCAAGGAGACCCTGGACCCGGTCGGAATACTCAATCCTGGCAAACTGGGCCTCCCCAACCGCTTCGATGCGTGAGGCGGCCGAGACCCAGCGCAGGTAGGTCATGAACGCCAGTCAACGCCCCGCGAGCGGGCCCCGGATGTCCTCCGTGTTGTCGTCCGCCTTCGCCGAGGTACCGGTCATCGCGTCGATCATCGGACCCCAGCGCCTGCAGAACTTCCTCGGCGCGCCGGCGAAGGTGTGCATCCTCGCGTCCATCCCGGTCGGGCAATTGCCGAATATCGTGCAATTGCTCGGCAAGGCGGGCAAGACGGTGTTCGTCAACGTGGACAGTTGCCCGGGCCTGGCCCAGGACAAGGGCGCCCTGGAGTTCCTCAAGGCGATGGGCGCGCACGGCATGGTCAGCACCCGACTGTCGCTGATGGAGAAGGGGCGCCCGCTCGGGCTGCTGACCATGCAGAAGGTGTTCGTCACCGACCGCTCGAACATGCGCCGCAGTACCGACGCGATCGCCCGCGGCGGCCCGGACCTGGTCGAGATCATGCCGTCGCCGATCGTGGCGCGGATGACCCCCGAGGCCAAGCGCGCGATGTCGCCGTTCGTCGCGGCCGGGTTCGTGGAGACCGCCGAGGACGCGGCCGCCGCGCTCGCGCTCGGCGCGGTCGCCGTGGCCACGTCCGACCCCCGGCTGTGGGACCTGAGCCGTGATCGGCTCGCGGCGCTCGGGTCGCCGTCCCAGGCCGGCTCTCATGCAAGTAGGAGAAATACACCGTGAGTTATGTTGTCGTCGCCCGCTACCTGACCAACCCCGGCGAGCAGGAACGGGTGCTCGCGCTGCTCGACGAGATGACCCGACGTTCGCTGGCCGAACCCGGCTGTCGCGGCTACCGCGTGCACCAGGGTGTCGAGGACGCCCGCACGATCGTGCTGTACGAGGAGTACGACGCCGAGGCCGACTTCACCGCGCACTGCGCCTCCGCGCACTTCGCCGAGATCGTGCTCGGGCAGGTGGTGCCGCTGCTGGCGAGCCGGGACGTGGTGCGGCTCAGCCCTCGGGACGCGGCCGCGACGGACGCCCGGTGAAGATGCGGGCAGCGGTGCTGCGTGGGATATCGCGCGAACGTCCGTATCGGGCGAGCCGGCCCGTCGCGATCGAGGAGGTCGAACTCGGCGACCCGCGCGAGGGCGAGGTGTTGGTCCGGATCGCCGCCGCGAGCCTGTGCCACTCCGACCTGTCCGTGGTCAACGGCGACCGGGTCCGGCCGCTGCCGATGGCGCTCGGACACGAGGCGGTCGGCGTGGTCGAGGCGGTCGGGCCCGGGGTGGACCGGGTCGCGCCGGGCGAGCACGTCGCGCTCGTGTTCGTGCCCAGATGCGGCCACTGCACGCGTTGCGACGAGGGCCGCCCGGCGCTGTGCTCGGCCGCCGCGGCGGCCAACGGCTCGGGCGGGCTCCTGCACGGCCCCGCGTTGCTGCGCGATGCCGGGGGCGAGGTCGTGCACCACCAGCTCGGGGTCTCCGCGTTCGCCGAATTCGCGGTGGTGGCACAGGAATCGGTGGTGCCGATCCCGCGCGACGTGCCGTTCGCGGTGGCCTCGATGTTCGGCTGCGCGGTGCTCACCGGGGCCGGCGCCGTGATCAACACGGCGGCGGTGCGGCCCGGGCAGTCGGTCGCGGTGTTCGGCCTCGGCGGGGTCGGGCTGTCCGCGGTGCTCGGTGCGCGGGCGGCCGGCGCGTACCCGATCGTCGCGGTCGACCCGGTGCCGGCCAAACGCGACCTGGCGCTGCGGCTGGGTGCCTCGCACGCGTACGACCCGGCCGACGCGGTGGGCGCGATCCGCGACCTCACCGACGGCGGCCCGGACGTCGCGATCGAGGCGGTCGGCAGCGCGGCCGTGGTCGCGGACTGCCTGGCCGCGGTGGACCGGGGCGGCCGAGTGGTCTCGGTCGGCCTGCCCGCACCGGGCCGCACGCTGGACGCGGTGCCGGCGTTGGCCTTCGCGGGCGAGGGCAAATCGTTGATCGGCTCGTACATGGGCGACGCGGTGCCGCGTCGGGACATCCCGCGCTACCTGGCGCTGTGGCGGGCCGGCCTGATGCCGGTCGAGCACCTGCACACCTCGACGGTGGAACTGGCCGACCTCAACGAGGCGATGGAGGCCCTGGCGAGCGGTGAGGCGATTCGGCAGGTGATCCGGACGGGGGCGGCCCCGGTGGGGTGAGTGCGGGTGGGCCCGGCGGTGGGGTGAGTGTGCGGCGGGCCCGGGTCGGGTGGGGTGAGTGCGGGTGGGCCCGGCCCGGTTCGTCCGGCCCGGCGGCTCGTGCTCGTCTGCTCGTGCGGGCCCTGCCGCCTTCAGTCTCCGGCCGCGTCGTCCAGCCGGCGACGGATCAGCAGATCGGCGGTGCGATCGCGCCAGGCATCCACCTCGGCGCGGTCGTACCCTCGGCGGGCGATGTCGAAGCGGTCGGCGAGAACCTCCTCGGGGGTCAGCCGCACCCGGCCGCGCAGTGCCTCGGCGACCCGGCTCACCAGGGCGTCGACGGTATCCCGGGGGTAGCCGCGCCGGACCGACGCGAAGCGCTCCCCGGCGGGCCGCAGGGTCACCGCCTTCACGTCCGCCTCGGCGCGTGCGTCGGCGAACCGCTCGGCCGCCGCCCGGACCTCCTCCGGGTCCGCGCCGGGATCGGTACTCCGGCCCGGATTCCCGTCCGGACTCCGGTCCGCTCCCGGATTCGCGCCCCGGTCCGCCCTCATGTCCGCGCCGCGGCTCCCGGCGGAGCCCCACGCCCCGCCGCGCGCCGCCAATCGGGCCTCGATCTCGTCGAGCGCTGCGTCCACCTCGTCCTCGTCGTAGCCCTCGCGCAGTCGAACGGTGGCGAACTGCTGCTCGCGCACCTGAGCCGGCGTCAGCGGTACCGCGGCGGTGCCGTCCAGGCTGCTGCGCACCAAGGCCAGGAACGCGTCCACGTCGGCGATCGAGTACCCCTCACGCAGCCGCGTCCGAGTGAAGTTCCACTGCATTCCCGCCCCCAAGTACTCGCTGCCGCACGTTCTCGACACCCCTTGCCTCCACTCGACCCGCTCGCGAAGGCTACAACCGTGCCGTCGCCGCCACCCGGACGGCCAACCACCGGATCGCGACCACCCGACCCGCCCCAAGGGCGCTTGCCGTGCGCGGCGGGCGCCGCGGCGGGCCGCGCGGGCGCGCCGTACCCGCGGCACGTGGGTGAGCGAGCGGGCTCCGGTGGCGGTCCCGATACCGACCCGGGTTCTGCTCCCGTCGAGCCGGCGGTGACGCTTGGAAATGCTCAAAAGTTGTACGGCCTCGCTATGATGTGAATCATCTGTCGACATAGAACCAAATAAATTGTTCAACTGCTCCGCCGGTATTTGGATATGCGCTTGTCATATCTCCAACTCCGGGGGAGCAGACCCGTGTTCGGTGGGCCGGCCCGGCTGCGCGCGCAGCGTCCGACCGCGATCCTCGCCGCAATGGCGATGACCGTGGGTCTTACCGTCAGCGGGGCGACTGTTGTGTCCGCCGCCACCCAAGGCGGGACCAAGTACGGGAAGCCGAGCCAGCAATGGGGATCGGCCGCCGGCCGTTCGCACCAGGCCGACACGGCACAGACCCGCGCGGGCGCGGGCGGCGCCGGGCGACCTGCGGGCCAGGCTCCTGGTGAACTGGGGCCCGAACAAGGGCCGTTGGTACCCACCCCAATCGAGTCCACGCCCGAGCGACCGCTCGCGGGCGCCGGCACCCAGCAGATCCGGTCGGCGCCCCAGGCCGATGGCACCAGTCTCGCAGCCGCCGCTCCGCCCGCCCCGAAGGCCGCAGGTGGCTCATCCTTCGACGAGCAGACGAGCCGAGAACTGCCGACCGAACGCGACTCGCACACCAGCGTCTACGAGAACTCCGACGGCAGTCGCACCCTCAAGGTCTCCGAAGACCCGGTCAACTACCGTCTGCCGGACGGGACGTGGGCCAAAGTCGACGACACCCTCGCGCCGATGGGCGGCAGTGCGACCGACCCTGACTGGTGGCGCACGCGGGCCGCCGCCAACCCCGTCGACGTGGCCACGAAGGCGGACGCGGCCCGGCTGGCGACGCTGCATACGGGGAACGGGACCAGCGTCGGCTTCGGCCTCGACGGTGCGACTCCCAGCGTCGGCAAGACCGTGTCGGACAGCATCACCTTCACCGGTGCGCGCCCTCAATCGGACGTCAACCTCAAGGCGGGCGACGGCGAGATCAAGGAGACGATCCTCCTGAACTCGCCTTCCGCACCGGATACCTGGGACTTCCCGCTGCATCTGGCCGGGCTCACCGCGAGCCTGGACGCGAGTGGCAACGTGGCGTTGACCGATGTCACCGGCGCGGTCCAGGCGATGATCCCGCACGGCTGGATGATGGACTCCGCAGTCGATCCGGCCTCGGGCGAGGGCGCCACGTCGGGCGGCGTGACCTACGAACTCGTCGTGCGGGCCGACAGGACGCAGGTGTTGCGGGTCAAGCTCGACCGCGCCTGGCTCGACGCACCCGGACGGGTGTACCCGGTCAAGGTCGACCCTACGGTCGCGGTGACGCCGGCCTCGAACTCGGTGAGTATCGTCCAGGGCCGCAACTTCTTCCAGACGGACGTGTATCGCCTGGGGTACAACTGCGACAGCGGCTGCGCCAACGCCGCGATCCTGCTCAACACCTCCGCGGTTTCGGCCCAGTTGCAGAACAACACGATCACCGGCGCCCGACTCGCTATGTGGAACGTTCACTCCTGGGACTGCCAGGCACCGCGTACGGTCACCGTGCACGGCAACACCGGTTCCTGGAATCCGAGTTCGGTGCGGTGGCCGGGTCCCTCCTACGGACCCGCGCTGGGTTCGGCGTCGTTCGCCCTGGGCAACGAGTCGGACGGCTGCAACGACGGCTGGGGCGTCGTCGACCTCGGCACCGGCGGTCGTGATCTGATCCAGGGCTGGGTCACCGGCGCCGCGAACAACGGTCTGACCGTACGCACCGCCCAGGGCGACCCGAAGACCTGGAAGAAGTTCGACACCGCGCCCAACGGCGGCGTCAAGCTCGACATCGACTACACGCCCTTCCGGGCCGCGTACCGGTTCAACAGCCTGGTGCGTGAGGTGACGGCCACTCAGGACGGCATCGCGAGTGTCACCGTCACCAACAACGGCGCCGTGGGTTGGACCAAGGGCATCCACTCGCTGCACTACCGGCTGTTCAACGCGAGCGGCACCGAACTGAACACCGTGGCCTGGACCCAACTGCCCAACGACGTGCCGCCGGGCCAATCGGTGACGCTCGACGCCACCATCGCCAAGCTCCCCCCGGGGACGTACACCCTCGCATGGGACATGGACGGCAGCAACATCCCCAAGTTCTCCCAATTGGGCGTTCCACCACTGCCGATGGCCCTGGGCACCAGCAACAAGTGGCCTGTCATCACCTCGATGACTCCCGGGAACGGCTACGAGTCCGACAGCACGACGCCGACGTTCACGGTCGCGGGCAACGACCCCGACAACTGGCCGCGACCCTCGCTCGACTATCGCTTCGAGGTCTGCGTGGTCGAGGCACAGGACTACCGCAAGAACTGCCAGTCCTCCCTGTGGCAGACGCCGGCCTCGTTCACGGTGCCCACGAGTTGGAACCTGGCCAAGGGCGGAACCTATGCCTGGTACGCGTACATCGGTGACGGCACCGACGCCTCGCTGCGCCCGAACCCGGCCGTGTTCA
This sequence comes from Embleya sp. NPDC005971, assembly GCF_040629175.1. NCBI lineage: Bacteria > Bacillati > Actinomycetota > Actinomycetes > Kitasatosporales > Streptomycetaceae > Embleya > Embleya sp. NPDC005971. The sequence continues at coordinate 34,701 of NZ_JBEXUX010000034.1, read as the reverse complement.
CCATCCCCAACCGGCCGCCGGCCGTCGACACGGCCTGGCCGCCGAGCGGGTACACGTTCTCGACGCTGACCCCGATGTTGCACGTGACCGGGCACGACCGGGACGCCTGGCCGGTGAACCAGCCGCTGCGCTACAAGTTCGAGGTCTGCGAAGTCGACGGTGCGAACACCCGCAAGGACTGCCACACTTCGGATTGGCAACCGAGTTCGCCGTGGACGGTGCCGAAGGAATGGAATCTGACCTGGGGCAAGACCTACTCCTGGTACGGCACGGTCGGTGATTCCGGCGGCGCGGACGGCACATTCGCGCGGCAGGCGATGTTCTCCACCCAGGTCCCGCAGCCGGCGATCACCAGCCGGCTCGCGGCCGGTGCGGCGGGCAGGGAGTTCAACGAACAGGTCGGCAACTACACTACGGCCGCCACAGACGCCTCGGTGAGCGCGGTCGGCCCCGACCTGACGGTCTCGCGTACGTACAACTCGCTCGACCCGCGCACCGACACCGCGTTCGGCGCCGGCTGGGCCTCGCGCTGGGACATGCGCGCGATCCCCGACAACGACGGCTCGGGCAACGTGGTCGTGGTGCTCGCCACTGGCGGTCAGATGCGCTTCGGGCGCAACGCCGACGGCAGTTACGCCGCACCGTCAGGCGGCTTCGCCACCTTCACCGCGGTATCGGGCGGCGGCTGGCAACTGGCCGACAAGTCCGGCACCAGACAGACCTTCGACGCCGCCGGCCGACTGATCTCCGTCGCCGACTACGCCGGCCGTACCCAGCAGATCACCTATGGTCCCGACGGTCGGATCGCCCGGGCCACGGACGTGACCTCGGGCCGCTATCTCGGCTTCACCTGGACCGGCGCACACGTCACCCAGGCCGGCACGAACCCGATCGACGCCACCACCCCGGGCCCGGTGTGGACGTATGGCTACGACGGCGACCGACTGACCAGCGTGTGCCCGCCGGTCCCCGGTGGTACCGGGCCGACGGCGCCGTGCACACGCTACGACTACACGACCGGATCGCACTACCGCTCCGTCGTGATGGACGCCGGTCCGCGCTCGTACTGGCGGCTCGGCGATACCGGCCCGACGAGCAACGCGGCCGACAGCGTGCCCACCGCCGCCGCGCGCGAGGGCGCCGAATACCGCAACGTGACACTCGGTCAGGCCGGCGCGCTCGCCGGCTCCCCGGACCAGGCCGCCGGATTCAACGGCACGTCGTCGTCCGTGCGACTACCAACCGACATCGTGGGCAAGTCCACGTTCCTCAGCGTCGAGATGTGGTTCAAGACGACCGGGGCCGGGGTGCTGTTCAGTCAGCAGGCCCGTGCGCTCGACGATCCGGCGGGCGTGGGTGGAGAGTTCAACCCCGCTCTCTACATCGACGCCAACGGCAAGCTGCGCGGTCGCTTCCTCACGCGCGGTGCCACCCCGGAACCGATCACGTCCGCCGGCATCGTCACCGACGACCAATGGCACCATGTGGTGCTGTCCGCGGCGGGGACGGCGCAGACGCTCTACCTGGACGGTCAGGTCGCGGGCACGCTCTCGGGCGAGGTCTACCACCCGGCCGGCAACAACACGCTCGTCGGTGCGGGCTTCGCCCAGGGTGTCCCGCAATCGCCCGGAGCGATCGGCTATTTCAATGGCTCGATCGATGATGTCGCGCTCTACGAACGCCCGTTGGGCGCCACCGGTGTGGCCGAGCACTACGCCGCACGGGGCGTGGCCAACCAACTCACCAAGGTCACGTCGCCGTCCGGGCGGACGCACGCGGAGGTGACCTACGACGCCCGCACCGACCGCGTCACGCAGGTCACCGACGCCAACGGCGGCGCCTGGAAGGTGGCCCCACCGACCTACACCGCCTCCTCCGCCGCCTACGCGAGCGCGATCACCGCGTCCGCACCGGTCGCCTACTACCGCCTCGGTGAACAGGGCGGGACCGGCGCGAACAACGCCTTCGGCAGCGCCGGAGCAGGTACCTACCACGAGGTGATCCCGGGTCGGGCGGGTGCGTTCGCGGGCGGGGACGACACGGCGGCCGAGTTCAACGGGACCACGTCCCACGTCGAGTTGCCACAGAATCTGCTGCGGAACAACCCTCGGCTGTCCATCGAGCTGTGGTTCAGGACCGACAAGCCGGGGGTGCTGGTCGGACACCAGTCCAATGCGATCGACGATCCGGCCGGGGTCGGCGGTACGTATACTCCCGCGCTCTACATCGACACCAACGGCAAGCTGCGCGGCAAGTTCATGCAGGCGGATGCCGCGTGGGCAGCACCGGTCGCCTCGGCCCAATCGGTCACCGACAGCCGCTGGCACCACGCGGTGTTGACGGCCGACGGCAGCGTGCAGTTGCTCTACCTGGACGGCGCCAAGGCAGGCAGCATCAACGGCGCCATCAACCACGAGAGTTCGAGCCGGGTGTACCTGGGCGCCGGATTCGTCAGCGGATGGGCGGAGGCCCCCGGCACGGTCGGCCGCTTCGACGGGTCGATGGACGAAGTGGCGGTCTACGACCGGGCGATCGACGCCGCCGCGGTGACGGAGCACTTTGCGGCGCGCGGGGCGGTGATACCGAACAGCGCACCCGCCTATCGTGCGGCGGTGGCCTCCTCGGGGCCATGGTCGTACTACCGGCTGAACGAGACCTCCGGCTCGGAGGTCACCTCGCAGCAGGGAGCGAGGGCCACGAACGGGGCGGCGCGGGCGTTCGCCACGAGCGGTAGCCCCTACGGCGCGACCTTCGACGAAGGTTCCGCAGAGTTCAACGGCACGAGCTCCTATATCGAGTTGCCGCAGGGAATGGTGCACGGATCGTCCCAGGCCACCATCGAGATGTCCTTCGAAACGTCGAAGCCGGGTGTGATCTTCGGCTACCAGTCGGCCGGCATCGGGGAATCGCAGACGACCTACACGCCGGCGCTCTACGTCGATACCGACGGGAAGTTGCGCGCCAAGTTCTTCACCACCAGTGGTACGGCGTTGCCGCAGATCGTCACCGAAACATCCGTCGACGACAGCCGATGGCACCATGTCGTGCTCACCACCGACGGCGTCGTGCAGACGCTCTACCTCGACGGCGTCGTGGCAGGCACGATCAGCGGCGCGGTGTTCCACGAGAAGAGCCTGCGCAGCTTCGTGGGTGCGGGTACCACCTCGGGCTACGAGAAGGCACCGGCCGGATCCGGGTACTTCGAGGGATGGATCGACGAGGTCGCCGTCTACCGCAAGACCCTGGACGCGGCCACCGTCGCCGCCCACGCCGATGCGGCCGACGGGCTCGCGCCCGACTACCGCAAGGCGGTTCTCGCGGCCGGTCCGACGGGATACTGGCCGCTGACGGAGAGCGACAGCGGTACGGCGCCGATCGACCTGGTACCGGGACCGGCCACCGACGCGGCCGGTTCCTGGAACGTCCGGCAGGCGGTCGAGGGTGCGTTCGGCGCCACCGGCGACCGCGCGGCCGGCTTCGACGGCACGTCGTCGCACATCCGAATGCCCAAGGATCAATTGACCGCTGTCACGCAGTTCACCACCGAGCTGTGGTTCCAGGCCGAGGGCCCCGGTGTGCTGATGGGCTACTCCACGCAGGACATGCCGTACTCGGGGGTCGACACACCGGCCACGCCGATGCTCTACGTCGGCACCGACGGCCAATTGCGGGGTGAGATCTGGAACGGCACCGCGGCACCGATCACTTCTACCGAGTCGGTGCTCGACGGGCGCTGGCACCACGCCGCGCTCAGCGTGGACGTCCCGGGGAAGACACAGCGGCTCTATCTCGACGGAAACCTGGTGGGGGCGCCGTTGGACGCGACCGCCGTCGTGGTGGACCCGTACATCACCATCGGCGCCGGACCGATCAACAACCTCGCCTGGCCCGCCAAACCGACCGACGTGCGCGGCTACTTCAAGGGCGCGATCGACGAGGTCGCGATCCATCACCAGGCGCTCAGCGCCGACACGATCGCCCGCCACTATGCGAGCGGCAACTCCGCCGAAGGCGCCGCGCTCACCACCACGACCACGGTCACCGACCCGAACAACCGTCAGGAACGGCGTACCTACGACCTGTTCCGCGGTCGAGCGCTCAGTGTCACCGACGTCGAGGGTGCGACCACGACCTACGGCTACGACAGCGGCGGCTTCCGGCACACCGTCACCGATGCCAACGGCAACTCGGTGATCAGCGGCCACGATGCGCGCGGCAACGAGATATCCCGCACCACGTGCCGGACCACGACCCAGTGCTGGACGGGTTATCAGGAGTTCTATCTGAACAAGGACAACCCGCTCGACCCGCGCAACGACCAACTGATCGCGGTGCGCGACCCACGTTCCGCGGAGGTCGGTGACAACACGTACAAGACCACGTACGCGTACACCACCACCGGCCACCCCAGCGGCGAGACCCGACCGGACGGTTCGACCACCCAGCGGGCCTACACCACCGGGACCGAACCGGCGATCGGTGGGGGCACGGTACCCGCCGGTCTGCTCGCCTCGACCACGCAACCCGGCGACCGGGTAACGACGTTCGCGTACTACGCCAACGGCGACCTCGCGGCCACCACCGACCCGGTCGGCCTGATCACCCGACAGACCCACGACGGGCTCGGCCGCAGGATCACCACCACCGAGGTCTCGGACAGCGTGCCGGCGGGCGTGACCACGACGACGACCTACGACCACGCCTCGCGGCCGACGACCGCGACCGGGCCGGGTGTACGCAACGAAATCACCGGTGTCACCCACACACTTCGCGGCAGCACCGTCTACGACGTCGACGGGCGTGTGGTCGAGGAATCGACCGCCGATTTGACCGGCGGTGACACGACCCGGACCAGCACCTACACCTACGACACCAAGGGTCGACTGGAAACCGCGACCGACCCGGAAGGCGGGGTGACGCGTACCGGCTACGACGCCTTCGGGCGCCTGGCCTCCACCATCGACCCGGTCGGCGGTGAGATCCACTACACCTACACCCCGGGCGGGCTGCCCGCCGAAACCGTGCTGATCGGCTGGGACGGCGACCCGTCCGGCACTCCGCGCGATCTGGTCGTGGAGTCCCGTGCCTACGACCCCGCAGGCCGACTGGCCTCGGTCACCGACGCGATGGGCGCGACGACGTCGTACACCTATTACGACGACGACACCAAGGCCGAGACCATCGCGCGAGGCGTGAACCGGCCGGAGGACGACCCCCGGGACATCGTGCTGGAGCGGCTGAGCTACGACGGCGCGGGCAACGTGGCGCGCAGCATCACCGGCGGCACGACGATCACCGATTTCACCTACGACACGCAGAACCGACCGGTGCGGACCGTGCTCGACCCCGGGGGCCTGAACCGGGAAAGCTCCACGGCGTACGACCCGGCCGGCTTCGTCGCTCGTACGCAGCGCACCGGCGCGGGCATCACCACGCCCGAGGCCACCGACTTCGTGTACGACAAGGCGGGTCGCGTCGTGCGCCGGACCGCCCACAACGAGACCGGCACTCCGCGCGTGGACGACGTACTGGTCGACACCGTGCGGCGCGATCAGCGCGGCCTGGTGCTGGAGGAGGTCTCGCCGAACGGCAACGCGGCGGGCTCGACGCCGAGTACGTACGCCGTCACGCACACGTACGACGTACTGGGCCGCGAGGTCTCCACCGCGTCCCCGACCGTCGAGGTGACGGTGGGCGGCGCCGCGCCGACCAACACCCGGCCGACCACGACCGTGGGCTACAACGCGTTCGGTGAACCGGTGGTGTCCCGCGATGCGAACGGCCGCGTCACGTCGAGCGTGACCGACCGGGCCGGACGCACCACCGCTACCACGCTGCCTCCGTACACGCCGCCGGGCGCGACCCAGCCGATCACCGCCACCACACAGGTCCGCTACGACAAGGCCGGACGCGTCGTGGAGTCGACCGATGCTCTCGGCCGGACCGGCAAGGTGCGCTACGACCGGATGGGCAACATTGTCGAGAAGACGGCCCCTGAAGCGCCGGTCCAACAGAGCGCGTTGGCGATCTCGGGGACCGACAGCGGCCCGCTGCTGAACTTGCCCTTCGCGGACGCACCCCCGAAGCCCGCCACCTGGCACTACACCTACGACGCCAACGGCCGCCGGTTGTCCTCCGTCGACCCCGACGGCGCCCGCACGGAGGCGACCTACGACCAACTGGGCCGCCAACTCACCAGCACCCGGGTCGAACGCTTCCCGACGGCTGACAACTTCACCACCACGATGACCTACGACGACGCGGGCCGACCGGTGTCGACCAAGTCGCCGACAGGGCGCGAGATACGCCAGGAGTACAACCTGGCGGGCCAACCCACGCGCCGCTGGGGCGATGTCGCCGAGATGGTCACCGACTACGACGGAGTGGGGCGCCTGGTTCGGACCTATGACGGACAGGGCCGAGGCAACCGGTGGGTGTACAGCCCCCTGGGCCGAGTGGACGCGGTCCAAGACATCGTCATGCGGTACAACGGCTCCGCTCTCGGTGAAGTCTCGCTGCGTGCGTCGTCCCTCGCCTACGACGCCAACGGCAACCAGGTCTCGACGTCGAAGCCCGGCGGTGGCAGGACCGACGCGGTGTACGACGCCGCCGGCCGCCTGCTCCGGCAGACCGAGAAGGTCAATGCGACGGATTCCATCGTCTCGTCCTTCGGGTACGACGCGATGGGCAACCGAACGCGCTTCACGGACGGCAAGGGCAACTCCACGGTCTACACCCATACGGCGTGGGATCAGCCGGAGAGTGTGATCGAACCCGCCACCACGGCCCATCCGAATCCCGCGGACCGGACCTGGACCACGACGTACGACGCGGTGGGCCAGGCCACGGGCCAATCGGCGCCGGGCGGCGTGCGCTCGAACAACACGTACGACCACCTGGGCCGGTTGGTCGAGCAGACCGGCACCGGCGCCGAAGCCGTCACGGACAGGCGCGTGTTCGCCTACGACGACTCCGGGCGGCTGACCAAGGCACAAACCTTCGGTGCGGTGGCGCCCAAGTCCACGAACACCTACACCTACAACGACCGCGGCCTGCAGTTGACCGCTGCCGGCAGCTCGGGCAACGCGCAGTACACGTGGGATGCGGAGGGGCAACTCGCCGAGCGCACCGATGCGGCAGGCACCGCGCGCTTCGCCTACAACCGCCAAGGGCAGCCCTACCTCGCCTCCGACCCACAGACCGGGTACACCGTGGAGTTCGGCTACGACGGCTCCGGCAACGTGGCCGGCGAGACGTTCTGGGATCACTGGCCCGTCATCGAGTGGCCGTCGGCGAACAGGGCGGCGGCGCGCTCGATCGCGCAACCCGATCGTCGGTTCACCTACGACGACCTGGGGCGACTGACGAACGACGAAGTGGTCGGCCACGACGACGTGTCGAAATTGTCCACGTCGTACACCTACGACATCGACGGCCGGATGACCGGCAAGGACGAATCAGCCACGGGCGGTCGCAACAACACCTATGCCTACGACCTTGCCGGTCGCCTGACCCAGTGGAACGACGGCACCACCGTCACTCCCTATACCTGGGACGCCGCGGGCAACCGCACCGGCGCCGGCGCCAAGACCGCCACCTACGACGAGCGCAACCGGCTGCTCACCGCGGGGGACACCGCCTACGCCTACACTCCGCGCGGTACCCGCTCCACGATCACCGTTCCGGGTCTGACGAAGTCGATGCAGTTCGACGCGTTCGAGCAACTCGCCCAGGACAGCGCCTCCTACGGCTACGACGCCCAGGGCCGGATGATCACCCGCGACGGCCAAGCCGGCTTCGCCTATGACGGCACGACCAACAACCTCGTCGCCGACGGCGGCACCAAGTTCACCCGAGCCGCCGGCGGCGACCTGATCGCCACCGGCAACGGCACCACCGCCACCCTCGCCGTCACCGACCAGCACGGCGACGTCACCGCCGCCCTCGACCCCACCACCCTCGACCGCACCACCTCCACCACGTACGACCCCTTCGGCCAGGTCACCAGCCAAACCGGTGCCCGCCCCGGCCTCGGCTACCAAGGCGCCTGGACCGACCCCACCACCGGCCAGGTCAACATGGCCAGCCGCTGGTACGACCCGGCAAGCGGCGGCTTCGACTCCCGAGACACCTGGACCCTCGACCCGAGCCCTTCCGGCAACGCAAACCGCTACGCCTACGGGGGCGGCAACCCGCTGGGGAACACGGACCCGAGTGGGCACTGCATCGACGGTTGTGTGGTGGAGGCGATCGCGCTCAGCATGCTGGTCGCGTGGGCAGGTACGACCCTTGCCGACCAATGTCGTAGGAGTTGCGGTGCTCTCGGCCAATCCCTCTCCGGCGCCGTTTCGGGAGCGTGGTCCGGAGCAAAGAGCGCCGGATCCAGCCTCAAGAACAAGTGGAATTCCTGGACCGGCAGCGGCGGCGGAACCGTCACCGGGAGTGCCGTGCTGTCCACTTGGTGGTTGACCCGCTCGACGACTGCGAACAACACGGCCGCCAGTTCGGCCGCGGCGGGCACTCGCGCCGGCGACCTGAACGCCTGGGCCTGCCGCACGTATGGCGCCTGCGGATCCAGCGGCGGCTCCGGCACCGGCCCGGGAACCGGTGGCCCCGGTGCCGGCCCGGGAACCGGCGGCCCCGGCGGCCGCTGTGTCATCGGATGCCGAGGCGGAAACACCAAGGGCCCAGGCAAGGGCCCCACCGGCAAACCGCCGATCAAGCCCAAGCCCAAGCCTCCACACCGCCCCACCGCCCCGAAGAACCGCCCGCCGACTACCGCCACGCCCATTACGGATCCGATGGTCTCCATCATCAAGGGTCTCCTGGACGGCACCCGGACCTTCGACACGCTTCAGAGCGCTACCAATTCGCAGCCAAACCCGGTATACGATCCGGACCAGGTGGCACAGGATGAGCACTCGCTGGAGATGCTGAAAGCCTTCTTCCCTGAAGAGGGAATCGACACCGACATGGGGTTCGGTGATTCCGGTGCCGATATCAATCGACGGCGAACCGGAAATAAATGTCAGCGTGATCTCCCTTCCAAGGAGGCGGGATACTTCTATGCGCCCATGACAAAATTCGGCCCCGATGATGAAGACTGTCGAGCGACCGGGGCGGTCGCCATAATTGATGGGGACGATGTGCGAACCGGCCTGACTCGCCGGGACCCGAAGTGGAAACCGGCGGGCTACACGACCTTGCCCGCAGACAACCGGGCGGCTCTCCACCTCATCGCGGATAATGCCGGTGGTGCGCGTTACACGCTCCGGAATTTCGTGGCCGGATATCAAAATCCGGCCAATAGCCCCGATATGTCAGGCCTTGAGCGGGACATTCAGAACGCCGCAACCGGGGGGCAGGTGGTATCCGTTGGAGTTCTACCGATCTACGGAGACCCAACGCGACACGCCGGGGTGCCGGATCGGATCAGGATGGTAGCTTACGGCAGTGGTGGGTATGCATTGAATTGCACGGTGTACAACCGACCGCAAGGCGGATACGACTGTACGCAAAGGACATCAGGTGGAGCTCTCACGCATCCTTAGCGAACCGCAATTGAACCATGATGTCGATTTCGACTGGAGAGATTTCGAAAACGAATTCGGAGTCGACCTTCCGCTCGACTACAAAAAGTTTATATCAGCGTACGGCCCGTGTGTGATCAGTGACACCTTGACACTTTTTCATCCGCGGGCGCCCGAAGCGGACGACAGTCTCAGTCTACGGCGGAAAATCAGAACCACTTCCTCCATGTATGAACGCACTGAACCGTCACTTGTGCCGTATCGGATCTTCCCGGCAGCGGGAGGAATCTTCCCGATCGGACACACGCCGTTTGGGAATCAGGTTTTCTTGAGATCCAGGGCTCATATGAAGATCGGTGGGTGGTCGGTTCTCGTCGACTGGGACAGCACGTGGATCGATTATCAGATGGGTTTTGAGGAATTTCTATCCGGAGCCCTGACTGGAGACGTCTATTTCTTCCACGAGTCGGTCCTGGAAGAACCGTCCTATGAATTGGTGGGCCGCGTGGTGTGATCTTCCGGCCACCCGGACCACGACGTCCTTGTGGGGATCCGCAGCCGGCTCGGAATCTCCTCGGCCGAGGAGATCCGTGAAATATCCGGAATCCTGCGCGAGTTGAAGGAACGGGCAGGATCATTTTCCGACGAAGGCGTTCCGAACCGTTTATGGAACTTCCGACGCCGATGGCGTCGATCAGGTTCCGGAGCTAGTCGGGTGGGACTGGTCGACCGTGCTGTCGGCAGCGTTGTAACCCGCCGACGACGTCAGCCGCCACGAACGGCCCGGACGGCCTTGAGTCGCAGGCCTGATGTGGTCGGCGGGACGGTGAGGGTGCCTGCGAGGAATCTGCCGGGAGACGTCGATGGCGCTGCGCTCGTCCGGCAGTCGGTCTCGGATAGCCATGGTCTCGGAGCAACGCCGGGGTGATCGCGAAACTTGGCGATATGGCTGTCCCGGGTGGGACTTGATGCCTGTCATGGCGATGTAGTGCCCGCATGTGGGTATTTGGCGCGGCTTGCGGGTCAGGTTGCGTCAGCGCTGAGTTGGACTTGGGATTCGGTGTCGGTGAAGGCGAGGGCGCGGTAGAGGTCGATGGCGAGGTAGGTGGGGTCGGCGACGATTACCAGGGTTTCGGCCGACCAGTGGGATTGGGCGTGTCGGGCTGCGGCGTGGACCAGGGTGGTGGCGAGGCCCTGGTTGCGGTGGGCGGGGTGGGTGGTGACGGTCTGGTAGCGGGCGAGGCCGCGGCCGTCGGTGAACAGGCCCAGACCGGCGCGGAGTCGGTTGTCTTCGAAGGCGCCGAACCAGGCTCCGTGGCCGCGGGCCTGGAGGTTGCGGAAGCCGGCCAGGCGGTGGGTGGCGAATTCGCGGTAGGCGGCCGGGGCGTAGCCGGGGTTGGTGGCCTCGGTGAGGGCCACGGCCTGGGCCCAGTCGTCGTCGGATTCGGCCATGCGGAAGGTCGCGGTGGTGTTGGGTCGCGGGGGCGCGTTCAGGGTCGTCGCGGTCAGGACGGTGCTGCGCTCGGCGGCCAGGCCGGCGGTGGCCAGGTCGGTCGGGTCGCCGGCCGCGCCGGTCGTGCCGTCGACGCCGAGCGCGACGTGGGTCGCGTCGGGGAATTCGCGCCGGAAGGTGTCGATCCAGGCGGCGGCCGTGCCGGGAGCGGGCGGCGCGGCCAGGAGAAGGAAGTTGCCCCAGTGGAAGGTGGGGTTGGCCGGGGTCCGGACGACGAGGTAGCCGTCACGTTCGTCGATGTGGCTGCCCTGGAGGGTGAGCAACATCAGGTCGGTGCGGAAGGCCAGGGAGGTCACGTTCATCCGGCCACCCCACCACATCGGGCCGGGGCCGGGGCCGGCATTTTCGGCTGGGCGGCGCGCCCGACCGCGGCTGCGGGCTGCGCGCCCGGGCGGGCCCGGGGGAGCGCCGGGCGCGCGGCAGACGCAGCCGCGCGGCTACCGCGTCACGGGGTGACGGGCGTGCCCAGGGTGTCGGAGGTGACCGGGGCGCCCCCGACAACCGGGCCGGTAGGGGCGTCGGCCGATTCGAGGAGGGCCTCGCGGAGGGCTTCGATCTCGGCTTCGGTGAAGCCGAGACGGTCGGTGACGTACGTGTGCAGGGAGCCGTACGTCTTCGCCAGGTCCGCCAGGAACAGCTCCATCACCTCCGCCGGTGCGCGGCCGAAGGCCGGCCAGCGGGGCGTCGCGCCGTCGTGTTCGGCCTGCCAGTCGGCGAGCAACCGGGCCGTGGCCAGCTCGGTCAGCGCGAAGTCGGCGACGATGTCCTCGTCGGGGACGCCGAGCAGGGCCAGGACCAGAGCGGCGATCAGGCCGGTGCGGTCCTTGCCGGAGGCGCAGTGGAAGACCACCGGCGCGGATTCGGCCGCCGCGATCACCGCGAGCGCCTCGCGGATCTCACGCACGCCGTCCTCGGCGACCTCGGCGAACCTGGCCGCCAGGTACGGGCCGGGCAGTACGTCCTCGGCCAAGTCGGGCTGGTTGTACGGGCGGTGCTCGATGCTGAGGTTGTGGTAGGTCAACGACTCGTGGGCCGGGACACGACCTCGGTATGCGATCTCCTGGGGGTAGCGCAGGTCGATCACCGTGCGGACCCCGATCGCCAGGAACGTCTCCCAGTCCGCGCCTTCGAGCTTGCCGAGCGAGTCGGAGCGGTACAGCGCGCCCCAACGCACCGTGCGGCCGTCGGCGGTCCGGTATCCGCCCATGTCGCGGAAGTTGTGCAGGCGGGCGAAGTCGACGTGGCGTCGCGTCGGTTGGTTCATCGCATGATCCTATGTCGACCTACCGATCGACGCCCCGCCCCGTGCACCCGCCCGGCACCGAGGCAGCCTCCGCCCACCTTCCACGCTGCGCGCGCCCGCAACTTCCATCGGCGCCTGCCCGGCGCCCACGCCACTGCCGCCCGCCCCTGTTCGGCGCCCGCGCGACCTCTGGCCGCCGTTCGGCCGGGCTGCGCGATCTCCGGCCGCTGCCCCGAGCCGCTCGGTTTTCGTTCCGGGCTCCTGTTGCTTCCGTTCAGTGGAAGGTATTGGCCCGCCGTGTCCGGATTCGTAGCAACGTCCAGGGCGTATTCGGCAGTCCGAAAGCTCAAGCCCGATCCCCGCACGGCGGTCGGTGGCGGGGTCGTCCTGGCCCGAGTGTTCGAGGAGGCCGGGCTGCCCGCCGGCGTCCTGCACCTGCTGCCCGGTGGCGCCGAGACGGGGCGGCCCTGGTCGAGGCCCCGGAAGTCCGCATCGTCTCGTTCACCGGATCCACCGCGGCCGGCCGCCGGATCGGCGAGACCTGCGGACGCCTGCTCAAGCGTGCCCACCTCGAACTCGGCGGCAACAACGCGCCGATCGTGCTGCCGGGCGCCGACGTGGACAAGGCCGCGTCGGCCGGCGCGTGGGCTCGTTCCTGCACCAGGGCCAGATCTGCATGACCACCGGTCGGCACCTGGTCCACTAAAGCCTGCACGCGGACTATGTGGCGGCCCTGGCCGAACGGGCCGATCGGCTGCCGGTCGGCGATCCCGCGAGCAAGGACGTCGCGCTCGGCCCGATCATCGACGAGGGCCAACTGCGCCGGATCGACGCGCTCGTGCGGGACACGGTGGCCGCGGGCGCGCGGCCGGCCGCCGGGGGGACCCACGAGGGGCTGTTCTATCGGCCGACGGTGCCGGCCGACGTGCGGCCGACGATGCCGGCGTATGCCGACGAGGTGTTCGGACCGGTCGCGCCGGTCGTACCGTTCGGCACGGTCGAGGAGGCGATCGCGCTCGCGCGGGACAGCGAGTACGGGCTCTCGCTCGGCATCCTGGGTGACGTCGGTCGGCCATGCGGATCGCCGACGCGATTCCCACCGGACTGGTACACATCAACGACCAGACGGTCAACGACGAGGCGAACGCGCCGTTCGGCGGCCAGGCGGCCTCCGGCACGGGCGCGCGCTTCGGTGGCCCGGACGCCAACATCGACGCGTTCACCGAGACCCAGTGGTTCACCGTACGGGGCGACATCGCGCCACATCCGTTCTGAGCGGGGCCCGCACCTTGCGTTCGTGGGCTCCGCGCACCTCCGACTCGACTCGTGGCAGGCGCGGGGAACGGTGTGGGATGTGGCAGGCTCGTGGGTCCACACCCCGCGATCCGAAAGCAGGACCATGTCCGGCATTGACCACCTCGCCCAGGCCGACCAAGCGATGCGCGAGGGACGCATGGATGCCGCCGTCAAGCTCTACCTCGACGCCGCCGATTCCGGCGTGCCCGAGGCTCGGCGCAAGGCCGGCGAGCTGATGTTCGCGGGAGGTGACGAGACCGCCGAGGCGATCCTGCGGGAGGCGTTGGCGGAGGGGGACGCCGAGGCGGTGGACGCGCTCAGCGAGCTGCTGGAGGTCACCGGCCGGGCGGACGCCGCCGTCGATCTGCTGATCGATCGGCATCGGCTCGGCGAGACGCAGTGGGCGCTGCCGATCGCCAACCTGCTGGCGGACGCGCTGGACGAGCCCGAGGCGGCCGAGCGCTGGTACACCTCCGCGCTCGAAGCCGGTGACCCCGACGCGCCGAACGACTTCGCCGCCTTCCTCCAGGACTTCGACCGCGACGCGGAGGCGGAGGCGCTGCTGCGTCCGCCGGCCGAGGCGGGCGACGAGTTCGCGATGGCCAACCTCGGCCGGCTGCTGCTCAACGGCGACGCGATCGAGGACGGCATCGCGTGGCTGACCCGGGCGGTCGAGGCGGGCCAGGAGGACGCGCTGGTCGACCTCGGCGACGCCGAACTCGACGCGGGTCGGTTGCACGCCGCGCGTGAGCACATCCGGCGGGCGCTCGACTCGGGCATCGACGGCTCGCGCCTGCTGTACGCGCACCTGCTGGACCGCGAGGGCGCGGACCGGAGCGAGGTCGAGGCGGCCTACCGCGCGGCGGTCGAGGCGGGCGACGTGGAGGTCGAGGGATGAGGCGGGCGGCGCTCGGGGTGACCGTGGCCGCACTGATAGCCGTCGGCGCGTGCGGCCCGGCCGACGACGGGGATGCCAAGGCCGAGCCGTCCGCGACGCCGTCGCCCACGCAGCCGGCCCGGCCCGGCGAGATCCGCGACCCCAAGGCGCACGTGTCGTACGTGCTGCCCCAGGGCTGGTACGCCAAGCCGCCGGACACCGTGGTCGGCCTGTACTCCTCGGTCGCCTCCACGGTCGACCCCAAGGCCACCGACCCCACCGCCAAGCCCACCGCCGACCCGAAGAACCCGCTCGGGACGTTCATGGTCGGCGTGGTGGACACCAAGGTGTACGTGGCCAAACCGCGCTCGATGCCGGAGATGGCCGAGACCGTTGGCCGGACCCAGCTCGAACTGATCTACCCGGCCAAGGCCCAGGACTCGGTCCGCTCCAGCGAGGCGGCCCGACTCGACGGCCGCAACGCGTGGTTGATGGACATCGAGTGCGCGCCCGAGGACAAGAACGTGGCGCCGTTCCGGCTGCGGGTCACCGTGATCGACACCGGGGCGGTACCGATCTACATGTTGTCCTCGGCCCCGAGCAGCGCCACCGAACGGTTCGCCGAGATCGAGTCGATCGAGCGGTCGGTCCGGTTCTGAGCGGTCGTGCCCCGCAGGCCCTTTCCGGGCCTGCGGGGCACGACCACCCGCCGCCCGCAATCCCGCCGCACCCACCCGCCGCGCCCGCCACCTGGGCACCATCACTCCGCGGAGTGGATCCGCACGCCCCCGACGCGCCCATCGCCTCGCCCGACGCGCGCCGTTCCACGCCCATTCACGCCTGCCCGGCACGCCCGACCCATTCCGTGATTTCGCCACCGCCCCGCCACCGCCCGCTTCCGTCGTATCGTCGGTAAGGTGGCCGTGACCTGCGGATTCGGTGAACTGCCGGGCGCCGATGGCCGGTTGACGTGATACGTGCGGGTTGTCCGATCCGAATCGCGGTTTTCTTTGCCAAGCGATCCGCCCGGAAGGCGCTCGGATTCGGTAACTTCCAAGTGGTTCACCGATCTTGCTGCGGTTCCTACCGGATCGCGGACGTTCGGCGACCGATAATCGCAGTTCGGGCCCGTTTCCAGGGTGTATTCGATCACGGTGCTCTCGGCAGCCCGACCGACCGGAGGGGGAGACGTGGCCACCACCGTGTCCAGAACGCGCTCGACTGTGCGACTCGTGTCGAAACCGCAGACCGTCTCCGCCGCCCGCGCGCATGTGCGGCGTTTCTGCGAGCGGGTCGGCTTCGAATCCGACGACCCGGTCCGCGTCACCTCCGAGCTCGCCTCGAACGCCGTCGAACACGCCGGCGACTACGGCGACTACGAGGTCTCCGCGTCGTTGCACGGCCGGGTGTTGTGGGTGGAGGTACTCGACTGTCTGCCGTGCTCGTTGCCCTCTCCCGTCGAGGTACTGGAGGACGCCGAGGCCGGCCGCGGCCTGCTCGTGGTCGCCGCGCTCACCCAGCGGTTCAAGGTGGAGCTGCGCAGCAGTGGCCGCAAGGCGGTGTGTGCCGGCTTCGAGGAGGACTGAGCGCTCCCGATACGGTCGGACGCGTACCGGCGCACAGCGCCCATCGACGTGTCGTGACGCGGGAGGACGGGGCTCGGATGGTGTTCGGCAGGCGCAGGGGGCAACCCGATGCGGTGCGACCCCCGACGACACCGGGTGACGCGATACCCGACGCGGACGCGCCGACGAGCGTCGACCCGACCGACTGGCGGAGCGTGAGCGCGTTCACCTACGGCCCGCTCGCCTCGTCCCCCGCACGCGCCGCCGCGAAGTCCGCGCTCGATACGAAGGTCGGCATCCGCGTCCTCCGGGGCGGTGGGTCGGGCGCCTTCTTCACCCCGTGCGCGTTCGCCGGCGACGACCGCCGCTCGCTCCACCTGCCGGACGGCGACCTGCTCTGCACTGTGGACGCCGCCGAGACGATCGACGGCGTACGCCACGACCGGGTCCGGGCCGCCGACGGCGAACCGGTCGGCACCATTCGCCGGATCCCGCCCGCCCGTCGGCCGCTCAAGCACACGTGGCGGATCGACCAACCCGGCCGGCCCGAGATCGTCGGCCGCAACCTCTTCACCACGAGCGATCCACGCAGGTTGGCCGCGCACACGGCGGACACCGCGCTCAGCCTCACCTTCGACACCCTGCTCTCCGGCCCCGACGGTTCACTCGGCCCGGTCCGCCCACGTGTCCTGGGCTGGAAGGCCGCCGGCGAACTCGTGATGACCACGGACGGCCGCCGGCTACCGGTCCGTGTCCTGGTCCCCTGGGTGGACCGTCGCCTGGCCTTCGCCTTCGCCATGCTCGGCGACGAGTGAGAGCGGCGGAGGGCGATCCGCGCATCCGAGTCCGGCGGACGCCCCGACGCCCGAGCTCGCCGCAGGCGGATACGCGGCGAGCCCGGGCGTCGGACCGGCGGAAGGGGTTCGGGTCGAGCGGTGCCGACGGCCGAAGGCGGGTGGGCGGTTATTCGGTCGCGCCCGCCGTCGGCTCCAGCACGCCGAAGATCACCAGGCCCAGGACGACCAGGCCCAGCGCCACCCGGTAGGCGACGAACACCGTGAAGCTGTGCGTGCTGATGTACTTCAGGAACCACGCGATCGCCGCGTAGCCGACCACGAACGCGACCACGGTGGCCAGGATCGTCGGCCCCCACGCCGGTGCCGGACCCTCGCCGATCTTGAACAACTCCAGGCCACCCGAGGCCAGCACGGCCGGAATGGCCAGCAGGAACGAGTAGCGCGCCGCAACCTCGCGCCGGTAGCCCATCAGCAGACCCGCCGTGACCGTACCGCCCGAACGCGAGACGCCGGGGATGAGCGCGAGCGACTGTGCGAAGCCGTAGATCAACGACTCCTTGCCGTTGAGCTTGTCCATCCCCCGGTTGTTCAGCGCCATCCGGTCCGCGACCAGCAGGATCAGACCGAACACGATCAGCGTCGTGCCGATCAGCCGCAGGTCGCGGAACGTGGTCTCGATGGTGTCCTGGAACACCAGGCCCAGGACCCCGATCGGCAACGTGCCGACGATGATGTACCAGCCCATGCGCGCGTCGAGTTCACCGCGCAGGGACGGGGTGTACAGCGACTTCACCCAGGTGCCGATGATGTTGCCGATGTCCTTGCGGAAATAGATCAGGACGGCGGTCTCCGTCCCGATCTGGGTCACGGCGGTGAACGCCGAGCCCGGGTCCTCCCAGCCGGCGAACGCCGACACGATGCGCAGATGCGCGCTGGAGGAGATCGGCAGGAACTCGGTGAGCCCCTGGACCAAGCCGAGTACAACGGCCTCGAACCAACCGATCACCGGACGACTCCGAGGGACGAAAGAGGGATGCGGATCATGCCGGCAACGGTAGCGGCGGTCCACGGTGCGTCAGGTGGACATCACATGGCCGAAGTTGGACGGAACGGTAACGGCCGAACCGCCGATACGAATCCCCTGCCTGGTGGGCCGGGTGCGCCCCGCCGGCGCGTCACCGCGTACCGGCTCGTCGCCCGACGCCGGGCGCCGGCCCGCGCGCCGCTCGTCGATAACGTCGGCCCGGTGCCGCGCCGGCCGGAGGGCGAGCATCGGCCCCGAGGCGCGTGATGCCCGGCGGTGGGCAGGGGTGGCGGGCACGGATGGTGGGCGCTGATAAGGGTTTGCCCGGGAGCGGGTGCGATCGAAATCCTGGCGGCATGAGCGATCAGGGCGCTGTCGAGACCCCGTCCACCCCGCCGACCGCGTCGTCGCCTCCCGAGGCCGCCGGCGTCCGGATGGCCTGGGAGGCCGCGCCGGCCGGACTGCGGGCCGCCGTCGAGGCACGGCTCGGCGCCCCGGTCACCCGCGCCGTGACCCAGCGCGGCGGATTCTCCCCCGGCGTCGCCGCCCGCGTCGAACTCGCGGACGGCCGGCGCGCGTTCGTCAAGGCCGTCGGGGCCGAGGCCAACCCCGACGCCCCCGATCTGCACCGCGCCGAGGCCCGGATCACCGCCGCGCTGCCGGCCGCCGTCCCCGTACCGCGCCTGCTCGCCGAGGTCGACCTGGACGGCTGGGTCGCGTTGGCGTTCGAGGACGTCGACGGGCACACCCCGGCCCAGCCGTGGCGCCCCGAGGACCTCGAACGTGTCCTGACCGCCCAGCGCGAACTCACCGCCGCGCTGGATCCGTCCCCCGTCGAGGTACCCCCGGTGGTCGACGCGTTCGGCCGCACCTTCGGCGCCTGGACACGCGGCGTGGACCCCGAGTCGTTCGGGCCGTGGACGCGTGCCCACCTGGACCGGCTCGCCGCGCACGAGGCGCACTGGCCGAGCGCCGCCGAGGGAACCGCGCTCGTGCACTGCGACCTGCGGGCGGACAACATTCTGCTCACCCCGGACCGGGTGGTGTTCGTCGATTGGCCGTGGGCGGTCCGCGGCGCCGCGTGGTTCGACGTGGTCCTGATGGCGCCGAGCGTGATCATGCACAACGGCGAGCCGGCCGTCGACCTGATCGAGGCCCACCTGGCGGCCCGAGGGGTGGACCCGGACCGGATCACCGCCGTACTGGCCGCCGCCGCCGGATTCTTCGCCGCGAGCTGCCTGCGGCCCGCCCCGCCCGGGCTGCCGACGCTGCGCCCGTTCCAACGGGCCCAGGCACACGGTGCACTGCTGTGGTTGCGGCGACGTCTGAGGTGAGCGGTGTCGGACGGGCGGTGTTGGGTAGCTTGCTCACGACGATCGGCGGGTGGGAGGGACGAGCATGGGTGTCGACTATGCGGACGGCGTGCTCCGGGTGGAGCGGACCTGGCCGCCACCGGGCGTGCGCCTGCTCGGCGAGGTCGACCTGGACAACTGTGCGCACGTGCGTTCGGCCCTGGTCGAGCAGACCGCCGGCGGCACCGGTGACCTCTACGTGGACGTGTCGTCGCTGCGCTTCATCGACGTCGCCGGCATACGTACGTTGGTCGAGGCCGCGGTGCGGATCCAGCCGGGGAGGCGCCTGGTCGTGCATCGTGCGTCCGAGGAACTGTGTGTGCTCGTTCGGCTCGCCGGATGGGACCGGGTCCCGGGTTTGGTATTGGAGAAGGTGAAGACCCGATGACGACGGCGACGATGTTCCGGCACGACGCCTTGCTCTACGCGGGCATCGAAGAGTTCGTCGAGCGCACCGCCGACTTCGTCCGGGCCGGCCTGGCCGCCGACGAGGCGGTCGGCGTCGCGGTGATCGAACCGCGAGCCGGCGCGCTGCGCGACGAACTGGGCGCGGACGCCGACCGGGTGGCCTGGATCGACATGGAGCGGGTGGGCCGCAATCCGGCCCGGATCATCCCGGTCTGGCAGGACTGGACGGAGCGCAACGGGGCCCGCGTGTTCCGCGGCATCGGCGAGCCGATCTGGGCCGGCCGGTCCGCCCAGGAGATCGTCGAGTGCCGACACCACGAGGCGCTGCTCAACCTCGCGTTCGACGACCTGGCCTGGCAGCTCCTGTGTCCGTACGACGTCTCCGCACTCGACCGGGAAGTGATCGACGGCGTACGGCAGTCGCATCCGCGGGTGCTGACCGGTGCGGTCGAGCGGGACGGGATACAGCTCGCCGCGACGGACTTCGCCGCGACCCTGATCGGCCCGGAGCTGCCGGCGGTGCCCCGGCACGCCGACCGCCTGGCGTTCCGCTCCGGCGAACTGGCCGAGGTGCGCTCGCTGGTCCGCCGCGCCATGGCCGACGCGTCGCGGGCGCAGGTCAACCACGCGATCCTGGCGGTGAGCGAGATCGCGGGCAACAGCATCGTGCACGGCGGTGGCCGCGGCACGGTCGCGGTCTGGACCGAGGGCGCCTCGTTCGTCTGCGAGATCCGCGACGCCGGCCACATCGTCGATCCGCTCGCCGGCCGCCACCGCCCCACGCCCGAGCAGGACGGCGGCCGCGGGTTGTGGATGGCCAACCAGATCTGCGACCTCGTGCAAATCCGCTCGACGGAGGCAACGGGCACGACGGTCCGGTTGCGGCTGGCGCGCTAGGCGTCCGGCCCCGGCTGGTCTCGGTGGGAGCGGCGGGGAGGCGCCTCGCCCGCCGCCGGGCCGGGCTTCGTGCACCGGCCTCGCCCGCCGGATCGCGACGAACCGAGGGCGGCGGCACCGGGACGGCCCGGTGCCGCCGCCCTCGTGGGTGCCCGGCGTTACTCGGCGGGGGTGGTGTCGGGGCCCTGGGTGCGGATGCGTTCGACGGTTTCCAGGGACTCGCGCAGGTCGGTGAGCCAGGTGTCGGTGTTGCGTTGCACGAGGCGTACGCACCAGGCCAGCGCGTCGCTGCGGCTGCGGGCGACGCCGCCGGCGACCAGGGTGTCCAGGACCTGACGTTCGGGCTGGCGCAACCGGGTCATCACCGGCACGGAGACCGTGGTGTACAGGGCCCGGGTGCCGCCGCATTCCACGCCCCAGGAGACCTTGCGGCCGAAGCGACGCTCGGCCTCGCGGGCCACGGCCATCCGGTCCTCGCGGGTACGTTCGCGGAATTCGGCGATCCGGCCGTCGCGCGCCGCGTCGCGTTCGTCGGTGGAGACGTCGTCGGCGAGATCCGGCTCGGGGATGCGGCCGATCACGGTGATCTCCTCGCGATCGACGATCACGTCGACGAGCGCGGTGAACAGTGCCTCGGGGAGGCGTCCGGTGAACCAGCCTCGGACTGCTTCCTGCTTCGTTGTAATCATGTAATTCAACTTACGCCGATGTGGCTCGAAGGCAAGGAGGTCCGCCCACAGCGGAATCCGGCGCGACGAGCCGGGCGCCGACCCGTGGCCGAGGGGTGTGGGTGGCGCCGGGTAGCTTGGGGCGCATGACGATCGAGGGTGTTGCCGCGCGGATGTCGGCGGGGAGTCTGACCGCGCTCGCCGGGCTGCATGTGGCGTGGGGGCTGGGGTCGTCGTGGCCGCTGCCCGATCGGGAGTCGTTGTCGGACGCGGTGGTCGGACGGGGGAGCGTGCCCGGGCCGGCGGCGTGCTTCGCCGTCGCGGGGGCGCTGGGCGCGGCGGCGCTGTTGGTCGCGGGCCGACCGAGGAGTCGGCCGGCGGTGGCTCGGCTCGGGGCGTTCGGGGTGGCCGGCGTACTGGGTCTGCGTGGGGTGCTCGGCCTGGCCGGGCGCACCGATCTCGCGTCGCCGGGATCGTCCTCGGTGCGCTTTCGCCGATTGGACCGGGTGGCCTACTCACCGCTGTGCCTCGCGCTCGCGGCCGGTTCGGCGGTTGCGGCCGGCGGGAGCGGGCGATGAATCGGCTCGGGCTGGTGGCGGTGGTGGTGCGGGACTACGACGAGGCCATCGCGTTCTACACCGGAGCCCTCGGGTTCGACCTGCGCGAGGACACCCCGATGGAGGACGGCAAGCGGTGGGTCGTGGTCGCGCCGCCGGGCACGGGGCCGAACGAGGCGGCGGTGCTGCTGGCCCGGGCCGTGGACGAGGAGCAGCGCTCCCGGGTGGGGGATCAGACCGGTGGGCGGGTCGGACTGTTCCTGTACACCGACGACTTCGCCCGGGAGCACGCCCGGATGCTCGCCGCCGGCGTGATCTTCGAGGAGCCGCCGCGGCAGGAGAAGTACGGCGTCGTTGCGGTCTTCCGCGACCTCTACGGCAATCGCTGGGACCTGATCGAGCGCACCGGCCCGCTGTCGCGCTGAACGACGGCCCGCGCCACCGGCCCGGCACGAACACGCCGGCGCCACCGGCCCCGCAGGACGCCCCCGGCTACTGCGCCAGCCAGATCGCCCACCACAGGAAGCCCACGCCCGCGATCGTGCACAGCAGGGTCGAGCCCGAGGGGTGTGGGCTGTGCGCTTCGGGGAGGATGTCGGCGGTGGCGAGGTAGAGCAGGAAGCCCGCGAAGAAGCCCAGGTAGAGGCCGAGGGCGTGTTCCGGGATGGTGAAGGCGAGCGTGATGGCCGCGCCCGTCACCGGCGCCAGGGCGTCCGCCCCCAGCAGGGCCAGCGCCCGGCGGCGGTCGTTGCCGTACAGGCGGGTGACCGTGTAGGTGTTGAAGCCGTCCGCGAAGTCGTGCGCCACCACCGCGATCGCCACCGTGGTGCCCACCGTCGTACCGGCCTGGAAGGCCGCGCCGATCGCGAAGCCGTCCATCACGCTGTGCCCCACCAGCGCGGCGGCGGCGGTCAGGCCGATGCCCTTGGCCCGTCCGTCCGCGCCCACGGTCGGGGCGTGCTGGTGGGCATGTGGCGCGTACTCGCCCTCGTGCCCCCGGTGGATCGCCACCGAGCGCTCGATCACGTGCAGGACCAGGAAGCCGAGGACGAACATCAACAACGCCTCGGGTACGCCGGCCAGCCGTTCGCCGGCCGCGGCCAGCGCCTCGGGCAACAGGTCGAAGGCGACCACACCGAGCATCAGCCCGGCGGCGAAGCCCAGGACGAGGTGTCGGCGATCACCGATGCGCTGCGCCACCCAACCGCCGAGCAGGGTCATCAAGAAGGCGCCGGCGGCGACCAGTACGGCGGTCATGCCCGTGGCTGCCCGGAACCCGGCGGCTGCATTCGCGACGGCGTCATCGATCAATCGTCGGCCGGCGGATGGGCGAACGCGCCGGTGGCTGCGCCGTACGAGTGAGCATTCGCACCGCGCCCGGCGCACGCCGGCGCGATGACCGTGGGCGACGGCAAGTCGGTTGCCATCGAGCCGAGTCGATCACCCGTACGCCGCGAAAGCGGCGATCGCACACGCACCGTACCCGGGCCGTCCACGCTCGGCGACAAACGGGACTTCCACCATGAAACCCAGGTGTCTCGACCCGATATTCAGGCGCCAAGGCGCGACGTCCGCCGTATTCTGGTGCCGGCTGCCGCTACGACCCCGCCCGGCACGCATGCCGATGGCCGGGTCCCAGGCGAGCCGTACTCCGTGACATCCCGCCGCCGCGCGACTTCGGCGACCCGGTAAGGCGCGCGGCGTGTGGGCGACCCATGCAGGTACGCAACGGGGAGAAACGGAACGATGAATATGAAGGTAGGCGACAAGGTCACGGCGAAGCAGTCACTCGGCGGCTTCACCAAGCAGACCGTCCCGGTAGGCGCACCGGGAGTGGTCGTGCGCACCACGATGGGCCGTGCGGACGTGTGCTTCACGCTGCGCGGCGTGGCCGGCGGCTTCCGTACGGTCGAGGTATCGGTCGACCCCGGCGCGCTCGCCAAGGTCTGACCGACCGACAGCCCGATCCCGATCCGACATCCACCCACCATCGCGTTCCCCGCCACGGGCTCCCCGTGACGGGGAACGTTCGCGCTCCCGACCGGGTGCGCGATTCCCACTCGTCACCTCCGCTCCCCGTTCCCCTTGCGCCGCAAGCGCTGCAAGATGTCGGTGGATATTCCTGCACAGCCCTCGCTCGCCGTAGGAGTTGGAGGAATAGTGAGCCGAACCGCGCACCGTCCCCGCCGCCGGCTGCCGGCCGCGGTGGTCGCCGTCGTGGCCGCCCTGTCGTTGTCGTTCCTGGTCCCACCCGCCGCGGAAGCGCACCCGAACCACCCGGGCGGCGAACCCGGTTGCGATCCGATCGACCCGGCCGCGTGTCTCCTGCCGTTCCCGAACAACTGGTACACGCAGGCCGATCGGCACACCGACACCGGACGTCGGGTCGCGTTCACGGCGGCGATGATGCCGCACGGCGCCACGCCCGACGCCTGGAACCGCAACGACGGCTTCTCGCCCGGCTCGACGCTGATCACCCGGATCCCCGGCGTCGACCTCGGTCGCAGCGGCGCGGCGCCGGTCACCGACGTCGGCGCATCGCTCGCCCGGAACGCGCCGATCGTCATCGTGGACACCGAGACCGGCGAACGCTGGCCCCACTGGGCCGAACTCGACGCCAACGCCACGGACCCGACCCGCCGAGCGTTATTGGTGCACCCGGCCAGGAACTTCGTCCCCGGCCACCGCTACGTCGTCGGCCTGCGCAACCTGCGCGACGCGGACGGACGGGTGATCGCCGCGCCGGAGACCTTCGCCCGGATCGCGGGCCGGACCCTGCCGCGCCGCGACCCATCGGCCGCTCGGCAGGCGCAACTGCGCCCGGCGCTGGATCGCCTCGATCGCGCCGGCGTCGAGCGTCGCGACCTGTACCTGGCCTGGGACTTCACCGTCGCGAGTGAGCGAAACCTCACCGCCGGCATGCTCCGAATGCGCGACGACGCGTTCGGCCGACTCGGGGACCGGGCGCCGCAGTTCACCGTGACCGGAGTGAAGAACCCGACTCCGGAGCAGGATTCGCGGATCGCCCGCGAGGTCACCGGCACGGTCACCGTACCCAGCTACCTGAACCGCCCCGGCGGTCCCACCGGTTCCACCCTCAACCTCGGCCGGGACGGGCTGCCGCGACAGTTGCCCGGGAACACCCAGGCGGCGCAGTTCCGTTGCGAGATCCCGCGGGCCGCGTTCGACCGGCCCTCGCAGGCATCGTTGTACGGACACGGCCTGCTCGGCAGCAACAACGAGGTGGGCGGCGGGAACGTCAAGGCGATGGCCGCCGAGCACGACATCACCTTCTGTGCCACCAAGTGGATCGGCATGGCGGACGAGGACCTGCCCACCGTGGCCCGCGCCCTGGCCGACCCGGGCAGTTTCGGCGCTGTGCCGGACCGCACCCAACAGGGCTTCCTGAACGCGCTGTTCCTGGGCCGGGGGATGATCCACGAACAGGGCTTCGGCGCCGACCCGGCGTTTCGGACCGACGACGGGCGGCCGTTGATCGACACCGCCAAGGGCCTGGTCTACGACGGCAACAGCCAGGGCGGCATTCTCGGCGGGTCGCTGCTCGCGGTGTCCCAGGACGCGAAGCGTGGTGTGCTCGGGGTGACCGGGATGAACTACAGCGTCCTGCTCAACCGCAGCTCCGACTTCGGGCCGTACGGACAGATCCTGGACGCCGGTTTCCCGGACAAGCTCGATCAGCAGGTGGTGTTGTCGCTGTTCCAGATGTTGTGGGATCGGGGCGAGACGAACGGCTACGCGAGCGGCCTGGACCGCAGTCCGCTGCCGCGTACACCGCGCCACCAGGTGCTCATGCAGATCGCGTTCGGCGACCACCAGGTCTCCACGGTGACCGCCGAGACCGAGGCGCGCACGATCGGGGCGCGCATCCACGAGCCCGCGATCGCGCCCGGGCGCAACCCCGACCGGGATCCCTACTGGGGGATTCGACCGCTGCCGCGCGAGCCTTACCGGGGGTCCGCGCTGGTGGTCTGGGACAGCGGGTCGCCCGCGCCGCCGGTGAGCAATACGCCGCCGATCGGACCCGAGTACGGGCGTGATCCGCACTCGGACCCGCGCAACTCGCCGGTGGCCCGCCGACAGAAGGCGGAATTCCTGGCCACCGGTCGGGTCGTGGACGTGTGTGGCGGCGCGCCGTGCACGGCACCTGCGGGATAGGCCCGGTTCGGGCGCCCGTTCGTGTGAGGGTGTGGGTTCCGGCCGCGTCCGGCGCCGGAACCGACACCAGCCGAGGGAGCACCCATGTCCTCCGCATCCGACGCCGTATCCGGCGCCGCATTCGATGCCGACTCCACGTTCGACTCCGTTTCCGATTCCGTTTCCGACTCCGCTTCCCGCTCCGCGTCCGAGACCCGGGGCGGTCCCACCGTTTCCCCGGCGCGGCTCGATCCGCCGGAACTGGCCCGGGTGATGGGGCTCGTGCCGCATGCCGAAGGGGGCTGGTACCGGGAGACCTGGCGCAGCCGGGTGAATGTGACCCCGCCCGGATACCCGGGCTCGCGGGAGACCGCGAGCGCCATCTACTACCTGCTCTGCCCGGGCGAGGAGTCCATCTGGCATGTCGTCAGGTCCGCCGAGGTGTGGCTCTGGCATCGCGGCGGACCGCTCGAACTGCGCCTGGGCGGCGACGGCACGACGCCCGAGGCCCGGCCGCGCCGGGTGATTCTCGGCCCGGACGTGGAGGCGGGCGAGCAGCCGCAGGTAGTGATTCCGCCGGGGGTGTGGCAGGCGGCTCGGCCGGCGGCCGGGGAGGCGGTGCTGGTGTCGTGCGTGGTCTCGCCCGCGTTCTCGTTCGAGGACTTTCGGACGCTGTGAGCCGGCGGCGGGTCGCCGATACTACGGTGGCGACCCGGGACCAAGCGGGCGCGGGCTGTCAGGGAGTACGACGTGAGCGATGCACAGACCGACTACGCCGATTCCGTGGTGTCGGCATGGTCGGCGGTACTGCCGGACGTGGAGGCGTCCTCGGTGGGCTTCGTGGTGCGCCTGCATCAGGCGATGATCGCGATGGAGGACTTCGACCGGCGCAGCATCGGCGCGTTGGGGCTGACCGCGCCGGAGTACATGGTGTTGGTCGTCCTCGCGACCCGACCGGATCGGCCGGGTCTGACGCTGCGTGAGCTGCAACCGCTGGTGATGTACTCGTCGGGCGGGATGACGCACTGCGTGGACCGGCTCGCCCGCAAGGACCTGATCGAGCGCCGGCCCAACCCCGAGGACGGCCGCTCGGTCCTGGTCTGCCTCACCGAGTCGGGGCGCGAGGGCGCGCGGGCGGCGATGCGCGCGCGGATCGACGCGCTCGACGGGTTGCTGAAGCCGATCGCGGAGGCGGACCGGGACGTGGTCGACAAGGCGCTGCGGATCCTCGCCTCGGCGTTGGGCGCGCCCGGGTAGGGCTGCGCGAAAAGCGTTCGTCGGTGGGCCGGGGCGGTCCGGTGGGCGGCCCCGGCCCACGCCGAGGGGCGGCCGGGTCAGGCGTCGGCGGCGCGGTGGCGGGCGCGGAAGCTTGCCGCCTTGGCGCGATTTCCGCAGGCCCGCATGTCGCACCAGCGCCGGCTGCCGTGCCGGGACGAGTCGACGTACAGGCGGGTGCACGTCGGCGCCTCGCATTCGCGGACGCGCGCCGCGTCCGCGCCGCCGAACAGGACGACCGCCGAGCGCGCGACCGTGGCCAGGACGGCGGCGATGTCGCCGGTACGCCGTACCCGACCGTCGGCGGCCAGCGCCACCGTGACCGGAGCGCCGGCGGCGAGGTCGTTCAGCGTCGCGCGATCACGCGCGCCGTGCCCCTGCGCCGTGTCCCGGGCGCACGCGAGCCGGTACAGCGCTTCGCGCAGCTCGATCGTGGTCGCGAGTGCGTCCTCGTCGACGGGCGGCGCGGTGTCCACGAGGCCGGCGGCGACCGCCCACGCCCCGAGCGCGGCCGGCGTGTCCAGCAGGTCGCGGGGTTCGGTGCGGCGCTTTTGCAGTGTTCCGACCAGGTCGAGCGCGAGGTCGCCGCCGATGAAGGTGAAGGTCACCCCGCCAGCATAACCGGATTGACAGGTTACGACTGGGCGCGCCATGGTGAGTAACCGGATTGGGTAGTTACTCGCTCGATGCTGTGACCCGGGAGGGACCTCGATGACCACCGCACGCACGGCACATGCCGCACACACCGGAAGCGGAAGCACCGAAAGCGGCGGGACCGGCGGAGATACCGGAAGCGGCGGAAGCAGCGGGAGTCCCGGAACCGCGTCGGAGGCCGGAGGCGGCGCAGGTGCCGCCCCCCGGTCCGTCGCCGGCGCGCAGTCGCCCGATTCGGGCGACCGGGGCGCGCGAGCCGCCGTGGTCGGCAAGGCGATACCGCCCGTGTTCGTGCTGCTGTGGAGCAGCGCGTTCATCGTCGGCGCGATCGGCGTGGACGCCGCGCCGCCGCTCCTGCTGACCTTCGCCCGATTCGCGCTCGCCGGGTTGTTGCTCGGCGCGTTCGCGCTCGCGGTTCGCGCGCCGTGGCCGCGCGGGCGTCGACTCGGCCACGTCATGGTGGCCGGACTGCTCTTCCAGGCGCTGCAGTTCGGCGCGTTGTACACGGCGCTCTCGATGGGGCTACCCGCTGCGGTGGTGGCTCTCGTGCAGGGGCTCAATCCGGTGCTGATCGCGCTCCTGGCCGGGCGCTTCCTCGGCGAGCGGGTGAGTGTGCGGCAGTGGCTTGGCTTCGGCCTGGGCACGCTCGGCGTGATTCTCGCCGTCGCGGATCCCGGCCGGCTGTCGGTCCCGGCGCTGGTCCTGGCCGTGCTGGGGCTGCTCGGGTTGAGCGTGGGCACCGTGTACCAGAAGCGCTACGTGCACGACGTCGACCTGCGCACCGGTACGGCGGTGCAGTTCCTGGTCAGCGCGCCGTTCATCGGGCTGGCTTCGTTGTTGTTCGAGACGCCGCACGTGAGCGCGTGGGGGCCGTTCGTGGGCACGCTCGGATGGATGGTGCTGGTCAATTCGATCGGCGTGTTCACGTTGCTCAACCTGATGTTGCGGCAATCCTCGGCGAGCCGGGTCGGCACGCTGTTCTTCCTGACCCCGGCCGCCACGGCGATCCTCGCGTGGCTCCTGCTCGACCAGGCGCTGCGACCGGCCGCGCTCGCCGGGATCGTGATCGGCGGGATCGGCGTACTGCTGGCCAATCGGCGATAGCGGCCCGTCGCGCGTACGGCGACCGGCCGCCATCCATGCTCCGCCGTCGGCCCCGATCGGCCGCGTCAGCCCGCCAGTTCCGCGACCGCCCGGACGACCTCCGGCCAGGCCGCCGAGAGCGGGTCGACCGGCTCGAAGTGGCCGACGCCGGCCAACACCCGCAACGGCGCGCCCGACACCGCCGCGAAGGTCCGACCAAGGGCGATCGGTACCTGTTCGTCGGCGTCGCCGTGCAGCAGGATCAGCCCCCGCCCGACCACGCCGCCCGTCGCCAACCGCGTCGGGTCCGCCTGGGCCAGTACCGCCTCGGAGCGGTCCTCGCCCAGGAACTCCGCCGCCGCCCCGTCGTCCAGGTCCAGGGCCAGGGCCGCGTCCAGATCCAGTACGCCCGCCAACGACACCACGCCCGCGAGCGGCGGCGCGGCCGGCAACCGGCCCGCGCCACCCGCCGGCACCCGATCGCGCAGCGCCGCCCAGACCGCCAGGTGTCCGCCCGCCGAGTGCCCCAGCAGGACCACGGGCCGATCGGCCTCCGCGCACAGCAGATCCAGCGCGGCGGCGACATCCTCGAACGTGCCGGGCAGGCCGCCCCCCGGTTGCCCGGCACGGCGATACTCGATGCTCGCGACCGCGTAGCCCTCGGCCGCCAGCGCTACGCACATCGGATATGTGTACTTGCGGTCGTACTCGGCCCGCCAATATCCGCCGTGCACGACCACCACGAGCGCGCGCGGGTCGGCCGCCGGCTGCCAGAGGTCGACGAGTTGATCCGCCGCCGGTCCGTACCGCAGCGTGCGATCGGGCCCGGCGGCCGGGCGTGTGAGGATGTCGCGGGAAGCACTCATTCGAGCATTCTCCCGGGACCCGGGCCCGGCTCGGCGTCGACCCACCCGGCCACGCGGGACCGGCCCTCACGCGGGACCGGCTCGGTGACCCGCTTCGGGCGGTCCGCGTCCACGCCGGGACGAGGGTGCCGCCCCACGAACCGACGAAGGCCAACCACCGTGCCACGCCCTTCGGTTCGCGCGACTGCTCGATGTCGGCGACCGGAAGCCGGGCGGTGTTCGTTCTCGGGCCGGATGTCCGGTGCGCGTGGGACCGCTCGATTCGGGTCGTGCGCTGTCGGGCGCGGCACCCGGACACCTTCGACGGAACCCCGGCACCCCACGAGGATCGGCGGGGTCGCGACGGAATCGGTGGTTGCCTGCAGCGGCGGCCCCGAAGGGGACTAGAGTCCCGGGCGGCACATCTCGAGGGGGGAACTCGCACATGCGCATATCGGCTTTTCGCATGCCGAAAACCGGGTCGGTCCTGCGTCCCGGAGTCGCCACGGCGACACTGGCGGTCACGTTGACCCTGACCCTGAGCGGTTGCGGTGGGGACGACGGGGGGTCCGACAGCCCCAAGCCGTCGCCGAGCGGTGGTACGGCGTCCGCTACGGCGCCGGCGACATCCGCACCGGTGACGTCCGCGCCGCCGAGTTCGGCGCCGCCGTCCACCCAGGCCGCGACCAGTGCGCCGCCGACGACCACGCGCCCGAGCACTCCGGCGCCGGGCACGAGCGGTGGCACGAGCGGAAGCGGCAGCAACGGCGGCTCTGCGGTGGGCGGTTCGTCGTCCGGGGGCTCGTCCGGTACCGGGACGTCGGGCGGTGACCCGGGCGCCGGCAGCAGCACGAGCGACGGCAGCAGCACCGGCGGTGGCGGCCCGGCGTACTACAAGAACTGCACCGCCGTCCGGGCCGCGGGCGCTGCGCCGATCCACCGCGGCGACCCCGGCTACGGCAAACACCTGGACCGCGACGGAGACGGAGTCGGCTGCGAGTAGCGCGGGGGTCCGGCCGCCGTGGGGGAGGGGCGCGAGGGAGGGGATTCCCCGCTGCGGCGGCCGGTGGTCCGGTCTAGAGTCCCTCGAAACTCGACCACGGGGGCGTGTATGCGAGGCGGACGGAAACCGGGTATTCGGACGGGCGCGACGGCTGTGGCCGGGGTGTTGGCGGGTGTCCTGATCCTGTCGGGCTGTGGCGGTGACGGCAAGAAGACGACGAAGCCGCCGGGAATATCGCTCACGGAGAGCGCGACGGCCGGCCCGACGCCCACGTCGACCTCGACGCGACTGTGGCCTCTGTTGCCGGGAGCCACCTCCGGCGGCGGGTCGCGTTCGTCTTCGACCGCAGGTTCTTCGTCGGGTTCTTCGTCCGGTTCCTTGTCCGGTTCCACGTCCGGTAGTTCGTCGGGAACGAGCGGCGGGGTCGGTGGGGTTTCGTCGCGGGGCTCGTCCGGTGGATCGAAGGGTGGGTCGTCGAGCGGTTCGTCGAGCGGTTCGTCCGGAGGTTCGAAGGGCGGTGGTTCGCGCGGTGGGCGCTGAGGCCCACGACGATCCGTCCCGAACCCGCCGACCGCCTTCGCGTAGGTCGGTCCGACACGGCAGGATGTGATCCGGCGCGGGGGGCGGACGGGTGCAGGGCGGAAGGGCGATAGCGTGGCGAGTCGGCGGAGCACCGGCGTGCTGGGGGCATGGGCCGAGCTGCAGCGGCAACAACAACGGCAACGCGAGGCCGAGTTGCGGGCGCACCAGCAACAACTCAGGGCCGACGAACGCAACCGGCGCGAGGCGCAGAAGGCCGCCGCGCGGGCCGACCGCGAGGCGCAGCGCGCCTATCAACAGTCCCGCGAGGCCGAAGTGGCCCGCCGGACCGCCGAGATCGAGGATCGGGTCGCCGAACTGCAAGGCGTGCTGCGGGCCCGGCTGAGTGCGCCGGGCTTTCGGATCGAGCGGTTGCGCAGCGCCGTGGAGATCCCACCGTTCCAACCCGGTGAACTGGCTCGGCCGATCCCGATGCCCGACCCGGCGCGCTATCAGCCGGCCGCGCCGTCGGGGCTGGGCAGCTTCGCGCCCGGCGCCCAGTCGCGCTACGAGCAGGATCGGGCGCAGGCGCAGGCGCGCTACGCCCACGACCTGCGGGCCGCGCAGGCCGCCGAGTACGAGCGGCAGCAGCGATACAACGACTACCACCGGCAGTTCGAGGACTGGGCGAACGGGCAGCGGGCGCTGGCCGCGCAGCGCAACCAACAGGTGGACGACCTCGTGCGGCGGCTCGCGGCGCGCGATCCCGAGGCGATCGAGGACTACTTCGAGGGCGTCCTGCTGGCGTCGCCGGATTGGCCCGAGGGCTTCTCCGACCATTCGACGGTGGCCTTCGACGCCGCCGCGCGGCAGTTGGTGGTCGACCACGAACTGCCGACCACCGAGGTGGTGCCGGCCGTGGCGCGCGTGCGCTACGTGAAGACCGACGACCAGGAGAAGGAGGTCGCGCGCACCGCGACCGACCGACGGACGATCCACCGCGACGTGCTGGCGCAGAGCGCGATCCGGATCCTGGCCGAGGTCTTCTTCGCCGACCACGAGAGCATCCTCGATTCGGTGGTGCTCAACGGCTTCGTCCAGGCGGTGAATCCGGCCACCGGTCGACACGGGCGCACGTACCTGCTCACGGTGACCGCGCAGGCCGGGGAGTTTCGGCAGATCAGCCTCGATCGGGTGGACGCGGTCGCGTGTCTGGAGGCGATGAGCGGGACCCTGTCCACGCGTCCGGATCGGCCCACCCCGGTACAGCCGATCCGGCTCGCGGACAGCGTCGCGTCGGCGCCGACCCCGGCGCCGGCACCGACCATCACCCCGGCGCCCGCGCGTGCCGGCGACGACGACCCGGACCTGTTCGTGATGGACCCGATCGAGTTCGAGAACCTGATCGCCGAACTCTTCAAGCGCATGGGCATGCAGGTCGAGACCACCGCGCGCAGCGGCGACCAGGGGGTGGACGTGGTCGCGGTGGACCCGGACCCGATCCGCGGCGGCAAGATCGTCGTGCAGGTCAAGCGCTACCGCAACACGGTCCCGCCCACGGCGGTGCGGGACCTGGCCGGCACGGTGCAACACCACGGCGCGAACAAGGGTTTGCTGGTGACCACCTCCGGGTTCGGGCCCGGCAGCCACGAGTTCATCCGGAACAAGCCGCTGGGCCTGATCACCGGCCCCGAACTGGTCGGCCTGCTCGGACAACACGGCCTGCGCGGTCGGCTCGGCCCCGGTGCGGGCGGCACCGCGCCGGCCGCGCCCGGCAGCCGGATCCTGGTGCAACTCGCGTGGGAACCGGGCAACGCGCCGGCCCTGGACCCGTGCGCCTTCGTCTGTCGTCGTGGCCGAGTGCTCGGCGACGAACACTTCGTGTTCTTCAACAACCCGGCCAGCCCCGAAGGCGCGGTCCGGATCGGCGACGGCGTGGCCTTCCTGGTCGACCTGACCCTGCTGCCCCGCGAGGCCGACCGCCTGGTCCTGGCCGCCGCCGTCGACCAGGAACGCGCCCCCAACGGCGACCTGGCCGCCCTCCGCGGAGCCAGGCTCACCCGCCTCGACCAGGCCGACGGCCGCCGGCTCGGCGACAACCCGGTCCCCACCCGCCGCCCGGGCGAAACCGCCATGGTCCTGGGCGCATTCGTCCGCACCGACGACACCTGGACCTTCTCCCCCACCACCAACGGCTTCCGCAACGGCCTCCTGGGCGTCGCCGAGTCCCACGGGGTGGAGGTGGAGTAGGGCTCCTCGGGGCCCCAACGCCACCGCCACGCATGGGACATAGGGGGCGGATCGGCTCGGATCGGCTCGGATTGGTTTGGGCTGGATCGGCTCGGCTCGGCTCGGATCGGGACGCGGATGTCGGGGCCGGCAGCCGGGCGGGGCGGCGGGTCATGGGCGCGGCGAGCTTGGTCGGCCGGAGTCGGGGGCGCGGCGAGCCGGTGGCCGGAGTCGTGGACACGGCGGGTAGGCCGACGCGAGTCGCGAGTGCGGGGGTCGGCGGCGTGGGGTCGCGAGCGCAGCAGTTCGGTGAGTCGGAGTCGCAGGCTCGGCGTACGGGCTGACGCAATTCGTAGGCGGAGTGAGCCGGTGGGGGGAGTTCTGGAGGGGGTGGGTAGGCCGGCGCGAGTCGCGAGTGTGGGGAGTTGGCGGCGTGGGGTCGCGAGCGTAGTGATCCGGTGAGCCGGAGTCGCAAGCTCAGCGAACGGGCTGACGCAAGTCGCAAGCGGAGTGAGCCGGTGGGGGAGTCGTGGGCGCGGCGAGCCGGTGGCCGGTGTCGTGGACGGGGGCGGGTAGGCCGACCCAAGTCGCAAGTGCAGGGAGTGGTGGGCCGGGGTCGTGAGCGTAGCGAGCAGGGCGGGCGGCTTTTGGCGATGCAGCGCTGCTTCTATTGGGCGCCTTCGGCGCCGGCTCGCGAGGCACCACTTTTTGCTCCGTCGCGGGCTCCTCCACAAAAAAGTGGCCCCTCGCTCGTGACTTCGTGTCCCTTCGCTTCGCTACGGGCCACGAAGTCAAAAGTTTGCGGCTCCGCCGCTCTCCGCGCTTCGCACGTCGATCACCAGGGTGGACTGGGGCGGGGGCGCTGACGCGCCGGGGGTGGAGGTGCGGGTAGGCGTGGGTCGGGGCATGGGAGTGAGGGCGGGTCGGGAGTGCGACGAGGCCGTGGGGCGGAGGTGGGCTTGATCCACTTTGACGGACACCCTGGATGAGGGGCTTTGGCCTCTCTGGGGAGGATGTCCATCATGGAGAGCATGGGGAAGAAGAAGCCTCGGCCTCGCCGCTCGTTCACGCCGGAGTTCAAAGCCGAGATCGTCGCGCTGTGCCGGCAGGGCGACCGGTCGGTCGGGCAGGTCGCGAAGGACTTCGACCTGACCGAGACCGCGGTGCGCGACCGGGTGAAGCAGGCAGAGGTCGACGCGGGCGAACGCGAC